>DATAQD010000044.1:0-11630 GCA_036264855.1 Jatrophihabitans sp. | reverse complement strand
ATTCTGGAAGGACGAGCACACCCAGGACCCTCGCGAATGGAGGCGACTCGGCGCCAAGATTCGCGAACTGACCGGTGGCGAAGATCCGGACATCGTCTTCGAGCACCCAGGCCGCGAAACGTTCGGCGCCTCGGTGTACGTCACCAAGCGCGGCGGCACGATCGTCACCTGCGCCTCGACGTCGGGGTACTGGCACGAGTACGACAACCGCTACCTCTGGATGACGCTCAAGCGCATCGTGGGCTCGCATTTCGCGAACTACCGCGAGTCCTGGGAGGCCAACCGGCTGATCGCCAAGGGCGCCATCCACCCGACATTGTCGAAGGTGTACCCGCTGGCCGACACCGGGCAGGCCGCGTTCGACGTGCACCGCAACCTGCACCAGGGCAAGGTCGGCGTGCTCTGCCTGGCGCCCGAGGAAGGTCTCGGGGTTCGCAATCCGGACCTGCGCGCGCAGCACCTCGAGGCGATCAACCGGTTCCGCGATCGCTGAGCGAAGCCACGCCGGGACGAATAGCCCACTTGGGGCTTCTCGCCTCCGAATGCGACGATGTTCGGCATGAGCGAGCCAACTCAAGATCTCCTGCCGCTCTACGAGGCGAGCCGGGGGTTCGACACGGCAATGCGGGGCTACGACCGCGCGCAGGTCGATCGCGAGATCAGCCGGCTCGACGACGACGTCAGGGTCATCGCCGCCGAGCGGGACGCCGCCGCGGCCCGCAGCGCCGATCTCGCCGCCCAGCTGGCGAGTTCGCAGGCCCAGGCGGAGTCGCTGCGCCGGCAGCTGCGAGCGGCGACCGAGGCGGTCACCCCGGACAACGTCGACGAGCACGTCAAACAGATCCTGCAGGCGGCGAAGGCCGAGGCCGCCAAGCTGCGCAAGGACGCTGAGGCCGCGGCCGAGCAGGTCCGCAACGGAGCTGCCGACAGCACCGCCCGGACCCGCTCCGCGGCCCAGGCCGAAGCCGAGCGGATCCTGGCCGAGGCCACCGAGCGCCAGGCCGAGGCGGACGAGATGTTCCGGACCCGGATCGCGGAGGCCGAGGCCCGCAAGACCGAGATCGAGAAGGCGCTCGCCGAGTCCGAGGCCCGCACCCGCGCCGAAGAGGACCGGCTTTCGGCCGAGGCGGAAGCGCAACGCACCCGGCTCGCCGAGCAGGCCGACGCCGAGCGCAAGCGACTCGACGACGAGGCCCTGGCGACCCGGGTGCGCGCCCAGGAGGACTTCGACATCACCCTGCGGCTGCGCCGCACCGCGGCACTCAACGAGGAAGCCGAACGCAAGGCGGCTGCCCAGGCCGAGGCCGCCCAAGTCATGGCGGACGCGCGCGCGTCCGCGCAGCAGATGATTGCCGACGCCGATCACGAGGTCCGCCGGCTGCGCACCGTCCGCGACGAGACGCACGCGGCGCTCGACGCGCTGCAGCTCACGCTGCGGGCCGCGCTCGAGCAGTCGTTGCTCGCCACGTCGGGCGAGCCGGACCGCCCGCCCGCCGACTAGCCGGCGGGCCGCCGCTGCGACGCGTCACCGCCGCGCCCCAGCGCGCGGCGCGGGCCGCCGGGTATGCGGGTCGGCCGCGGGCCGCCTCATTCGTTGGCGACCTGCAGGAGGACGTCGGCGTGGCAGGGCGCGTCCAGCGGGCACCAGCAGGCGAGGTCGTGACCGGCGAGCTCCGCGCGCACTGCGCGGACGTGATCCGGGTGCGCCCGCAGCCATTGCGCGAATGCCCGCACGGCCTGCTCGCGGGTCAGGCCACCCTCGCCCGCCGGGCCGATCCGGAACGGGTTCCCCCACCGGGACGGGCGGGCGACCACGATCGTGCCCTCGGGCTTGCGCCATCCCTGGGTGCGTCGCAACTGGATCCGCTTCGGCATCTCGCTCCCGGTTTCACTCGACGGCCTGAGGTGCCGAACATCGCTGCCACGGAGCCGGGCGCCCGGGCCTATCGTCGCCGGTCGCGGGCGGCCCAGCAGGCCGTGTGCCAGTGGCGCCGGCCCTCGGCCGACAGTTCCGCCGCCGGCCACGCCACGACGTGCGGCACTCCAGCCCTGATCTCCTGCGAGCAACCGGGACAGCGGTAGGCCTTGACCGCCGCCTGCCCCGGCACGCTGCGCACCACCCACGTGTCGCCGCGCCACTGCTCCCGCCGCTCGGCGCCGCCGAACAGCGGGCGCAACGGCGTGGCCTCACGCCGCCGATTGCGCCGCGCCACCGAACTCAGCCGTAATCGCGAAAGCCCTTCCCGGTCTTGCGGCCGAGCCGGCCCGCGGTGACCAGGTGCTCGAGCAGCGGGGCGGGCGCGAAGCCCGGATCGCGGAACTCTTGGTAGAGCTCACGCTGGATGGCCAGGGACACGTCATTGCCGACGACGTCGAGCAGCTCGAACGGGCCCATCGGGTACCCGCATCCCACCTTCATCGCCGAGTCGATGTCGTCGGCGCTGGCGTAGTGGCCCTCCAGCATCTTGATCGCGTCGTTGAGGTACGGGAAGAGCAGGGCGTTGACGATGAACCCGGACCGGTCGCCGCAGCGCACGGCATGCTTGCCGATCTTGCGAGTGACGTCCAGGACGGTGGCCTCGGCGTCCCCCGCGGTCGAGACGGTCGACACCACCTCGACGAGGCGCATGATCGACGCCGGATTGAAGAAGTGCATGCCGATGACGTCGGCCGGACGCGACGTGGCGACCGCGCACTGGATCACCGGCAGGGAGGACGTGGTCGTGGCCAGCACGGTGCCCGGCGCGCAGATGTCGTCGAGATTCGCGAACAGCGTCTGCTTGACGGCGAGGTCCTCGACGACGGCCTCAACCACCAGCTGAACCGACGCCAGGTCGTCGAGCGAGGTGCTCGGCGTGAGCCGGGCGAGGGCCGCGTCGCGCTCGGCCTCGGACAGCTTGCCGCGCCCGACGGCCTTCTCCAGGGAGCGAGTGATGGCGGCGACGACCTTGTCGGACTTCTCCGGGCTGCGCGCGACGAAGATCACGTCGTAGCCGGCCTTGGCGAAGACCTCGACGATCCCGGTCGCCATGGTTCCGGAGCCGACGACGCCGACCCTCGATACCTCGCGGGCGCCCTCGATCTCGGCCCCGGCCGGCGGCGTCAGCTCGTCCGCGACGACCTTCGGCGAGTCCGGCGCGTCGTAGGTGTAGAAGCCCCGGCCGCTCTTGCGGCCGAGCAGTCCGGCCGTCATCATCTGCTTGAAGATCGGCTGCGGCGCGTGCAGCCGGTCGCGGGACTGCTGGTACATCGTGTCGAGGATCTCGTAGGCGGTGTCGAGGCCGATGAGGTCCAGCAGGGCGAGCGGCCCCATCGGCAGGCCGCAGCCCAGCTTCATGGCCGCGTCGATGTCCTCGCGGGTCGCGTAGCGCGATTCGTAGAGCGCGGCCGCGTGGTTGAGATAGCCGAACAGCAGCGCGTTGGCGATGAAGCCGGCCCGGTCGCCCACGGTGACGTCGACCTTGCCGAGCTTCTGCGCGAAGGCCTCGACATCGTCGATGACGTCCTGCTCGGTGACCACCGTCCGGATGACTTCGACGAGCTTCATGACCGGGGCGGGATTGAAGAAGTGCATGCCGACGACCTTGCCGGGACGGTCGGTGGCGACCGCGATCTCGGTGATCGACAGCGAGGACGTGTTGCTGGCCAGGACCGTGTCGGGCTTACAGATGCCGCCGAGCTCGGTGAAGATCGCCCGCTTGAGGTCGAGCTGCTCGGGCACCGCCTCGACGACCAGGTCGACCTCGGCCAGGGCGGCGAGGTCGGTGCCGAAGGTGATGCGCTCGAGCAAGGCCTTCTGCTCCTCGACGGTGAGCTTGCCCCGCTCGACGGCGCGCACGGTCGAACCTTCCAGGTGGGTGCGCCCCCGGGCGAGGGCGGCCTCGTCCTTCTCGACCGCGACGACCGACAGCCCGTTGCGGGCAAAGACCTCGACGATGCCCGCACCCATCGTGCCGAGCCCGATCACACCGACCTGCTGGAACTCCCGGGCCATGAACACGTCCTCCAAAGATGGATCATCAATACGCGGGCCACGTCCGCGAGGCGGCAGCGACCGCAGAACCTTAGTGTGCCGCGCCGACCGGCAGCAGCGGACTGAGGGTCATCTCACCGGACGAAACGGGCGATCGCCTCGGCCAGCAACGGGCTGCGGGTCGACGCGGCCTGCGCCCACGACTCGAAGTCCAGCGTGTCGTCGAAGTTGCCGCGCTCGGCGATCGCCACCGCGCGCTTGATGTCTCGGGCCAGGGCCGGGTCCAGCTCCGACCACCGTGCGGCCGTGGCCAGCGCGGCCGCGAGCGGATCGCTCGCGACCGACAGGACGAGGCCCAGGTCCAGCGCGGCGCCGGCGTCGAGCACCCCGCCGTCGAGGATCAGCGACAACGCGCGCTGGTGGCCCAGGGCCTGCGTCAGGAAATACGTACAGCCCCCACCCGGATGCAGGCCGAGCTTGGTGAACGTGATCCCGAACCGCGCGCCCGGTCCCGCGATCCGCACGTCGCACGACATTGCGAGGTTGACGCCGGCTCCGACGGCGGCACCCTGCACGGCGGCGATGGTCGGGATTTCCAATCGCCGGACCCGCAGGAAGCAGTCATAGACCTTCCGCAGGCCGGCGCGAATGTCGGCAACGTCGCGGTCGGGTTCGCCGAACAGGGCCGGCAGGTCGGCGCCGGAGCTGAACGCGGGCCCGTTGCCGGCGATGACCAGCACGCGCGCTGATGGATCCGCCGCCACCGAGTCGACCGCGGCCCCCAACTCGAGCTGCAGCTGCGGGGACAGGGCATTGCGTCGATCCGGGTCGTTGAGGGTCAGGACGCGCACGCCCTCGGCCGATCCGTTCTCCAGCAGGACGAGAGGCATTGCGGCAGCCTCTCAGACCCGGGCTTCGCGCGTGCGTCTAGTTGATGCGCTCGCTCGTCGGCGTGCGCATGCGCTCGTCTGCCCGGGCCGGGTCAGAACAGTCGCTGGGACGGGTCGTCGATACCCCGTAGGACGTCGTAGTCGAGCACCAGGCAGGTGATCCCGCGGTCCTCGGCCAGGGTGCGCGCCTGCGGCTTGATCTCCTGGGCCGCGAAGACCCCGCGAACGGGCGCGAGCAGCGGATCTCGGTTGAGCAGCTCCAGGTAGCGGGTCAGCTGCTCGACGCCGTCGATCTCGCCCCGGCGCTTGATCTCGACCGCGACCGCGGTGCCGTGGGGGTCGCGGGCGAGGATGTCGACCGGCCCGATCGGCGTCGGGTACTCGCGCCGGACCAGGCGGTAGCCCGCGCCCAGGGTGTGGATGTGCTCGGCCAGCAACTTCTGCAGGTGCGCCTCGACGCCGTCCTTCACCAATCCTGGGTCGACACCGAGGTCGTGCGAGGAGTCGTGCAGCAGCGACTCGATCGTGACGATCAACTGTTCGCCGGCCCTGTTCGTCACCGTCCACGTCGCGTCGGTCTCGACGAGGGCGCACGGCGGGCTCATCCAGTTCAGCGGCTTGTAGGAGCCGCCGTCGGAATGGACGAGCACCGAGCCGTCGGCCTTGACGACCAAGAGCCGGGTGGCCATCGGCAGGTGAGCCGTCAGCCGGCCGACGTAATCGACGCTGCAACGGGCGATGACCAGACGCACAGTTGGCGACGCTACCGGTCGGGCCCGCACCGCTCGCGAGTTGTCCGGGAGGCGATGAATTTGCGGACGTGTCGAAATCGGCGCGGACCATCCGACTCATAGGTGAAGCGGCGCCAGACCGGAGCCGACCAGCCGAGGAGTCCTGACATGAGCGTCACCACCGCCACCCGCCCCGCTGCCCCCGTCCGCTCGGCCCCGTCCCTGTGGCGCGTCGGCCTCGTCGCCGTCGTACTGGCCGCGGCGGCAACGGAGCTCTACACCGCGGTCATCCGGGCCGCAGGCGTCCATCTGGCCATCGGCAACATCGGCGCAACGGCTAAGGACGTCGTCGAGATCGGCCCCGGCGCCTGCACGATCATGGTCGTCATGTGCGTAGCCGCCGGGCTCGTCATCGCCACTGCGCTGAACCGATGGGCGAAGCGGCCGGCTCACACGTTCAGCGTTACGGCGTACGTCCTGACCGCGCTGTCCTTCGTCCCGGACCTGTTCGCCGGCGCGAGCGCGACCTCGTCCAAGCTGACCTTGATGGGCGCCCACGTCATCGCCGCCACCATCGTCATCCCGCTGGTGACCCGCACCCTCAAGCCCGAGCGCTGAACCCCCTTTTCGCCCGGCGCGGGTTCTGGGCCGTTCCAGCCCGGCGGGCCGGCCGTGGGGCCGGGCGCCCCGGATCAGGAGCGGGCTTGCTCGATGGCGTCCACGATCTGAGCGAGCATCGACGTGATCTCGAAGTCCTTCGGCGTGAAGACCCGGGCCACCCCGGCGGCGCGCAGCGTGGCCGCGTCCGCCTCCGGAATGATCCCGCCGGCGATGACCGGCACGTCGCCGAGGCCGGCGGCGGTCAGGCCCTCGACGACGGCGGGCACGACCGACAGGTGCGAGCCGGACAGCACCGAAAGCCCAACGACGTCGACGTCCTCCTCGACGGCTGCCGCGATGATCTGGGCTGGGGTGAGACGAATGCCCGAGTAGATGACCTCGAAGCCGGCATCGCGCGCCCGGACCGCGATCTGCTCGGCACCGTTCGAGTGCCCGTCCAGGCCCGGCTTGCCCACCAGGAACTTCAGCGGCCGGCCCAGCTGCTCGCCCAGCGCCCTCACCCGGGCCTGGACCTCGGCCAGCGAACCTTCGTGGCCGCCGCCGCTGGCGCCCGCGACCCCGGTCGGCGGTCGGTACTCTCCGAAGACCTCGCGCAGGACGCCGGACCACTCCCCCACGGTGACCCCAGCGCGGGCGCAGGCCAACGACGCGTTCATCAGGTTCTCGTCGGTCTTGGCGGCGTCGCGCAGCGCGGTCAGCGCGTCGTCCACCGCCGCGCCGTCGCGACCGGCCCGCCAGGTGCCGATTGCCTCGATCGCAGCCTGCTCAACCGCGGGATCGACGGTGAGGATGCCGCCGTCGGCGCCGCCGACCAGCGGGTTGGGCTCGCTCTCGGTATACCGGTTGACGCCCACGACCACGTCCTCGCCTGATTCGATCCGCCGCCGGCGCAGCGCCAGCGAGGACACCAGCGCGGATTTCAGGTAGCCCGACTCGACCGCGACGACGGCACCGCCCAGCTCGAGGATGGTGTCGATCTCGGCCCGCGCGCCCCGCTTGATCTCGGCGACCTTGGCCTCGACGACGTTCGAGCCCGCGAACAGGTCGTCGTACTCGAGCAGGTCGGACTCGAAGGCCAGCACCTGCTGCATGCGCAGCGACCACTGCTGGTCCCAGGCCCGAGGCAGGCCGAGCGCCTCGTTCCACGCCGGCAGTTGCACGGCCCGCGCCCGCGCGTCCTTCGACATCGTCACGGCCAGCATCTCGAGCAGGATCCGGTAGACGTTGTTCTCCGGCTGCGCCTCGGTCAGGCCCAGTGAGTTGACCTGCACGCCGTAGCGGAACCTGCGGTGCTTCGGGTCCGGCACCCCGTACCGCTCGAGCGTGATCTCGTCCCACAGCTGCCCGAACGCCCGCAGCTTGCACAGTTCCTCGACGAACCGGACGCCGGCATTGACGAAGAACGAGATGCGGGCGACGATCTCGCCGAACTTGTCCTCGGGCACCTGGCCGGACCCCTTGACGGAGTCAAGCACGGCGATCGCGGTGCACAGCGCGAACGCGACCTCTTGCACCGGGGTCGCACCGGCCTCTTGCAAGTGGTAGCTGCAGACGTTGATCGGGTTCCACTTCGGGACGTGCGCGACGGTGTAGGCGATCATGTCGGTGATCAAGCGCATCGACGGCGCCGGCGGAAAGACGTAGGTCCCCCGCGACAGGTACTCCTTGATGATGTCGTTCTGGGTGGTGCCCGACAGCTTCGCGAAGTCGGCCCCGTGCTCCTCGGCGACGGTCAGGTAGAGCGCCAGCATGTACATGGCCGGCGCGTTGATGGTCATGGAGGTGTTCATGTGCTCCATGGGAATGCCCTCGAACAGGGCCCGGACGTCGCCGACGTGCGAGATCGGCACGCCGACCTTGCCCACCTCACCGCGCGCGAGTTCGGCGTCCGGGTCATAGCCGGTCTGGGTCGGCAGGTCGAACGCGACCGACAGCCCCGTCTGCCCCTTGGCCAGGTTCGCGCGGTACAGCTTGTTCGACTCGACTGCCGACGAGTGACCGGCGTAGGTCCGCATCAGCCAGGGCTGGTCGCGGGTCTCGTCCGTAGGAAAGGGCATTCGGCACCTCCGTGGGCAACGCCTGAGTTTATTCGGACATCCCAGGGGTTGACCGTGACAGTGTGTCCCACCTCGCAACGTCTGGCAGGCTGGCGCCATGGCGGTTCCTGCGGCCGAGGCGCACGAGACCCTGACCTGGGACCGGTTCGGCACCGCGTGCCGCGAGCTCGCGGTCGAGATCTACGAGGACGGCTACCGTCCCGACATCGTGCTGGCGATCGCCCGCGGCGGGCTGTTCGTGGCCGGGGGCCTGGGCTATGCGCTCGACGTCAAGAACCTGCACGTGATGAACGTCGAGTACTACACCGGGGTCGACGAGCGGTTGGACATGCCGGTGATGCTGCCGCCGGTTCCCGAACCGGTCAACCTCGCCGGCGCCCGTGTCTTGATCGCCGACGACGTCGCCGACACCGGCGCCACCCTGGCCCTCGTGAAGGCGTACTGCCTCAAGCACGTGGCCGAGGCGCGCAGCGCCGTCATCTACGAGAAGCCCCGGACGACGGTGAACTGCGAGTACGTGTGGCGCCGTACTGACAGATGGATCGACTTCCCGTGGTCGGTCGATCCACCGGTCACCGGCGCGGCGAATCGAGAGACATGAGTGCCTACGTCTTCCGGTCGGAGTGGCGGCTGCCCGCGACTCCCGCGACGGTCTATGGCGTCCTGTCCGACGTCGAGTCGTACCCGCGATGGTGGCCGCAGGTTCGCCGGACGCGGCGCATCGACGACCTGTCCGGTGAGCTGACCTGCCGCAGCCTGCTGCCCTACGACGTCGTGTTCCGCATGCACCGCGAGATCGAGGACCCAGCGCGACTGGTCCTGCGGGCCCGGATGGAGGGCGATCTGTCGGGCACCAGCCAGTGGACGATCACGGCGAACGGCGCGGGCTCGACGGCCGTGTTCGACGAGGACGTGCAAGTTGGCAAGGCCATGCTGCGGGCCGCCGGACGCCTGCTCCGGCCGGCGTTGCGGTTCAACCACGACCTGATGATGCGTTCCGGTGAGAAAGGTCTGCGCAGGCACTTGTCCGGCGGAGGACGATGAGGACGTGGGTAACAGCCCCTACGCCGTCATCACCGCGCTCGTCGTCATCCTGCTGCTCACCCTGGTCATGCGCTGGGTGTTCCGCCCCTCGCGTCCCCGCCCGGCGGTCCGGCCGGTCGATGCCGCCGCCTCCGCCGACCTCGGTCTGCTGACCGTCGTCGAGTCGGGATTGAACCGGCAGACCGCGCTGGAGCGCCGCGCCATCCTCGGCGAGGCCAACATCCGCTCGTCCATGTCCAAGCGGCGGGACGGGCTGCTCGACGTCCTGGTCTTCCACGCCGACGCCGACCGCGCCCGGACCCTCCTGCGCCAGTGACCCGATGGGCTTTGCCGTCCTGTTGACAGCGCATAGGGTGCCCGGGTGACGTCGCCCTTCCGCCAGTCCGGGACGGAGTACACGCCGGCCCAGCGCGGTGGCGCGTGGCTGGTGCATTCGTTCACGACCCTCGGCATCGTGGCCGCGATGCTGGCGCTGCGCGACGTCCTGGTCGGCAAGCCCGACTACGCGATCGTCTGGTTGTTGCTCACCCTGCTCATCGACGGGGTGGACGGCCCGATCGCGCGGGCCGTGGAGGTCGAGAAGCGGGTACCGCGCATCGACGGGTTCCTGCTCGACCTGATCATCGACTACGTCACGTGCGTCGTCGTGCCGGCCTGCTTCATGTACCAGTTCCGGGTCGTGCCCCAGGACAACGTCGGCATCGCCGTCCTGTGCGTCATGGTCTTCACCTCGGCCATCTGGTTCGCGCGCAAGGACATGATGACCGAGGACAACTGGTTCCGCGGCTTCCCGGCCGCCTGGAACCTCGTCGGCCCGGTCATGTTCCTGATGGAGGCCCGGACGTGGGTGGGCGCGTCCATCACCGTCGCCCTGTCCCTGCTCTGCCTGAGCAACATGCCGTATCCGCACATCATGCGGGCGCGCTACCTGCGTCCGTACACGATCGCCGGCGCGACGTGCTGGATCGGCGGCATCTCGGCCGGGGCGCTGACGTATCCGCATCACTATTACTTCGTCCGGGTGATGCTGGTCGTCGGCAGCGCCTACTTCATCGCGCTGGCCGGGATCCGCGCGCTGCACGACCGCCGCGAGGGGCACGCGACCGGGGCGGTGCGGGCCGACGCGTCCTCAGCCGCCGAAAGTCGCTGAGTCGACCCGCTCGATCTCGGCCCCGAGGCCGCGCAACTGCTCCTCGAACCGGACGTAGCCGCGGTCGATGTGGTGGATCTCGGCCACCTCGGTGACGCCCTCGGCCACCAGGCCGGCGATGACCAGGCCGACTCCGGCCCGGATGTCGGTCGCCCGCACCGGCGCCCCGGAGAGCCGCTCGCGGCCGCGCACCACCGCGTGGTGGCCGTCGGTGCGCACGTCGGCCCCCATTCGGGCGATCTCGTCACAGAACATGAAGCGGGCCTCGAACAGGTTCTCGGTGATCATCGCCGTCCCGTCCGCCACCGACAGCGCGGCGATGGCCTGGGGCTGCAGATCGGTGGCCAGCCCCGGATAGGGCAGCGTGACAACGTCGAAGCTCGTGGGACGGCGGTCCATGGCCACCCGGAACCCGTCGGCGAGCACCTCGACCTCGCCGCCGGCCTGGGCCACCTTGTCGAGCGCGATCTCCAGATGGGACGCGTTCGCGCCCCGCACCGTGATATCGCCCCGGGTGGCCACGGCGGCCAGCGCCCAGGTGCCGGCGACGATGCGGTCAGGCACGGCGTCGTGGCTGGCCGGATGCAGCCCCTCGACGCCGGTGATCTCCAGCGTGGACGAACCGATCCCCTCGATCTGCGCACCCATCGCCACGAGCATGCGGCACAGGTCCACGATCTCCGGCTCACGGGCCGCGTTGTCGATGACGGTGGTGCCCTTGGCCAGAACGGCCGCGGTCATGATGTTCTCGGTGGCCCCCACGCTCGGGAAGTCCAGCCAGATCGAGGCCCCGTGCAGGTCGTCCGCCTCGGCGACGATGTACCCGTGCTCGACCCGGATCTCGGCGCCCATCCGCTCGAGGCCGGCGAAGTGCATGTCGAGCGGGCGGGAGCCGATCGCGTCCCCGCCGGGCAGGGCCACCTTCGCGCTGCGGGTGCGGGCGAGCAGCGGCCCGAGCACGCAGATGGACCCCCGGATCTTGCGGACCAGCTCGTACGGGGCCTGCGGGCTGAGGATCTCCGGGGTGCTGATCGTGACCCGGTCGACGTCTCCGCCCCGGTGCTCGACGGCCGAGCAGCCCAGCCGCTCGAGCAGCTGCCGCATGATCGTGACGTCGGAGATCGCAGGCAGATTGCCGATCGTCGTGTCGCCGGGAGCCAGCAG
>DATAQD010000161.1:0-4445 GCA_036264855.1 Jatrophihabitans sp. | reverse complement strand
TCGCCGAGCCGGCCGTGGAACTGCCCGCAGCGCACTCGCCGGTGCCCGACCCGCCGGTGCCCGACCCGCCCGTGGACCAGGCGCCCGTGGACCAGGCGCCCCTGCCCCAGCAAGTCGTAGCCGAGCCGCCCGCGCCGTCCGAGCCGGAGCGGACAGAAGCCGATGCCGAGCCGCCCGCGCCGGAGCCGACGCAAGCCGATTCCGAGGCCGAGCGGGTCGTGTTCGGCGCCGGATCGTCGGCGGAGGCCGAGCCGGGCGCGGCTGAGGCACGTGGGGCGGAAGGTGTGGCGCCGCGCGGTCGGCGTCGCAGGCGGGGCGTCGTCGCGTCCGGGCCCGTCGTCGACGAGCCGTCCGCGGGGGATGCCGAACCACCGGCGCCCGGGTCTCGGCCCGGACCGCAGCCGGCGCGCTTTCCGCAAGTCATCGAGGACGCGCTGTCGGAGTCCGAAACCGCGCCGGACACCGACGGTTCGGGGCCACGTCGTGAGCGTCGGCGTAAACACGGCGGCGCTGAGCCCGAGCCCGCGACTGGGCTCGGGGCGGCCGAAGCTCAGCCCGAGACCGAGCCCCACGCCCACCCCGCACCCGAGCCTGAGTCCTGGTCCGGAGCCGGGGCTCAGGCCCCGCCGTCCGAGGGCGCGCTCACGCCGCCTCGTCGCCAGCGTCGCCGACGCGGAATCACCGGGCCGGCGACCGGTGACCAGCAGGCGGCCAGCCCGGATCCCGACACCGCATCGGGGCAACCCTCGGGCGAGTCGGCCGGCGGCGATGACCGCCCCTGATCGTCCGCGCTGCGGCTGGGCGACGTCGGCGCCGGAATACCTGGCCTACCACGACGACGAGTGGGGCCGCCCGCTGCACGGCGAGAGCGCCCTGTTCGAACGCCTGTCGCTCGAAGCGTTCCAATCCGGACTGTCGTGGCTGGTGATCCTGCGCAAACGCCCGGCCTTTCGCGCCGCGTTCGCCGCTTTCGACGTGGACGCGGTGGCCGGGTTCGACGACGCCGACGTGCAGCGCCTGCTCGGCGACGCGGGAATCGTCCGCAACCGCGCCAAGATCGACGCCACGATCGCGAACGCCCGCGCAATCCGGGCCTCGGTGCCCGAAGGCCTGGATGCTCTGCTCTGGTCCTACGCGCCGACCGGGCGGCGCAAGCGGCCGCGCAGCCTCAGCGAGGTCCCGTCCAGTTCGCCGGAGTCAGTGTCGATGGCCAAGGAACTCAAGCGGCGCGGCCTGCGATTCGTCGGACCGACCACCGCCTACGCCCTGATGCAGGCCACCGGCATCGTGGACGACCACATCCAAACGTGCTGGCGCGCGTCGACGCCCGGCTAGCGGCCGATGAAGGTCGGCTTCTGCTTGGCGATGAACGCGGCGGTGGCGGTCTGGTGATCCTCGGTGTGTCCCATGGTCACCTGCAACTCGCTCTCCATGGCCAGCGCGGCTTCGAGGTCGGACGTCGCGGCATACGCCAGGGAGGCCTTGATCGCGGCATAGGCGGCCGTCGGCCCGGCAGCGAGGCGCAGCGCAAGTTCCTGCGCGGCGGGCAGGACGCGCTCCGGCTCGACCACCGCGTTGACCAGGCCCATCTCCAGCGCCGCGTCCGCGGTGATCGGCTCGGCCAGGATGGACAGCGCAGTTGCCCGGGCGGCACCGACGATGCGCGGCAGCGTCCACGAGACACCGCTGTCGAGCGTGAGCCCGACATTCGCGAAGGCGATCAGGAACCCCGCGGTCTTGGCCGCGATCCGGAAATCGCACGCGAAGCTGATCCCCGCGCCGGCTCCGGCCGCCATGCCGTTGACGGCCGCGATCACCGGCTTCGGCATGCGCGCCAGCGCGAGGATCAGCGGGTTGTAGTGGTCGGCGACCGTCGACAGCGGCGACGGGTCGTTCGCCGCCAGCAGCGCGACGTGCTCGCGCAGGTCCTGCCCGACGCAGAAGCCCCGCCCCGAGCCGGCCAGCACCACCGCCCGCACGGCCGGATCACCCGAGACCTCCCGGGCCGCGTCGAGCAGCGTCTCCTTCAGCTCAACCGACAGCGAGTTCATCGAGTCGGGCCGATTCATGATCAGCGTCGCGACGCCCGCGCTCCGCTCGACCAGCAGCACATCCGCCACCTGGGGCTCCTCTCGATCGGCTGACGGGCCGACGCTACCGCGACCCCTGGGTTGGGCGAACCGCCTGCCATGCGGGAGAATGGCGCTACACACGGCGCCGCAGCGATGCGGCCCGGACTGATTCGTCGGGATTGTGAGCGCAGCTCACCAAGGAGGTACGCATGGCGGCCATGAAGCCGCGGACGGGCGATGGCCCGCTCGAGGTCACGAAGGAAGGCCGCGGCATCGTGATGCGCGTGCCGCTTGAGGGCGGCGGGCGGCTCGTCGTAGAGCTGTCACCGGACGAGGCAGGTGCTCTTGGGGACGCGCTGAAGGCAGCCGTCGGATAAGTCTGGTTGCCCGGCCCCGGCCCGATCCCAGGATCGGTTCCGGGGCCGAGTGCTGTCCGGAGTCGACGCGTCAGGAAGGATCGTGAGGCATGGCGGTCGGGAGAGTCGAGATTTGCAGCGCGCCGCGCTCGGAATCAGCCGCTTCCGTCGACGTCGGCGACGACCCGGCCGAGGTGCGGGCGGCAGCCGGGCGGTTGGCCCGCGACCTGCCTCCGGGTCGCTGCGCGCTCGACGCCAGCGAGCTCGCCGGCGCCCGCCTCGTGGCGTTCGTCGAAGGGCTGGCTCTGGGGTGCTACCGGTTCACCCGAGCCACGTCACCCGAGCCCGGACCAGGAGTGGTCGAGCTCTGCGGTGCCGAGGACGAGGCCGCGATCGAGCGTGGCCTGCGCGGCGCCGCGGCAACCCTCTGGGCCCGGGATCTCGCGAACGCCCGATCGGGTCAGAAGACTCCCGCCTGGCTGGCCGCGCAGGCGGCGCGCACGCTGACCCCGCTCGGCGTGGACGTCGACGAGCACGACGTCCGATGGCTGACTGAGCACGGATTCGGCGGCGTCCTCGCCGTCGGAGGTGGATCGGCCGCTCCGCCCCGGCTGATCGAGGCGCGCTGGAAGCCTCGCAGCGCCCGCAGGGGCATCCACATCACGCTCGTAGGCAAGGGCATCACCTTCGACACTGGCGGTGTGAACCGCAAGGCCGGTCACGGCATGAACACGATGTACACCGACATGTCGGGCGGGGCCGCGGTGCTGGCCGCGCTGCACGCGATCGCGTCCGCCCGGGTGCCGGTGCGTGTCACCGCGCTCGTGCCCGCGGCCGAGAACTCGCTGTCCGGCTCGTCCTATCGGCCCGGCGACATCGTGCGGCATGTCGGCGGGCGCACCAGCGAGATCGGCAACACCGACGCCGAAGGGCGCATCGTCCTCGCCGATGCCCTGGCCTATGCCGCGATGCGGCTGCGGCCCACCGCCCTCGTCGACGTCGCGACGCTAACGGGCGCGATGAAGATCGCGCTCGGACTGCGGACCGGTGGCCTGTTCGCCACGTCCGATCCGCTCGCCGACGGGCTGCTCGCGGCCGGCGATGCCACCGGCGAACCGCTCTGGCGCATGCCGCTGCCGTCCGAGTACGAGTCGGCGCTCTCGTCACCGGTCGCCGATGCCACGAACTCCCCCGGAAACCCCGGGGCCATCACCGCTGCCCTGTTCCTGCGGCCGTTCGCACACGATGTGCCCTGGGCGCACCTCGACATCGCCGGACCCGGACGCGCGGCGAAGGACGATGGCCTGCTCTCCCAAGGGGCGACCGGCTTCGGCGCTCGGCTGCTGCACAACTGGGTCGAATCGCTGGCATGACCGACGAGCTCGTGCTGCCGTTCGTCGTGCGGATCGAGCGGGACGAGCCGCCGACCCGCATCGACGCGCTCGAGGCCGCCGCCCGCGGAGTGCTGCTCATGCTTACGTGCGAGCGTCCGGACTGGCTGGAGGCCGTTGCGGCGTGGGACGGCCAGCGCATCCGCAAGGTGGTGCGTCGCGCGCGGGGGGCCGAGTGGCGGCGTGCGCTCACGGTCGAGGGGTTGGACGTGGTGCGCGGCTCGGCCGAGCTTCGGGTCTACCCGCCCGTCCCGGTCGACGCCTGGCCGCCGGAGCTGGCCCGGCTGCAGGTGGGCGGAACCAACCTCGACGACTCGGGGCCACTGCCCGATGTCGCACCGGGAATGCCGCTCGTGCTGCTCTCGCCGCACGCCGAGATGACCACCGGCAAGGCGATGGCCCAGGCCGCCCATGCTGCCCAGCTCGGCTGGCGTTCGCTGCGGCGAGCCGCCCGCGCCCGGTGGCGCGATCAGGATTTTCCGGTTGCCGTCCGGGACGCCTCACCCCGGCAATGGCGCGACGCGATCGACAACGGAGCCCCGATCGTCCACGACGGCGGCTTCACCGAAGTAGAACCTGGCACCGCAACCGCCCTGTTCGTCCGCCCCTGATCCGCGCTTTGCACC
>DATAQD010000160.1:0-3452 GCA_036264855.1 Jatrophihabitans sp. | reverse complement strand
CACGCCGCGACGGGGCTCCTCGCGGTCGAGGCGTTCCGCAGCGGCGGGGTGCTCCTGCTGCGCGAGCTGAGCCGCGCCGCCACCGGCGGCACATCGCTGGGCGCCGCGCTCGGTGCGGCTGCGGCCCCGGGTTCCCCGGATCAGGCGGTGCGCCGGTACAGCGCCCTGCTCGCCGAGCTGCGCCAAGCCGGGGTGGCCGAACAGCGGCTCGCACTCGACGTGCTCGACAGCGTCCTGGCCTACGTCCGCGCGGCAGGGGGATCGCCACGTCCGCGCTGAGGCCGGCCTGGGCGGAGCCCTTCGATCCGCCCGCGATGATCGAGTCCGGCGGGGTCCCGGTCGACGCGGCGTGGGCCTTCGACGCGGCCGACGGGTCCGGCGTGCGCGTTGCCGTCGTCGACAGCGGCGTCGACCACACGCATCCGGCCGCCGTGGGTCCCTCCGCCGACGGGGCGGCGCTGGCCTGGAACCGGGACGCGCGCGCGGTCGTGGTCACCGAGGGCGCGCATCGCGACCTGTTCGGGCACGGGACGGCCTGCGCGGCGATCATCCGGCGGGTCGCTCCGGCGTGCGAGATCACCAGCGTCCGGGTGCTCGGTGAGCGCCTGTCCGGCAAGGGGGAGGTCTTCGCCGGGGGCCTGCGGTGGGCGCTCGCTGCCGGCGTCCAGGTGATCAACCTTTCGTTGTCGACGAACAAGCCCGATCTCTTCGGGGTGTTCCACGCAATCGCGGACGAGGCGGCGCACGCCGGGGTGGTGCTGGTGTGCGCGATGAACAACGTGCCCGCCGAGTCCTATCCGTCGCAGTTCGGCAGCGTCATCTCCGTCGCCGCGACCACCGGCGGTGACCCCTTCACGTTCCTGGCGAACCCTCGGCCTCCGGCGGACTTCGGCGCCCCCGGCATCGACCTCGAGGTGGCCTGGCTCGACGCCACGACGATCAAGGTCACCGGCAATTCGTTCGCCGCCCCGCACATCTCGGGCCTCGTCGCCCGGCTGTTGTCGAAGCACCGCGGGTTGACGCCGTACCAGGTCAAGTCGGTGCTGCGGTCCGTCGCCCGCAACGTCACCGACTGACGAGCCGTCGCCCGGTCACGAGTCGGCGAAACGACGCAGTGCGGCGACGTCCACGATGTGGACGCGCATGCCGTCGACGGTGATCCAGGTTCTGCGGACGAGGTCGGCGAGTGCGCGGTTCAACGACTGCCGGGTCGCGCCGACCCGAGCCGCGACGCCCGACTGGCTCATGCTCAGCTCGCACACCGCGGTCCCGTCCGGCCGGGCGACCGCCTCGGTGAGCAGCAGCTTCGCCAGGCGGCGGGGCAGGTCCAGGAAGACCAGGTCGGCCGCGCTGTCGGTGAGGCGGCGCATGCCGCCGGCCAGCTGGACGGCGACGGCCATCAGCGCGGGCGGGTTCTCGAGCAGCGTGCGGCGCGCGTCCTCGGCGGGCACGGCGAGCAGCTCGCTCGCGTCCAGCGCGTCGACGCCGGCCGAGCGGGGCTGCCCATCAAGAATCGACACCTCGCCGACCGCATCGCCGGCCGCGAGAACGGCGAGGACGAGTTCTTCGCCGCGCGGTGAGCTGACCACCACTCGCAGTCGTCCCGAACGGACGAGGAACAGGTGCTCGGTCGGCTCACCTTCGGAGAACAGGATCTGCCCGCGGGCCAGGCGCCGGACGAAGACATGACGGGCCAGTTGATCGAGGGCCGCAGTGGGGAGTTCGCGGAAGAGCGTCAGCCGGCCGAGTTCCGCCGGAACGTCCGTCATATCAAGGACCCGCCATCCTCGTCACCGCAAGCCGTCGCGTCCGGTCAGCGCCGCAATGGACCCCAAGACGCGCGGCTCGGCTTCGGTCGTGTACTCAGTGTGACCGATGAACCTGGCCCGGGGATAGCGACCCGGCCGTCGAGGCGGGTTAGAGTCCGAGCGTGATCGCAGGACGCCGCTGATGGTCTGCGCGGCATGTGGCACAGCCCTGCTGGCGAGTGCGAAGTTCTGCGGCGAGTGCGGCACGCCGGTACTGGTCGCATGCCGCTCGTGCGGCACGAAGCTGAACCCGACCCTGAAGTTCTGTCCCGAATGCGGTACCCCGACTGCTACTGGTGGAGCCCTCGCCCCGGCGACGGCCGCGACCGCGCCAGTAGCGCAGCGGCGGGTCACGTCGGTCTTGTTCGGGGACCTCGTGGGGTTCACGACGCTGTCGGAGTCGCGCGACCCTGAGGTAGTGCGCGAGCTGCTCGGTCGGTACTTCGACACGGCCCGCGAGATCGTGGCTCGCTACGGGGGGACGATCGAGAAGTTCATCGGCGACGCGGTGATGGCAGTGTGGGGGGTTCCGAGCGCGCACGAGGACGATGCCGAGCGGGCGGTGCGGGCCGGGTTGGACCTGACCGAGGCGGTGGCGGCGTTCGGGGACGAAGTCGGTGCCGCGGGCCTCGCGATGCGCGTCGGCGTGGTGACTGGCGAGGTGGCCGTGACCCTGGGCGCCACCGACCAGGGCATGGTCGCCGGCGATGCGGTGAACACCGCGGCTCGGGTGCAGGCGAAGGCCGAGCCGGGCACGGTATGGGTCGACGGCCAGACACGGTCGCTGGCCGGGGGGTCGATCGACTTCCGCGAAGCCGGGTTGCACGACCTGAAGGGCAAGGCCGAGCCGATCGAGCTGTTCGCGGCGACCGCCGTGATGGGCGGCGTAGGTGGCGAGCGCAGCAGCGATCGCGTGCAGGCACCGCTGGTCGGGCGCCGGCGCGAATTGAGCGTGCTGAAGGAGATGTTCCACGTCGCGGCCGAGGAGGGCCGGCCACGGTTGGTGATCCTGTCGGGCGATGCGGGGGTGGGCAAGACCCGGATCGCATGGGAGCTGGAGAACTACATCGACGGGCTGTCGGCCACGGTGCTGTGGCATCGGGGACGATGCCTGGCCTACGGCGACGGGGTGGCGTTCTCGGCCTTGACCGCGGCGGTGCGCGGTCGCATCGCCGCGACCGATGACGACACGGAGTCGAGCACGCGGGCCAAGCTGGCCCACTCCCTCGAGACCTACGTGCCCGACGGGGCGCAGCGATCCCGACTGCTTCCTGCGTTGACGAACTTGCTCGGCTTGGCCGGCCCGAGTGGGCTCACCCGGGCCGATCTGTTCAGCGCGTGGCTGACCTGGTTCGAGCGGCTGTCCCGCAGCGAAGACGAGTCCGTGGTCTGGGTCGTCGATGACGCGCACTATGCCGATGACGGCCTGCTCGACTTCATCGAGCACCTGTCGACCGTCGCGCAGGCACCGATGCTGATCGTGTTGCTGGCCCGACCCGAGTTGCTCGCTCGCCGCCCCGCGCTCGCGGCGCTGCGGCGCGCCAACGTCATCGGCTTGGAGACGCTGTCGCGCCCGGACATTGCCGCGCTGCTCGACGGCCTGGTGGAGGGCCTGCCCGTCGACGTCCGCGACGGGCTGGTGGA
>DATAQD010000139.1:0-6620 GCA_036264855.1 Jatrophihabitans sp. | reverse complement strand
TGCGAGCCCCAAATCGGGCCGATTTGGGGCTCGCAAAGGTGCAAAGCGCGGAGGGGTCAGTCGGAAATTTCGGCCAGGCCGTCCTTGATGACGGTCTGGTCTTCGACCGTCGCCTCGAAGACGTACGTGCTGACGCCGTCGGCCGAGCCGGCCTTCCAGATGGTCGTGGTCAGGTCCTGCCCGGGCAGCACCGGCTTGGCGAAGCGCACCGCCAGCCGCTTGAGCCGCGCGGTGTCCCCGTCGGCGAGCTCGGTGAGCACCGCCCACGACGTGAACGCCTGCGTGCACAGCCCGTGGACGATGATCCCCGGCAGCCCGGCGCTGCGCGCCGCGTCCTCGTCGAGGTGGATCGGCATGGGGTCGCCGGACGCGGGGGAGTAGCGAAACGTCTGGTCCTCGTCCAGGTGCCCCACGACCTTGGCCGCCGGCGTCGAGTCACGCACCGCCTCGGGGAACTTGTGGGGCGGGGCGAGCTCACCGGCCGAGGTGCCGGCGTCGACCTTGCGGAAGAACGCGGTCATGTACTGCTCGTTGACCAGCTCGCCCGCGCCGTCACGGCACTCGAGCAGGAAGGCCGTCGTCGTCCCGTTCGGGGCGGCGGCGAAGCCGAGCGGCTTGGCCCGGGTCTCGATCAGATCGCCCGGCCGGATCGGACGGTGGAAGTGGAAGTCCTGCTCGCCGTGGACCACCCGCATCGCGTACTCGGGCGGGGCCACCAGGAACGCGGACTGCATGATCGACATGAACGACGGGACGATCGCGAACACCGGCGGCGCGATCTCGCCGCGGCGGTGGACCGCGATCGGGTCGTTCGTCGCCTCGGCGTACTGGGCGATGCGGTCCTGGGTCACCTCGAAGCGGGCGGCGTCGGTCCAGACCCCGATCGCGTCGGTGCGGAACACGGCGGGCGGGCCCATCACGCCACCAGTTCGCCGAGTTTCGCCAGCGAGGTGTCGAGTTCGGCGTTGCCGGCCTTCTCGATCGCCGCCCCGATCGCCCCGACGATCATCTGTCCCTCGAACTCCGCGGCCAGAGACATCGCCGAGCCCGACCCCGCGGCCGCGACGTCGAGCGAGATGGCCACCTTGACGCCCGCCATGCCCGTCCCGGAGAGCCGGACGGACTTCGGCGGCTCGTACACGTCGACGGTCCAGGTGATGGTGTTCGGCATGTTCAGCAGGCTGACGACCGCGGTGGCCTGCGCGCCCGGGCTGAACTCCTCGGGAACGTCGCCCTTCCAGGACTGGTGCATGCCCAGCCACTCACCCATGCGCGACGGGTCGGACACGACGCTCCAGACCTTCTCGGGTGCGGCCTCGAACTCGACGGTCTTCTCGATCTTGCCCATGTCGTCTCCTTGGGTTCAGCGATTCGCGGGTTGGTAGGCGGTGACGACCACGGCACCGCCGAGGCCGATGTTGTGCTGCAGCGCGGTCCGGGCGCCGGCGACCTGACGGGCGTCGGCCGTGCCGCGCAGTTGCCAGGTGAGCTCGGCGCATTGGGCCAGCCCGGTCGCGCCCAACGGGTGACCCTTGCTGATCAAGCCACCGGACGGGTTGACGACCCACCGGCCGCCGTAGGTCGTGTCTTCGGTGTCGACGAGCTTGCCGCCGTCGCCCTCGCTGCACAGCTGCAACGCCTCGTAGGTAAGCAGCTCGTTGGTCGAGAAGCAGTCGTGCAGCTCGATGACGTCGACCTCGGCCGGGCCGATGCCGGCCTGGTCGTAGACCTGCTGCGCGGCCCGGCGGGTCATCTGCGCCCCGACCAGCGTGATGGCCGACCTCGATTCCAGCGTGCCGGGGACGTCGGTCACCATGGACTGCCCGATGATCTCGACCGCCTGGTCGGCCAGGCCGTGCTCGTCGACGAACCGCTCGCTGGCGAGGATCGCGGCCCCCGAGCCGTCACTGGTCGGGGAACATTGCAGCTTGGTCAGCGGGTCGTAGATGGTGGGCGCGGCGAGGATGTCCTCGAGCGTGTACTCCTGCTGGAACTGCGCGTACGGGTTGTTGACCGAGTGCTTGTGGTTCTTGTGGCCGATCTTGGCGAACTGCTCGGCCGTCGTCCCGTATTTCTGCATGTGCTCGCGGCCGGCCGCGCCGAACATGTACGGTGCCGGCGGCATCGCGAACTCCTGGATCTCGGCGAGCGCCAGCAGGTGCCGCATCATCGGCTGTTCGCGGTCGTTGTAGGAGGACGTCAGCGACCCGGGCTGCATCTTCTCGAAGCCCAGCGCCAGGGTGCAGTCGGCCAGCCCGCCGCGGATCGCCTGGGCGGCGAGGTATAGCGCCGTTGACCCGGTGGAGCAGTTGTTGTTGACGTTGACCACCGGGATGCCCGTCATACCGAGTTCGTAGACCGCGCGCTGGCCGGCCGTCGACTCCCCGTAGACGTAGCCGACGAAAGCCTGCTCGACGTCGTCGTACGCGATGCCCGCGTCTGCGAGCGCCTTGGTCCCCGACTCCTTGGCCATGGCGGGGTAGTCCCACCCCTCTCGGCGACCGGGCTTCTCGAACTTCGTCATGCCCACGCCGACGACGAACACCCGGTCAGGCATGCGGTCCTCCTCACATACATTCACGTGTGTACGGAAGATTACAAGCATACGGGCAGGTATGTGAGTTCGCGCTTGGTCCGGTGGGGAAGCCGGCCCGGTGGAGTACGCCAGATCGCGCGAGGAATGGGGGTGCGGCGGGTAAGACTGGCCCGTGCCGTCATCCATTCCCGCGCCTGCCCAACTGATCGCGAGGCTCCATGACGACCCGGAGGAGTGCGCCCGGCGCGCGAAGCTGCGATACGTCAGCCCCAACGAGCCCGGCCTCACTCGCCTAACGATCGACACCGACCACGTCCCGGCTGCGATGCTGCGGGTGATCGACGTGACCGGCCTGCGCGTCGGCAACGAGGTCTGCGCCGAGGAGAAGGAAAGCTACGGGCTCACCACGCTGACCAAGCGGCACGTGCGGGTCCAGGGGGCGACGGTGGACTTCCGGTTCCCGGCCAAGTCCGGCAAGAGGGCCGAGGTGTCGCTGGTGGACGCCGGGGTGGCGCGCGTCGTCGACCACACGGCGACGGCGTTGCGCTACCTGCGCGCGCAGCTGCCGGCCGGCGAGGACGCCGAGACTCAGGTGGTGGCCGCGATCGATGCGGTCTCGGAAGCACTGGGGAACACCCGCGCGGTCGCCCGGGCCCACTACGTCCATCCGGTGGTCGTGGACGGCTACACCTCCGGCGAACTCGCGCGCTTCCTGGCCGGCCGCCGCGTGCGCGGGAACAAATACTTCGACGGGGACGAGCGGCTGCTGCTGGCCTTCCTCAGCGACTCGCTCGAGCGGCGAGCCGCCGACTTCGTCGCGGCGTAAGTGGCGACCTTCGTCAAGCACGACCCGGCGCCGCTGGAGGCCGCCGGACTGCGGTGGCTGGCCGAAGCCGGTGCCCGGGTCCCCACGATCCTCGAGGAGTCACCCACCCGGCTCGTGCTGCAGCGAATCGAGCGAGGACAGCTCGACGGACCGGGCGCGGAAGACCTCGGCCGGATGCTGGCGACGATGCACGGCGCGGGTGCACCGAGGTTCGGGTCGCTACCGGCGTCCGGACGGTTCCTCGTCGGCCGGTGCGAGCTCCCGTCCCCCGAGGGCGACAATTGGAACGAGTACTACCTGCAGTACCGGTGCCGGCCGCTCGCGCGCCGGGTCGGCCTGGAGCGAGAGGTAGCGCAGGTGCGGGTCGACGCGCCGCCGGAGCCCCCGGCCCGCCTGCACGGCGACCTGTGGTCGGGCAACGTCCTCGCGGATCGTTCCGGTCGGGCCTGGTTGATCGATCCTGCGGCGTACGGCGGGCACCGGGAGATGGATCTGGCGATGCTCGACCTGTTCGGACCGGTGCCTGATCGCACCGTCGCGGCCTACGAGGAGCTCGCCCCGCTGGCCGACGGCTGGCGCGAGCGGATCGGGCTGTGGCAGCTGTTCCCGCTGCTCGTCCACGCCGTGCTCTTCGGCGGCGGGTACCTGCACCAGAGCCACGACCTGGCGCGGCGGCTCGCCCGCTGAGCCGCGTCACGATGTGACGCAGCACCTCACGCCTACTGGTTGGCACCTACCAACCCAGGAGGACGACATGCCGTCAACCACCGCGATCGCCGACACCGACCGCCGCCGCGAACTCGCTGACAAAGTTCATCGAGTACCTCGAGACGGGCACCGCGCGGCCGTGCTCGGCGACCCGGGCTTCGTCCCAGTCCCCGGTGCACGACCCGGGCATGCCGGGCTCGCGGGCTGATCTCACCCGGGCGTTCGACGACGCCAAGCGCCGGGGCGACGTCGAGGCCATGGCCCAAGCCGCGCTCGGGCTCGCCGCCGGTCAGCAGTTCGGGCCCCATCCAGGGCGCGTGCCGGCGCTGATCCACGAGGCGTACTCGGCGGGCCCGTCCCATCATCTGGGTTCTCGGGCGGAGGGGTCGACCCGCGGCTAGGTCGTTCGGGGCCTCGCTACCGTCCGTGGAGCCGATGCCTGGCTGTCGCCGCCGGCCGCTTGCTTCTCGAACATCTCGGTGATGTCCTCGACCGACATACCCTTGGTCTCGGGCACGTAGCGCAGTACGAACGCGATCGCGACCACGCACAGGGCGGCGAAGCAGACCAGCACCCACCCCAGCCCGATCGCGCGCTGCGTGGCCGGGAAGATCTCGATCAGGGCGAAGTTGGCGAGCCAGTCGACGGTCGCGCCGGCGGCCGCCGCCTGCCCGCGGATGTTCGTCGGGAAGTACTCGCCCTGGATCAGCCAGCCGGTCCCGCCGACGCCGATCGCGAACGCGGCGATGAAGAGATCCAGCCCGATCATCGCGACCACGATCCGCGGAATGCCGGTCATCAGCCCGATGCCCACCGCCGCGGTGATCGCCGCGACGGCCATCCCGCCGAACCCGCCGATGGCCAGCTTCCTCCGGCCGATCTTGTCGATCCAGCGGAACGCGAAGTACGTCGCGGCCACGTTGACGATCGTCATGATGGTCGTGACCTCGACGCCGGCCACGGTCGCGTCGACCTTGGAGCTTCCGCTCTGGAAGTACGAGCCCAGCAGTGTGGGGCCGTAGTACAGGGGCACGTTGATGCCGGTGATCTGCTGGAAGACGAAGAACCCGCAGACGACGCCGAGCGCCCGCTTGACCCCCGGCGACCACCTGCGCGAGCGGGTCCGCTCGGCCCGCTCGTCCGCCTCGGCCAGCGCGCGCCCGGTGCGCTCGATCTCCTCGACCGACACCTCCGTCCCGAGCTTGGCGAAGGCCTTCTGCGCGTCGTCCCAGCGCTCCTTGCGCAGCAGCCAGCGCGGCGACTCGGGCATCTCGAAGCGCAGGGCGAGCCCGATCAGCGCCGGGACGGCGCCCAGGCCGAAGATGAGCCGCCAGTCGACGGTCTCGGCGCTCCCCGGCCAGAGCTTGAAGATGGCCAGCGCGACGAGATAGGCGAACAGGATGCCGACCGTGATCATCCACTGCTGGAGCATGCCGAGCGAGCCACGACGATTGCGGGGCGCGTACTCGGCGATGTAGGCGGTCGCGATCGCCGAGTCGGCGCCGATCGCCAGGCCGATCAACGTGCGCGCTACCAGCAGGACGGCGGCGTTCGGCGTGAATGCCGACAGCAGCGACCCGATCGCGTAGATGGCGGCGTCGGCGATGAGCAGCGATTTGCGCCCGAACCGGTCGGTCAGCGGCCCGGCCGACAGCGCCCCGGCCGCCGCACCCAGCGAGGCGCCGGCGACCAGGTAGCCGGTGGCCAGGTCGCTGAGCTGGTAGGGGATGACGGTGAGCGCCGAGCCGATGTTGGCCGTGTCGTAGCCGAAGAGGAATCCGCCGAGCGTGGCGAGCAGCGTCAGCTGCCAGTAGAACCGGGTCGGCACCTGCCCGTCGAGCTTCTTGAGTACCCCGACGCTCTGATCATCGTCGCCGCCGGCGGTCATGTCTGCCTCCAAGTATCGGTCGCCGTCAAAGTCGTTACCCGGTGCCATACCGGACCAAACCGACAGTGCAATGCTGTCCGGGTGAGCACCGATATCCGGGTGATCGAGGCGCCCGCACCACCGCCGTCACCCGCCCGCGTCCACCCGTCGGACGCCGCGCCGCTGCGGATCGGAGTGGTTCAGCACGCCTGGTCGACCGCCGGCCTGACCGAATGGCTCGCTGCCGCCGTCGACGCGGCCGCGGACCGGGCAGCGCGCATCGTGTTCCTGCCCGAGATCACCCTGTCTCGCTATCCGGCCGACACCGTGCCCACCGGCGTCGCCAGCGAGCTGGCCGAGGATCTCGAGACCGGCCCGACGATCGCGTTCGCGCGTGAGGCCGCCCGGCGCAACGAGGTGTATGTCCACGCGTCGCTCTACCGCCGGGCGGCGGCCGACGACGGGGTCGACGACGGGCTCGGACTGAACACCGCGGTCATCGTCGATCCGTCCGGTGCCGTGGTCGCGACGACGAACAAGCTGCACATCCCCGTGACGGCGGGCTACTACGAGGACCGCTACTTCAAGCCAGGCGACCACGGCTTCCCGGTGGTGGATGTCGACGGTGCCTCCTTCGGGTTCCCGACGTGCTGGGACCAGTGGTTCCCCGAGCTCGCGCGCGC
>DATAQD010000079.1:0-3587 GCA_036264855.1 Jatrophihabitans sp. | reverse complement strand
AACCACGAGGGCGTCGGCCCGCGCCATCCAGGTGGAGCGCTGCCGTTCGGCCTCGCGTTCGGCTTCGGCGAGTTCGCGGACCGTGGCCTCGATCGCCTCGTAGGCCGCGACGGCATTCTCGTGCCGGGTGTCCAGCCCCAGCTCGCCGGCGTCGAGCATGCCGACCTCGGCCTGCACCCGCGTCAGCTCGGCCTCCGCCTGCTCGGCGCGTTGGCGGGCGTCCGCGGCGGCGGCCGAGAGCCGGGTGCTCTCGTCGCGGCCGGCGACCGCTCGCGTGCGCAGGGCGTTCACCTGTCCGGTCAGCGTGGCCAGCCCCTCGCGGCGGTCGGCGACGGCGCGCACCGCGGCGACCACGGCCCGCTCGGCCTCGGCCAGCCGGCGCTCAAGTTCCTGTCGGCGGCCGACGACCTCGCCGAGTTCGGCCCGCGACGCGTCCAGCGCGCTCTGCAGGCTCGCCTCCTGTTCGCGGACCTGCGCCGCCTCGGCCTCCATCGCCTCGGGGTCGCGCCCGGTCCGCACGTCCTCGGGTTCAGCGGCCAGGTGCCGCGCCCGCTCCGCCGCCAGGGACGCCGTCCCCCGGTAGCGCTCTTCGAGCGCCGAGAGTCGGTACCAGGTCTGTTGGGTAAGGGCGACGAGCGGCGCGTCGGCCGCCATCTGCGCGTCCAACTCGGTCTCCCGCGCGCGGGCCTCGGCCAGGGCGGCTTCGACCTGGGCCCGCCGGGCCCGGATCGCCTCTTCATCGGCGACCTCGCGTTCGAGTTCGTCGCGCAAGACCAGCAGGTCGTCGGCCAGCAACCGCAGCCGGGAGTCGCGCAGCTCGGCCTGCACGCCGGCCGCACGGCGCGCGATCTCGGCCTGCTTGCCGAGCGGCTTGAGCTGGCGGCGCAGCTCGGCGGTCAGATCGGTGATCCGAGTGAGATTGGCCTGCATCGCGTCGAGCTTGCGAAGCGCCTTTTCCTTGCGCTTGCGGTGCTTGAGGACGCCGGCCGCCTCCTCGATGAAGGCGCGGCGGTCCTCGGGGCGGGCCTGCAGGATGGTGTCGAGCTGGCCCTGCCCGACGATCACATGCATCTCCCGGCCGATGCCGGAGTCGGACAGCAGTTCCTGGATGTCGAGGAGCCGGGCGCTCTCGCCGTTGATCTCGTACTCGCTGCTGCCCTCGCGATACATCCGGCGGGTGATCGAGACCTCGGTGAAGTCGATCGGCAAGGCGTTGTCGGCGTTGTCGATCGTCAAGGTGACCTCGGCCCGGCCCAGGGGCGGGCGGCCGGCGGTGCCGGCGAAGATGACGTCCTCCATCTTGCCGCCGCGCAGCGCCTTCGCACCCTGCTCGCCCAGCACCCAGGCGATCGCATCGACGACGTTGCTCTTGCCGGACCCGTTGGGCCCGACGACGGCGGTGATCCCCGGTTCGAAACGCAGGGTCGTCGCCGATGCGAAGGACTTGAAACCCCGCAGCGTCAGCGACTTGAGATGCACGGAACTCCCGGGTCGACCCTGCTCGGCGAAGATGGCGGCCCGCTGCTGCGAGACGCACGGACGTCGGCGACGAACCTACCTTGTCCGACGACGCCGGCCCCGCGGGCGAGGCGCGCCGAAAGGACGGTCACGCCGACCGGGAGGAAACTTCGCCGATTTCGGGCCGCCGATCAGGCCAGCGCGGGCTCGGCAACCTCGGCCATGCGGTGCAGTTCGAGGTCGAGTTCGGCCGTGGGGCGCTCGCGCAACCGCGCCACCTCGGCCTCGAGTTCGGTGACTCTGCGCCGAAGGCGCGCCACCTCGAAGGCGAGGACCTGCTCACCAGACGTGCCGACGTGTCCCATCAGGGCGCGTGCCATGTGGCGACCCTTCACTTCCCCTGAGATGTCCGCGGCCGCTCGGAGTCGGTGGACCCCCGGCTGACCGTTCGGACAGGTTGCCTTTTGAGTTGGACGCTGCGGGGCCGTCAATCGCTACGCGTTCGCCCGGGTAACCGGCATCCCACTCGGGCTGCGGGCAACGTAGGACAGAACTCCCGTGTCGTCATGTCATGGTCCCACCGCGGTAACTGTGGGTCAACACGCCCGACTCTGTGGGTCCACTGAGCGCGTCGGAATTCGGGGTGGACGCTGACAGACCGGACAAAAGAAGCTCGAGCGGTTCATGAATGCAGCGCGCCGCACCGGCGTTGCGCACCGCGGACACGGCCGGCCCTCCCGCCCGTACACGGCGAGAGATCGGTCGAAGTAGCCGCTCTGCCCGTTCACGTTCACGTACAGGGCGTCGAAGGAGGTCCCGCCGGCGCGCAGCGCATCCCCGAGTACCGCGCGGACCTGGGCCAGCAAGTCGATGACGACCGGACGGGTCAGGTTGGCCGAGCGCCGGCCGCCGTGCACCTTGGCGCGCCAGAGCGACTCATCGGCGTAGATGTTGCCGACGCCCGAGAGCAGTGTCTGGTCCAGCAGCGCCCGTTTGACGGCACTGTCGCGCCGCCGCAGCCGGGCCGCGAACCGGGCGTCGTCGAAGTGCGGGTCCAGGGGATCGCGGGCGATGTGGGTGATCTGCTCGGGCACGTTCTCGTCGGCGCGATCGGTGGCCGGCACGAGCCGGTCCAGCTGGACCCCGCCGAAGGTCCGCTGGTCGACGAAGCGCAGCTCGCGACCGCCGTCGGCGAAGCTCACCCGCACGTGCAGGTGCTTCTCATCCGGCGCGCCGGGGGGTTGGACCAGCAGCTGGCCGCTCATCCCGAGATGGGCGACCAGGCATTCGCCGGACGATCCGTCCGGACCGGCCAACGGCAGCCACAGGTACTTGCCGCGGCGAGAGGCGCCTTCGATCCGCAGGCCGGTGAGGCGGGCCGCGAGGTCGGCGCCGCCTCCGGCGTGGCGGCGCACCGAACGCGGGTGGCGGACCTCGACCGCGGCGACCGTTCGCCCGGCGACCCACCGCTGCAGCCCGGCCCGGACGGTCTCGACCTCAGGAAGCTCAGGCACGGCGCGGCGTCAGTTGAGCGGGGTGCGTTCGACGATCGTGCGCCAGGCGGTCTCGGCGGCCAGCTGCTCGGCCTCTTTCTTGCTTCGCCCGGTGGACGCGGAGAACAGCTCCCCCGCGACATGGGCCCGCGCGGTGAACATCTTCTCGTGGTCGGGGCCGGTCGAGGACATCACGTACTCGGGCACGCCCAGGCCGCGTTCGGCCGTGAGCTCCTGCAGGCTCGTCTTCCAGTCCAGGCCGGCGCCGACGGTGGCGACGTCGTTGAGCAGGTCGTCGAACAGGAAGTGGATGATCCGGTCGGCTTCGGTCAACCCCCGGTCGACGTAGATCGCGCCGAGCACGGCCTCGAGGGTGTCGGCGAGGATGCTCGCCTTGTCCCGGCCGCCGGTGGCCTCCTCGCCGCGCCCCAGCAGGATGTAGGCGCCGAGCCCCTCCGGACCGATACCTCGCGCCACGGCGGCCAGGGCGCGCATGTTGACCACGGACGCACGCAGCTTCGCCAGCCTGCCCTCGGACAGGTCGGGATGCGTGCGATAGAGGGTGTCGGTGATGACGATGCCGAGCACCGAGTCGCCCAGGAACTCGAGCCGCTCGTTGTGCGGCAGGCCGCCGTG
>DATAQD010000008.1:0-16956 GCA_036264855.1 Jatrophihabitans sp. | reverse complement strand
TGTCCGCGCTTGGTCGGCCCCCGGCCCGTCCGAGCGCGGACAACTCGAGGCAGTGTCAGTGGGTGGCGCGGCGTCCCGGCGAACGCGTGGCCTTCTTCGCCGCCAGGGCGGCCGCCTTCTCCTTCTCGGCCGCGGCCCGGGCCACCGCGAACTCGGCGAGCGCGTCGATCAGGGCCGGCACCGTCGCGGACTCCGGCTGCACGTCCACCCGCAGGCCGAACTCGCGCGCGGTGGCCGCCGTCTGCGGGCCGATGCACGCCACTACGGTCCGGGCGTGGGGCTTGCCGGCGATCCCGACCAGATTGCGGACCGTCGACGAGGACGTGAAACACACCGCGTGGAACCCGCCCGACTTGATGGCGTCGCGGATCTCGGCCGCCGGCGGCGCAGCGCGCACCGTGCGGTACGCGGTCACGTCGTCGATCTCCCAGCCCAGCTCGCGCAGGCCGGCCGCCAGCGTCTCGGTCGCGATGTCGGCCCTCGGCAGCAGCACGCGGTCGATCGGGTCGAGGACGTCGTCGAACGGCGGGAAGTCGGCGAGCAGGCCCTCCGAGGACTGCTCACCCGAGGGCACCAGCTCCGGCTTGATCCCGAATGCGCGCACCGCGTCGGCCGTGGCCTCGCCGACGCACCCGATCTTGACGCCGGCGAAGGCGCGGGCATCGAGGCCGAACTCCTCGAACTTCTCCCGGACCGCGCGCACCGCGTTCGTCGAGGTGAATACGATCCACTCGTAGCGGCCGGTGACCAGGCCCTTGATCGCGCGCTCCATCTGGGTCGGCGTCCGCGGCGGCTCGACCGCGATCGTCGGCACCTCGACCGGCACCGCGCCGTAGGAACGCAGCCGCTCGCTCATCGCGCCGGCCTGCTCCTTGGTTCGCGGGACGAGGACCTTCCAACCGTAGAGCGGACGCGACTCCCACCACGTCAGCTTCTCGCGCTGGGCGGCGGCCTTGCCGACGGTGACGACGACGGTGCCGGTCATACCCACCGCGACCAGGTCGAGCTCACCGAGCTGCCCGACGACGGTCTGCTGGCCGGTCGTCGTGCCGCTACAGCTGATTGCCACGGCGGTGTCCGGCTTGAGCCCGTTGGCGACGAGCTGCTCCCCGACGTACGCGACGTCGTCGGCGTGAGCGGTGAGGACCAGCGTGCCGGTGGCGTGCGCCAGGGCGTCGTAGTCGGCGGCCGTGACGTCGCGGATGTCGGCCTCGGTGCGCGTGCCGCCGACGGGGACGCCCGCGTAGGCCGCGGTCCCGACCCCGAGCGCGATGCCGGGCACGACGTCGAACGGGATCACGGTCTTGGCGACCGCGAGGGCCTCCTTGACCGCGTCGTCATCGGCGAACGGGTCGCCGCACACGAGACGCACCACGGTCGAACCCGCCCGCGCATCCGCGAGCAGTGCCTTGGCGGTCTCGGCCGGCGTGGTCTCGGCCAGGCGCACATCCGCGACCGCGAGGTCGGTGATGGATCGAGGCACCGCGGCGTCGGCCACCACGATGTCGGCACCGCGGATCGCCTCCACGGCGTGCGTCGTCAGCAGCCCGGGGTCACCTGGACCGGATCCCACGAAGGTGATCCGTCCGGCGATCTTGCGCGCGCGGGTCATCTAGAGCTCCCCATCATCGTGTCTGCACCGTCGGCGATCAGCTCGACGGCAAGCCGCCGGCCAACGCCGTCGGCATCGGTTGTCGGGCCAGTGGCCGAGAGCCGGACGGCGTCGTTGCCGTCGAGCGCGGTCACTGATCCGCGGAGAAAAACCTCGGGTCCGGAATCGCCGTCGGCGATCTCGGCGAGCGCCCCGACCGGCGCCGAGCACCCGGCCTCGAGCGCGGCGAGCAGGGCCCGCTCGGCGGTGACGGCGGCCCGCGTATCCGCGTCGTCGAGCCGGGCGAGCACCTCGATGGCCGCAGCGTCGGACGTGCGGCACTCGATCGCCAGCGCACCCTGCGCCGGCGCCGGCAGCACCTGGATCGGGTCGAGCACCTCGGTGACCGCGTCGTGTCGACCGAGGCGCCGCAGGCCCGCGTAGGCCAGCACGACGGCGTCCAACTCGCCCTCGGTCACCCGACGCAGCCGGGTGTCGACGTTGCCGCGCAGCGCGACGATCTCGAGCCCCAGGCCGAGCGCGCGCAGCTGAGCGGTCCGGCGCGGCGAGCCGGTGCCGACCCGCGAGCCCGGCGGCAGCTCGCCGAGCACCAGGCCGTCGCGCGCCACCAGCGCGTCCCGCGGGTCCTCGCGCAGGGGCACCGCGGCGATCAGGACGTCCTCGGCGGGCGCAGTCGGCAGGTCCTTGTAGGAGTGGACGGCGACGTCGATCTCGCCGGTCAGCAGGGCGGTGCGCAGCGCCGACACGAAGACGCCGGTGCCGCCGATCTGGGTCAGCGCCGCAGCGGAGCGATCGCCCTCGGTGACGATCGGGACGATCTCGACCGGCACGCCGAGGGCCGCCGCGACGGTGTTGGTCTGGGTGCGGGCGAGCGCGCTGGCGCGGGTGCCCACGCGCAGGGTCCGGGTGGCGGTCATGTGCCCCCCTCCCGTGCGGTCTGCCGGACGGCGGCGACGGATTCGGCGGCCGCGGGATCAAGGTCGAACAGCTCTCGGAGCGCGGCGGCGTACTGGTCGCCGCCCGGGGTCGACGCGAGTTCCTTCACCCGGACGGTCGGTGCGTGCAGCACCTTCTCGACCGCGCGGCGCACGGCATCGGCGACCTCGCGGCGGTCGGCCGGTGACAGCTCTGGCGTGCGGGTGTCGAGGCGAGCCAGCTCGGCGTCGATCACCTGGTTGGCCCGGGCCCGCAACGCGGTGACCGTCGGAGCGACCGCCAGCTGCTGCTGCTCAGCGAGGTGATTACTCAACTCGGCGGCGACTATGGCGGAGGCCGCGGCGACCTCGTGGTCGCTGACCATCGCGCCACCGGCGCGCAACGCCTCGAGGTCGACGTAGGTCACCCCGGGAATGACGGCGACGGCCGGGTCGACGTCGCGCGGCAACGCCAGATCGAGCACGACCAGCGGGCGCTCCGGACGCGCCCCCACCATGTCGGTCTCGACGACGAGGCCGGTGGAGCCGGTGGAGGAGATCAGCACGTCGGCCGCGGGCAACTCGCTGGCCAGGTCGGTCAGCGGCACCGACCGTCCGCCGAGGCTGGCCGCCAGGCGCGCTGCGCGCTCGGCCGTGCGGTTGGCGACGACGATGTCGGTGACGCCCCGGCGGCGCAGCGTGGCGCCGGACAGCGCCCCCATCGACCCGGCGCCGACGATCAGGGCCCGGCGTCCGGCGAGGGGGCCGAGCACGTCCTCGGCCTGGTCGAGAGCGACCGACACGATCGACGCACCGGCCCGGTCGATGCCGGTCTCGGCGTGGACCCGCTTGCCGACCCGCAACGCGGTCTGGGCCAGGTCGTGCAGCACCGATCCGACCGTGCCCAGCTCCGTGCCGTACGCGTACGCGGCCCGCAGCTGGCCGAGGATCTGCGATTCCCCGATCACCATCGAGTCCAGCCCCGAAGCGACGGTGAACAGGTGCTGGGCGGCGGCCTCGGCGAAGTGCACGTAGAGGTGGTCGGACAGGTCGGACATCTCCAGCCCCGCGTGGCGGGCCAGGATCCCGCGAAGTTCGGCCTCGCCCGGGTGGAAGCGCGCCACATCGGCGTAGATCTCGATGCGGTTGCAGGTGGAGAGCAGCAGCACCTCGCTGATCGTTTCGGCCCGGTGCAGCTCGTCGAGGATCTTGCCCATCTCATCCCCCGCGACGGCGGCCCGCTCGAGCACCGACACCGGCGTGGTCCGGTGCGACAGCCCGACGACGATGACGCTCATGCGCGCCTCACCGCCGCCAGCGCCGCCGCGGCCTTGCGGGTCTCGTGAAAGGACAGGATCTGCAGCTCGGCGGCGAGGTCGACCTTGCGCAGGTCGACGTGCGCCGGCACCGAGAGCACGACCGGGGCGAAGTTCAGGATGCTCGTGACGCCCGCGTCGACCAGCTGGTCGCAGACGTCCTGTGCGGCCGAGGCGGGGACGGACACAACCGCGATCGTGATGCTGTGCTCGGCGACAACCTGCTCGAGATCGGCGATGTCCCGCACGATCAGCCCGCGGATGGTGGACCCGACGCGGTCCGGGTCGGCGTCGAGCAGCGCCGCGATCCGGAAGCCACGCGAGGCGAATCCCTCGTACCCGGCCAGCGCCTGGCCCAGGTTGCCGACCCCGATCAGCGCCACCGAGCGGTGGACGGTGAGCCCGAGCGTGCGCGAGATCTGTTCGGTGAGGGTGTTCACGTCGTAGCCGACGCCGCGGATGCCGTACGAGCCCAGGAAGGAGAGGTCCTTGCGTAGCTTGGCGGAGTTCACGCCCGCCACGGTCGCGAGTTCGTCGGACGAGACGGTCGTGACGGATCGGTCGGCCAGCGTGGTCAGTACCCGCAGATAGGTCGCCAGCCGGGCGACTGTTGCTTCGGGCACGCGCCAGCCGGTGGCCGAGCGCGCGTCGGGGTGTCGATCGGGGGCGACACCGTCGACGGCGGCCTTGCGGCGCGCATCGCGCGGAGTGGTCATCAGCACCTCGAGGGGGGGACGCGCAGGCTGTGGACCGGCTGGTCTGACGTCGACCCGATGTGGTAGAAGCGGGGGATCTTCGCCGGTGAACGCTACGCCGCTCGTGAAAGTTTTCCCAAATCGAGAAGGGCCGTGCTATAGGTGTTTGCCAGCCTGTTCAGCGGGCCAGGGCCTTGCGCAACCGAGACTCCTCGACCCGCCAATACCCGTGTTCCTTGCCGTCGACCAGGACCACGGGGACCCGGTCGGCGTACTCGTCGCGCAAGACCGCGGACGCGTCGACGTCGATTTCGCGGTAAGCGAAACCCAGCTCGGTCGACAGCCGCCGCAGCAGTTGCTCAGCGGTCTCGCACAGGTGGCAGCCGGCGCGGGTCACCAACGCCACATCGTGGTCACTCGGAGGCATCGACCGGGCCTCGTTCGAGCTGCCATTTCATGATCTTTCCGGTGACGGTGCGCGGCAAAGTCTCGACGACCTCGATGGCGGATGGCAGCTTGAACCGCGCCAGCGACCGGGCCGCCCAAGCCAGCAACTCCTCGGGCTTCAGCACCGCCCCCGCCGCCGGCACGACGAAGGCCCGGACCGCCTCCCCCGTGACCGGGTCGGGCACCCCGACCACGGCCACCTCGGCCGGGTAGACGTTGAACCCGTTGACGATGACGAGTTCGGCGCTGCGGCCGACCAGGCGCAGCTGGCCGAGGTCGTCGGCACAGGCGATGTCCCCGGTCGCGAACCATCCGGCTTCGTCCGGACCGTCCGCGCCGTCCGGCCAGTAACCGGAGAACAGGTTCGCGCCGCGGATGAACACCCGGCCCGGATCCCCCTCGTCGACCAGGTCCCCGTCGCCGTCGCGCAGTTCGACCTCGACGCCCGGCACGGGCAACCCCACCGAGCCGGGGGTGGGCTTGCCCCGCCCGGCGCCGAAGGCGTTCACCGTCACAACCGGGGCGGCCTCGGTGAGCCCGTACCCGTCATGGATCGCCACGCCCGCCTCGGCGAACCCGTCCACCACGCCGCGGGCCAGGGTGGCCGAACCCGACATCGCGAATCGCACGGACGCGAAGCCGGCGCGCATCATCGGGTGCGCGAGCCAGGCCGCGTACTGACCGGGGACCCCCAGCAGCGCGGTCACCTTCTCGGCCGCCATGACGGTGAGCGTGTTCCCGGCATCGAAGCGGTCGGCCAAGACGAGCGTCGCGTTGAGCCGCAGCGCCATTCCGAGCCCGGCGTTGAGGCCGAACACGTGCGTGAGGGGAAGGGGGACGAACAGCACGTCCTCGCCGGTGATCAGGGACGGCTGGATCGCGGCGAGCTGGTCGAGGTTGGCCACCAGGGCCCGCGCCGACAGCATCGCTGCCCGGCTCCGGCCACTGGTGCCGCTCGTGTAGAGCAGGACGGCGAGCTCCTCGCCGCCCCGGTCACCCTTCGGATCGAGTCCGGCTGGCGCGCCGGCGAGCAGCTCCCGCGCGGCCGCAGCGTCGAGAAACAGCCCAGCCTGGGAATCGGTGCGGATGTAGTCGACCTCGGCCGCGGTGTAGGACGGATTCGCCGGAACCGCGACGAGGCCGGCGCGCAACGCGCCCAGGTACAGCACGACGAAGTCGGCGCCGGTCGGCAATTGCAGGGCGACCCGGTCGCCCGGGCGCAAACCGGCGCCGATCAGGGCCAGCGCGGCGGACGTGACCGCCGAGTCCAGCTGCGCGAAGGTGAGGCGGGCCTGCCCGTCGACGACGGCCAGGTGCGCGCCCGCCCGCGCCGCGGCGCGTCGCAGCAGGTCCGACGGGCCGAGAACGCCCCCGCCGCTCACCGGGCGCTGACCTTCGGCCCGCCGGTCTCGGCGGATCTGACGTCTGCTCGCACGTCATCGAGCATTGCGAAGGCGTCCGCGCGCTGCAACCCGCCCTGCCCTGCGGGCGGTAAACCCGCGCACACGGTGCATCAAGGGACATTGTGATCGCCCTCTACGGTAGGGAAGGGTGTTCAGCGGGAGATCACCCCGTTAGTGTTAGCACCGTCTTCACATGAGACTTGCGGCGCTCTCCCCCCGGCGAAGAGGTCCACGCAGATGACTGGCGCAGCACGGCCAATTTCAGGGCGCACCAGCCCTGCGGCCGGTCTGCGTGCCCTTGCCGACCTGATCAACGAAGCACTGATCGCGTTGGGTACGCAGCCAGCGTTCGCCGGGCCAACGATCGCAGCGCAGTCGGCGATCGAGACCACCGCGGTTCCGCACAAGCCCACCCGGATGCGCGGTCGGTCCTCGCGCAACTTCGGCGCCACCGAGCCCTCGAACGAACCCCCACCGCCCCAGGGCACCCCGCCGCCGGACGAGCTCGATGCGGGCGTCGAGGAAGGCCACGTCGAGACCTGGCGTCTCGTGCGGCTGGCCCAAGCCGGCGACGGCGAGGCGTTCGGCGCGCTCTACGACCGTTACGTCGATGCGGTCTTCCGCTTCATCTACTTCCGAATCAATGACCGGGCGCTGGCCGAGGACTTCACCAGCGAGACGTTCCTGCGGGCCCTGCGGCGGATCGGCACCATCACCTATCAGGGCCGCGACATCGGCGCCTGGTTCATCACCATCGCGCGCAACATCGTGCTCGACCACCTCAAGTCGGCCCGCCACCGTCTCGAGCTCACCACGGCCGACACCATCGAGGGCAAGGAGCACGCGCAGAGCACCGAAAGCGCCGTCCTGGAAACCTTGCAGTCCGAGCGGCTGATGGAGGCCGTGCGGCAGCTCGGGGACGAGCAGCGCGAGTGCGTCATGCTGCGCTTCGTGCAGGGCCTGTCGGTCAGTGAGACCGCGTCGGTGATGGGCAAGAACGACGGCGCGATCAAGGCGCTGCAGCACCGGGCCGTGCGCAAGTTGGCCGACCTCGTCGGAAAAGAGCTCCGATGAGGTCCCACATGAAGCTCACGAGTAACGCCCGGCCGTGCCGTTCGTTGATGGAGATGTACCTAGCGCGCGAAACGGGCGGCTCGCACCAGGCGAGCTCGGTCCGCAGAACCAGGGGTGGCCAGCATGTCTGAGCATCGGGTTTCGGTGCTGAGCGCAACGCTGCGCCATCACCCCGATCCGCTGAGGTCGCGCGACCCCCGGGTCCAGGCCGTCCTCGCCGAACTCAAGACGCTGAATTTCGCGCCGGCTCCGCGCGCGCACTTCCGGGCCGAGCTCCGCGCGCAGCTGGTGGCCGTCGCCCCTCGGCTGGTCCGCGAGGGCATTGCCGCCGAGACACCGATCGTCGACGTGGTCCCGCGGCCCTCGCCGATCCCGAAGGCCGAGCGTCCGCAGCCGAAGGCGGCGGCGCGGCATACCGACCACGACGGCGTGCTCGCCCGCCTGCGCCGGCTGCCCATCGGGCGGCCGCTGGCGATCGCCGCAACGCTCGTCGCCGCGTTCGCGCTGTTGCTCGGCGGCGCGGTCCTCATGAGCAAGAACGCCCTGCCCGGCGACACCCTGTACAGCCTCAAGCGGGCCAGCGAGCAGGTCGAACTCGCCACCACGTCCAGCCCCACCGAGAAGGCGAACTACTACCTCGACTTCGCCAAGACCCGCGTCGACGAGGTGAGCTCCCTGCTCAAGCGCTCCACGACGAGCGCGGCCGGTCCGGGCGCGCACGCCTCCGGCGGCGTCAACTCGAGCACGGCCAAGCTGATCACGTCGACCCTGGCCTCGGCCGACACCGACGTGCGCTCGGCGTCGAAGCTGCTCGGCACCCAAGCGGTCAAGCGCAGTTCGGCCAAGCCGCTCGCCGCGATGACCGACTGGGCTCCGGGACAGTTGCAGCGCCTGCACCAGGTCGCCGCGGCGCTGCCCACGGGTGACCTCCGGGCCCGCGCCGACTCCTCGGCGCAGCTGGTCACCGCCGCCCTCGCCCGGGCGAGCGCCCTGCGCACCACCGTTGGGTGTGCCTGCATGAACAACGCGGCCACCGACGAACTCGGTCCGGTGCCGTGCACGACGTGCGCCACGCCGGGCGTCACCGTCCCCAAGGACGGCCGGACCACGACGCGTCACCCGACGACGACGGCGCCGTCGGCCAAACCCCACCAGGGCCCAGCCGGGCCCAGCCCCGACACCGTCTCGCCGGACCCGCAGCCGGCCGGTTCACCCACGCCCGCCCCGACCACGACCAGACCCGGGATCGTGCTTCCCAGCCTGCCCATCAAGCTTCCGACGACCGTCCCCACGCTGCCCGTCGACCTCAAGTCCTGCTCGGCATCGGTCAACCTGGGTCTCATTCAGATCCAGCTGGGAACGTGCCCGTCCGGTAGCAGCTCGGGTCCGTAACGGATCTTGCGCGGCAGGCCACGCCCGGGCGTACGAACGCAGCCCACGCGCCGCGATGCGGGTCTCCGCCTCGATACCCTGAACCGGTGAGCTCGAGTGGGGACGCCGTCGAGGAGCTCGAAACCGCGCTCCGGGTAGCGCCCGATCCGACGTCCGCCGCCTTCTTCGACGTCGACAACACGATGATGATCGGCGCGTCGATCTTCCACTTCGCCAAAGGCCTCGCCGCCCGCGACTTCTTCTCCTGGCGCGACCTGGTCGCGTTCACCGCCCGGCAATTGCGCCTGCGGCTAGGGGGCGAGAACCCGTCCGACATGCACTCCTCGAGAGAGTCGGCCCTGGCCTTCGTCGCCGGGAAGAAGGTCAGCGAGATCGTCGCCCTCGGGGAAGAGATCTTCGACGAGGAGATGTCGGACAAGATCTGGTCGGGGACGCATGCCCTCGCCCGCCTGCATCTGGACGCCGGTCAGCGCGTCTGGCTCGTCACGGCCACACCGGTCGAGCTGGCGACGATCATCGCGACGAGGCTGGAACTCACCGGTGCGCTGGGCACGATCGCCGAATCCGTGGACGGGGTCTACACCGGCCACCTGGTCGGCGACGTGCTGCACGGCGAGGCGAAGGCCGCCGCCGTCCGCGCCCTGGCCGCCCGCGAGCACCTGGACCTGGCGCATTGCTCGGCCTACTCCGACTCGATCAACGACCTGCCGATGCTGTCCCTGGTGGGCCGGGCGGTAGCCGTCAACCCCGACTCCGCGCTGCGCGCCGAGGCGAAACGGCGCGGGTGGGAGATCCGCGACTTCCGCACCGCCCGCAAGGCGGCCCGGATCGGTTTCCCGGCCGCGCTCGTCATGGGCGCTGCCGCGGGTGGCATCGCAGGCGGGATCGCCGCTCGCCGCGCCCAACAACGGGGGCAATTCGACCCGGCGTTCGGTGTGATCCGTACGGCCACGCGCCAGGCCGCGGGGGTGTTCCGGCTGGACCGCCCCGCGCTGCTCAGACGGCCGCAGGAGACCGGCGCCGCATCCGGATCGCGAACCCGACCCAGGACCCGAGCACGATGAGGCCGATCACCGCCTGGATGACGTGCTCGTACGCGATCGGGTACAGGTGCCCACGCACGTAGTGGGCGATGAAGCCGCGGTCGGGGCCGCCGAGCGGCTGCTGCCCGCCGAGCTCGCGGAACCGGTTCTGCAGCGCCGTCAGCGGACACGGCACCTTGGTGATGATGATCAGCGCGCCCCAAATCGCGGCGAGGATGTGCGGGTAGATCGTCCATGGCCAGCGCCAGGCGATGAAGCCGCCGACGATCAGGTAGCCGAGGAACGCGAAATGCGCGCCGACCATGACGTCGCCGAGGATGCGCCAGCCCATCGGGATCTACCTCCACGTCGAGCGGCGCTGGACCAGAAGTCGGTACAGCGTGCTCTGAATCGTCTCGCGGACCCGGTCGGTGACATCGAAGACGGTGACCGCGTCGTCGGCGGCGTCCGCGTCGTACTCCTCAGTGTGGATGGGCTCGCCGAACTCGATGTACCACTTGCTCGGCAGCGGGATCAGCCCGAGCGGCCCGAGCCACGGGAAGGTCGGCGTCATCGGGAAGTAGGGCAGGTTGAAGAGCCGGGCGAGGGTCTTGGCGTTGCCCAAAACTGGATGGATCTCTTCCGAACCGATGATCGACACCGGGATGATCGGGACGCCGGCCTTGAGCGCGGCGTGGACGAAGCCGCCGCGGCCGAAGCGCTGCAGCTTGTACCGGTCGTTGAACGGCTTGCCGATGCCCTTGAACCCCTCGGGCCACACGCCGACGAGCTCGCCCGCCGCCAGTAACCGGTCGGCATCCTCGGTGCAGGCGAGCGTCGCGCCGGTCTTGCGGGCCACGGTGCCGACGCCTGGCGCGCTGAACAGCAGGTCCGCGCCCAGCATCCGCAGGTATCGCCGCGCCGGATGCTCGACGTGCACGGCCACTGAAGTCATCACCGCGTCGAGCGCCCACAGGCCGCCGGCGTGGTTGGCGACCAGCAAGGCCCCGCCCTCGGCCGGAATGTGTTCGACCCCGTTGACCTCAACCCGGAACCAGCGCTGATACAGGGGCATGACCAACGGCAGGATCGCGTTCTCGGTGAGATCGCGGTCGAAACCGTACTCGTCCACGTCGTAGCTGCCCTCGAGGCGACGGCGGAGGAAGGCCAGGCCCTCAGCCAGCCGCTGCTCCCAGGTCGGCCGCGCGGCGAAGGCAACCCCGTGGGTCGGGACCTCGAGTGCGGCCGTCGGCTCCTGCTCGCTCGGCGCGGGCAGAGTGTGGATCGAGGCGTCGGCCGGACCGGGGCCCGGCTGCGGACGTCCGGGACGGCGCGCAGTCAAGCGCGGTGCGCGGCGCGGGCGGCTGGACGGCTCGTCGCCGTGCAGTTGGATCACTCTCGCTTCGTCCAACGTCATCCCCCTACAGCGGTAGCAGCCCGGCGTCGCCTCAGGCGCCGGAAACGGCGAGCCGGTGCCGGTCGCGACGGGCTTGCAATACTCGCGACCCTACGCCGATGCCGGCCAGTGCAAGCTTGGGAAGCGGGCGCCCGCCGGCGAGCAATTCGGACACCGTGTCGCTGGTCGACAGGCGCGGCGAGTAGCCGAATTCCTCCCGCAGGCGGGTGGTGTCGACGACCCGGCCGAAATTCAGGAACCGCGACTCCTCGGCCGTGACGTCGAGAAGACCGCTGTTGCGGACGAGCGTCCCGGCGAGGCTCAGCGCCGGCGCCGGCACCGGAATTCGCAGCCGGCGCGCTCGCCGCACGATCTGGGAGAGCGTGACGGCGCCCTCGCCGGCGACGTTGAAGATGCCCGGGTGCGGCGCCACCGTCGCCAACCGCAGCGCCTCGACCGCGTCCGCCTCGTGCAGCACCTGCAGCCGAGGATCGAACCCGAGCGCGCTGGGGATCACCGGCATTGCCAGGTAGCGCGCCAGCGCCGTATCGACGGTGGGGCCGAGCACGTTGGCCAGCCGCAGGACGGTGATGGCGAGGTCCGGGCGGCGGCGGGCGAAGCCGCGGACGTACCCCTCGACCTCGACGGCGTCCTTGGCGTAGCCGGCCTGCGCGCCGGCGTGCGGGTGCATGTCCTCGGTGAACACCGCGGGGTCGGCCGGTCCGCAGCCGTAGACCGCGGTCGTCGACTTCACCACCACCCGCTCGACCGTCTCGGACTTCTGGCTGGCGGCCAGCAGCTGCATGGTCCCGATGACGTTCATCTCCTGCATCGACGCCCGGCCCCCGCCGGTCCGGCCCGAGGCCATCAGCGCGGTGTGCACGACGGTGGTGACCCGCGCCTGGGCCATGACCTTGGCGATCAGCGGGTTGCGGATGTCAGCCCGGACGAACTCCATGCGCCCGAGCTGGGGGAGGTCGATGGTCCGCGGCAGGACGGTGTCGATGCCGATGACGCGCTCGATGCCGGGGTCGGCGGCCAGCTGGGCAGCCAATCGCGAGCCGAGGAAGCGACTGACGCCGGTGATCAGGACGACGCTCATGCTTATCCCTACCGGAGCGTCGCTCCGGCAGCACCCCCTCGCTTCGCTCGGGGTGCGTGCCTCGCGCCACGCCTCACTTCGCTCGGGCCGCGTCGCGGCGGCAGACTCTTCGCGCGAGCGCTCATCGCGTTCGAGCCGGGGTCCAGCCGGCGAGCGCACATCGCGTTCGGGCTGGGGTCCAGCGGGCGCGCGATCATCGCGTGGTCACCTTCGCGCTTTTCCCAGCGAGCGGGCGCATGACGTGCCCATTGGGTACGTCACCGAGCGCCAGGTTCTACTTCTTGGTGCGGCGCTGGACGCGCGTCTTCTTCAGCAGCTTGCGGTGCTTCTTCTTCGCCATCCGCTTGCGCCGCTTCTTGATGACAGAACCCATGCTGGAAACCTCGTCCATAGACTTGCCCGGACGAACGGCCGGACCGCGCAAGACTACCTGCCGCCCGATGAGCGCCACCGGACAGCGCCGGGGACGCCGCAAGTACGCGGCCACGAGGGGCTGGCCGCACGAACGCGTTGGTGCGCTCGCGCGTAGCGCTGGCCGCCACTCGAGCGCAGCGAGCCGTCGAGACCAACATCCGCCTACAGGCGGATCGAACTCAGCCGGCTTCGACGAACGCGGCGCGCAGGTAGTCGTGGACGGCTTGCTCGGGCACTCGAAATGAGCGACCCACCCGCACCGCGGGCAGATCGCCCGCATGCACCATCCGGTAGACCGTCATCTTGGACACGCGCATGACCGTGGCCACTTCGGCCACGGTCAGGAACTTCACGTCGGAGAGCGCAGGATCGACCGGCCGTACGGCCGCCGATTCCTGAGGATCGCCGTCTTCCCGTGTTTCGGACATGACTCACCGACACCTTCGGCACGTATCGGTGCGTCGGCTTCCCCACCGACGAACGGGACACGCACGTGCTGTCATGAGACTAGCGGTACTGATGTGGCCTGTGCGATAGCTGAAGAGGGCCCATGTAGGCGATCAGCGGGTCATTTGTCAGTGTTCGTGGTCAATCGGTCGCCCCAAGTTCTTGGCTGCGCTTCGCGGCGGCTTCGATCGCGGCCAGCAGGGCAGCCCGCACGCCGTGGACCTCGAGCTCCCGGATCGCCGCGATCGTGGTGCCGCCGGGGCTGGTCACCGCCTCGCGCAGCTGCACCGGGTGTTCGCCGGTATCGCGCAGCATGGTCGCGGCGCCCACCGCAGTCTGGACGATCAGCTCCGCCGCCAGCGCACGGGGCAGGCCGAGCAGGATCCCCGCGTCGATCATGGCCTCGACGAGGTAGAAGAAGTACGCGGGCCCGGATCCGGACAGCGCGGTGACCGCGTCCAGCTGCGATTCCGGCACTCGCACCACGCGCCCGACGCTGCCGAGCAGCGATTCGGCGACGACGAGGTTCTCCTCGGTCGCGTGCGCCCCGGCTGCGACCGCGGTCATCGCCTCGTCGACCAGCGCCGGGGTATTGGGCATGCAGCGCACGACGGCGACACCCTCGGGCAGACCCCGTTCGATGTGCCGGGTGGTGACGCCGGCCGCGACCGAGACGACGAGGTGCCGATCGCCGATGGACGCCGCGATCTCTTCGAGCAGGGTGTCGATGTCCTGGGGCTTCACCGCCAGGATCAGGGTGTTCGCCAGCCCGACGGCGGTCGCGACGTCCACGACCTTCACACCGAACCGGTCGCTCAGGTACGTGGCCCGCTCGACGTGCTTCTCGCTGACGACGACGTCCGCCGCCGTGCGCTCACCGCGCAGCAGCCCCGACAGCAGGGCCTCACCGATCTTGCCGCCGCCCAGGATCGCGATCGAGTCCATGGTCGTCATCCCTTCGAGACGAGCGCGCGTCCGAAGAACGCCAGGTTGGCCGGGCGTTCGGCGAGACGCCGCATCAGGTAGCCGTACCACTGGGCGCCGTACGGGACATACACGCGCACAGTGTGACCTGCGGCGGCAAGGCGGCGCTGCTCGTCGGGGCGGATGCCGTAGAGCATCTGGAACTCGAAGTCCGTCTTGCCCAGCGCCGTGGCGCGGTCGGCCGCGATCGCGACCAGGGTCGGGTCGTGGGTGGCGAACATCGGGTACCCCGCGCCGTGCAGCAGGACGTTCATGCACCGGACGTAGGACAGGTCGACCTCGCGGCGGCTCTGGTAGGCGACCGACGCCGGTTCGCTGTACGCGCCCTTGCACAACCGGACCCGGCTGCCGGCGTAGGCCAGTTCACGGCAGTCGCTTTCCGTCCGGTGCAGGTAGGCCTGCAGGACCGCACCCGTCTCGGGATACTCGAGGCGCAGTGTGCGCAGAATGCCCAGCGTCGAGTCGGTCGTGGTGTGGTCTTCCATGTCAAGGGTCACCGTGGCACTCAGCCGGCGGGCCTCGGCGCAGATCGTGCGGGCGTGTTGGAGCGCGATGTTCGCACCGTCCGCGCCCAGGGCCTGGCCGATCGCGCTCAGTTTCACGCTCACCTCGGTGCGGGCGGTGAGCATGCCGAGCCGGTGGGTGAGCCGCGCCGCGTCGAGGGCGCGGAGCAGCTCGACGTAGGCGGCGGCGACGTCGTCGGCCTGCGAGCGCAGCGTGGTGTCCTCGCCGAGATGGTCGAGGGTGACCGTCAGACCGTCCGCGACGAGCGCCTTGCTGACGGCGACGGCGGACCCGGTGTCGGCTCCTCCGACGAACCGGCGCACCACCGCGCGGGAGATCGGCGCGTGCGTGACCAGGCCTTCGATATGCGGATTGCGCGCGGCGGCGAGGATCGCGGTGCGCAGCATGCTGTTCAGGCTAGTGGCGGGCGTCCGCGGGCTGTGATCAACGGACTGGCGCCGGTGATGAGAGGCGGCGGTTCGCGGGTTGATCACGAAGGCTGGGCCGAGCGGCGTCCGCGGGCCGGCTTGCGGCGGGCGACCAGGTGCAGGCGGCAGAACGCGAGCGCCTCGACCAGGTCGGCCTCCCGCTCCGCGCGGTCGAGCGCCCGCCGGGTGTTGATCTCGACGATCACGTGGCCGTCGTAGTTTCGAGCGGCCAGGCGTTCCAGCACCGCGGTGCACGGCTGCGTACCCCGGCCGGGCACCAGATGCTCGTCCTTCGGCACGCCCGTGCCGTCGGCGATGTGCAGGTGACTCAGCCGGTCACCCATCGCGTCCAGCATGGCGAGCGCGTCGGAGTGCGACACCGCCGAGTGCGACAGGTCCAGGGTGTAGTCCCGGTACGGCTCGTCCGCGGCGACGTCCCAACTGGGCTGGTAGGCCGACACCTCGCGGCCGCGCACCCGCAGCGGGAACATGTTCTCGACCGCGAAGCGGATGTCGGTCTCCTGGGCCAGCCGGCGCACGCCCTCGCGGAAATTGCGGGCGTAGTCGCGCTGCCAGCGAAACGGAGGATGGACGACCACGGTCTGCGCGCCGAGCAGTTCGGCCGCGAATTGTGCCTTCTGCAGCTTCGTCCACGGATCGGTCGTCCAGACCCGCTGAGTGATGATCAGGCAGGGGGCGTGGATCGCCAGGATCGGCACCCCGTAATGCTGCGAGAGCCGCTGCAGTGCGTACGGGTCCTGGCTCACCGGATCCGTCCAGACCATGACCTCGACCCCGTCGTAGCCGAGCTTGCCCGCAAGTTCGAAGGCGACCGCGGTGCCTTCGGGATAGACGGACGCGGTCGACAACCCGACCTTGGCGCCGGAGGCCTCCAGCGCGCGTGGCACGTCCGGAGTCATGGGGCGGAGGGTAACCCGTTGATGGCGCTCATCCGGCGTCAAGCCAGTCGAGCCGGCGAAGGATCACGCCCTCGCGCAGGGCCCACGGGCACAGCTCCAGCTCGTCGACGCCCAGCGCGTCCATCGCGGCCGCGGCGACGACCGCGCCGGCGAGGGTCTGGTGCGATCGTCCGACGCTGACCCCGTCGAGTTCGGCGAGGTCGGCGGAGTCCATCCGCGAGATGAACGACTGGACCTGCCGCAGGCCGGTGCGGGTCAGGACGCGGCGTGCGCGGGGGCCCGCGGAGCTTGGCGCCGCTCCGGCCAGCCGGGCCAGCGTGCGGAAGGTCTTGCTCGTGGCGACGACTCGATCCGGCCCGCCGGCGGCCAGGAGCCGCTGCGCCGGCTCGGCGAGTATCTCGGCGACGTGGTCGCGGAGCGCGACGACCTCGGCCTTGGGCGGCGGGTCGCAGCGAAACCAGTCGCGGGTCAGCCGCGCCGCGCCGAGGGGCAGTGAGAACGCCAGCTGGGGGTTCTCGTCCGGGCCGGCCGCCAGCTCGAGCGAGCCGCCGCCGATGTCGAGGCAGATCAGGTTGCCGGCGCTCCACCCGAACCACCGGCGGACGGCGAGAAACGTCAGCCGGGCCTCGTCCTCGCCGGAGAGCACGTTCAGCGCGACCGCGGCTTCCTTCGCCACGCGCTTGAGCACCCGCGAGCTGTTGCCCGCGTCGCGTACGGCCGACGTTGCGAAGGCGAGCAACTCGTCGCAGTCCAGCTCGTCGGCCTCGTCACGGGCGGCAATCGCGGCCTTGACGAGCGCGTCGGCGCCTGCGCGGCTCAGGTCCCCGTCCTTGTCGATGTGCTCGGCCAGGCGGAGCGCGGACTTGTTCGAGTGCTGCGGGGTGGG
>DATAQD010000263.1:0-19520 GCA_036264855.1 Jatrophihabitans sp. | reverse complement strand
CTTCAACGCCGTCCCAACCACCAGCCGCAACTTCGCCGACTGCACCTCCGGCGTGATGTCGTTACCATGCACCGTGCTCGAGAACCCGCACTGCGGCGACAGGCACAGCTGCTCGATGGGCACGTACTTCGCGGCCTCGTCGATGCGCCGCTTGAGATCGTCTTTCGACTCCAGCCTCGGCGACTTGGTGGTGACCAGGCCGAGCACGACCAGTTTGCCTTCCGGCACGTAGCGCAGCGGAGCGAATGAGCCCGAACGAGCGTCGTCGTACTCGAGCAAGAACCCGTCGACGTCGAGCTGCCCGAACAGCGCCTCGGCGACGAAGTCGTAGCCGCCCTCGGCGGCCCAGGACGAGCGGAAGTTGCCGCGGCACATATGCGTCGTGACCGTCAGGCCTTCGGGCCGCCCGGCGAGCGCAGCGTTGATCTGCCGGATGTAGCGCTCGTGCTGGTGCTCGGCGTCGCGGCCCTGCGCGCTGATCTGCGCTCGTTGGGCCGGGTCGTTCAAATACGCCAAGCTGGTGTCGTCGAGCTGCAGGTAGGTGCATCCCAGCGCGGCGATCTCGCGGACCTGATCAGCATACGCGGCCGAAAGATCCGTCCAGAAGTCCTCCTCGTCCGGATAGACGGACGGATCGAGCGCGGCCGCGCCGCCGCGATAGTGGACCATGCTCGGCGACGGGATAGTGAGCTTCGGCGTGCCCGTGGTGACAACTGATTGCAGGAACGTGAAGGCGTCGCCGAAGATCGGTCCGTCGATGCCGATCTTGCCGTCGACCTTGAGCGCCGCCGAGGTGAAATCGAGTTGGCCGGACGCATTGCGGAAGTGCACCGTGATCGCGTCGGTGGTGCGCGAGATGCCGCGCAACGAATAGATGAAGTCCATGTGCCAGGACGTGCGGCGGAACTCCCCGTCCGTCGCGGTCTGTAAGCCGATGTCTTCCTGCATCCGGACGACGTCGCGGATGGCGGCGTCCTCGGCCGAACGCAACTCGTCGCCGGTGATCTGCCCGTCCCGGTACCGGTCCCGAGCCTCCAACAACGGCGCCGGCCGGAGCAGGCTGCCGACATGATCTGCGCGGAACGGGGGAGCGGAGCGGGCCGTCATGTGGTGTCCCTTCCCGGATCGGGCTCATCGAGAACCGTGCGGGCGATCCCGACGGCCCGATTCGCTCGGGGCACGCCTGCGTAGATCGCCAGATGCTGAAGGACCGCGACGACCTCGACCGGGCTGAGGCCGTTGCGGACCGCCCCGCGGATGTGCGCCGCGAGCTCGTGCTCGGCGCCGATCGCGACCAACGCGGCGAGAGTGGCGATCGACCGCTCGCGGCGGGACAGCTCGGGCCCCGTCCACACGTCGCCCCAGGCGTAGCGGGTCAGGAAGTCCTGGAACCCCGCGGTCAGCTCCGTCCGCTCAGCCAGCGCCGCGTCGACGTAGGAATCGCCGAGCACAGCGCGGCGCGCCGCGTAGCCGGCCGCGGCCGTCCCCGCGCCGCGGAAGTGGTCGAGCAGCAGCGCCGCAATGCGCGCCGGTTGCTCGACCGTGGCCAGGTGCGCGGCGTTGTCGACGATCTCGAGCCGCGCGCCGGGAATGCCCGCGGCGACCTCCTGCTGGTACGGCGGCGGCATGGCGGGGTCGTTGGCAGCGCCGATGACGAGGGTCGGCGCCGCGATGCGGGACAGGTCGGCGCGCAGATCAAGCGCGGCGATGGCCTCGCAGCACTGCGCATAGCTCTCGGCATCGACACTCACCAACATCGCCCGCAGCCGATCGATCAGCGCCGGATCGCGGTCGGCCAGGTCTGGGGTCACCCATCGGGCGACGGTGGCGTCGGCGATCGGCGCCATACCGGCCGCTCGCACCGACACCGCCCGCTCGACGTAGGCCTCCGGCCTGGGCAGGAAGGCCGCCGTGCACAGCACGGCGAGCCGGGACACCCGCTCCGGTCGATGCGCCGCGACCCACATGCCGACCATCCCGCCCAGCGAGAGCCCGGCCAGAGCGGTGCGCCCGACGCCAATCTCGTCGAGGGTGGTGATGACGTCGTCGGCCAGGCCGGCGATCGCCCCGGGCGTGCGCGGCGGCGATGGCGGCGATCCGCCGTGGCCGCGAGTATCGATGCGGATCACCCGGAACTGCTCGACGAGCGGCGCGAGAACGGGGGTCCACATCGCCGTCGTGGCTCCGACCGAGTTGAGCAGGACGAGGGGTACGGCGTCAACCGGACCGTCGCTGCGCCACGAGAGTGTCATGCCCGCCTCCGATCGAGATAGCGGTCGACCAGGTCCCCGGCATGCCCGAGCTCGGGTGCGTCGACGCCGAGGTTGCGGCGCATCGCGTCGGTGTCGACCTCGAGGCCGGACAGGCTGGTCCGCAGCCGTGACGCCGCCCCTCCGACGCAGCGCAGCAGGCCGGTCAACGCGGCCCGTTCGGCGTGCCAGGGACCCGCCCCGCGCTGTAGTTCCGGCGCGCCGCAGCCGATCAGGGTGCTGACGTGGCCGGCGGCCTGCGCGGCGCCGGCGCGGGCCATGACCGCCGCGATCGGGTTGCGCTTGTGCGGCATCGACGACGACCCCCCGGGCGCAGCCTCGCGCAACTCGCCGAGCTCGGTCTGGGCCAGCAACACGATGTCGCTGGCCGGCTTGCCGATCGCCGCCGCTGCCGCGCCCAGCTCCCCGGCCAACCGGGTGATTACCGAGCGCTCCGCATGCCATACGCCGGACGGTTCGGCGAGATCCAGCTCGTCGGCCAGCGCCTGGATCACCCCCAAGCCGTGCGGGTGCAGCGCGGTCAGCGTGCCCGCCGGCCCACCGAGCGAGACCGGCAGGGCGAGCCGGGCCGCCTGGACCCCGGCGATCGAGCTGTCCAGGCCTGCGCCCCACACCGCGGCGAGCGCGCCGAACGTTGTCGGCAGCGCCTGTTGCAGGAGGGTCCGCGCAATCATCACCGTGTCACGGTGCCGCCGGGCGAGGGCGGCCGCGTGGTTGCCGGCCTCGACCAGCTCGGCGGTGAGCACGCCCAACGCTCGCGAGCTGACGAGCATGGTGGCGGTGTCGAGCACGTCCTGACTGGTAGCGCCCAGGTGGACGGCGGCCGCGGCCCGTTCGCCACCGCGGGCGCGCACTCGCGTCCGCAGCGCGTCAACGAGGGGGATCACCGGGTTGCCGCCGTCCACCGCCGCGCGGCCGAGATCGGCGGGATCAGTGGCCGCGACGAGTTCGGCCGCGTGCCCGATCTCGAGCGCCGTCGCGAGGTCGAGCAGGCCGACCCGGGTGCAGGCGCGGGCGAGCGCGATCTCGACCTCGCACAGCGCCGTCAGCCACGCCCGGTCATCGAGAGCGGCGTCGATCGCCGTCTGTCCGAAGGCCGGCCCGAACAGTTCGCTCACGCGCAGCACCATCCGTCCTCGAGGGGCGGGCCCGGGCTGTTCCCGGCCGGTGTGGGGCGCACTCGTCGGCTCTCAGAGCCAGAAGGTGTCGTGAGCCAGGAAGAACTCGGCGCGCTGCGCGGCGCTCATTCCGGCCAGGTCCGGCAGCCCCTCGAAGTAGGCCTCGCGCGGCGCCCCCGGCGCGAAATGCAGCAGCATCGACGCCGGCTGGCCGGACTCGTTGCGGAACCCGTGCACCCCGCCTTCGGGAACGTGCACCCAGTCGCCTGGCTCGGTGTCCAGCCACCGGGTGCCGTCGTAGATGCGGACGTGGCCGGCGAGGACGTAGAACGACTCGGAGATCGCGCGGTGGAAGTGCGGGTCGGGGCCCGAGACGTCCGGGCCCATCTCCCAGCGGTACAGCCCGAACTGGCCATTGGTGGTGGCGCCGGTGGCGAGGTAGTGCACCGAGTTGCCGGACTGGTAGAGCAGGTGGGGTTCGTGATCGGCCGGGCGGTAGACGGCGCTGACCTCGCCCTCCTCGCCGAGGTAACGGGCCGCCGGATAGCTCATGGTGGTCATCCTGCCCCTTCCGATCCTCGCCCGGCACTCCCGCGGCCAGCGGGGGGAGAACCACTCCGCAGCTGCGGTATTGATCAGCCCTCATGGCCGCAAATGCGGAAGCCCTGACTAGGATCGTCCGCATGTCGAGTTACCGGATCCGCGAAGCCGCGGGGCTACTCGGGGTCAGCGACGACTCGTTGCGGCGCTGGGCCGACGGCGGGCGGGTCGCCACCACCGTCGATGCCGCGGGCCGCCAGGTGATCGACGGAGCCGAGCTGGCCCGCTTCGCCGAGAAGAATGCCGCGCCGGTGCCCGCCGCTGGAACCATCGCCCACGAGTCCGCCCGCAACCGCTTCGTCGGTCTCGTCACCCGCGTGCTGCGTGACACGGTCATGGCCCAGGTCGAGATGCAGTGCGGGCCGTACCGCGTCGTGTCCTTGATGAGCCGTGAGGCCGCGGACGAGCTCGGTCTCGAACCGGGCGTGACCGCGGTCGCTTCGGTGAAGTCGACGAACGTTGTTGTCGAGGTGTCGGAGGTCAGCCCGTGAAGGTCCTCGTTGTTTCGGTCGTGGCCCTACTCGCGCTTGCCGGTTGTTCGTCGTCGGGTTCGACGGCGGCCGGCAACAGCACCCCCGCCGCCGGCCTCCACGGCTCGATCACGGTCGACGCGGCGGCCTCCCTGACCGAGGCGTTCGACGCCGTCGGCAAACAGTTCATCGCGGCCCACCCGGGAACCAAGGTCACCATGCGTTACGGCGCGAGCTCGGACCTCGCGACGCAGATCACCCAGGGCGACAAGGTCGACGTCTTCGCGTCGGCCTCGACGAAGAACATGGACGCCGTGGTGAGTGCGAACCTCGCCGCCCATCCGGTCGACTTCGTCGCGAACACGCTCGAGATCGCAGTGCCGCCGAGCAACCCCGGCAAGATCGCCGCCCTCAGCGACCTGGCGAAGCCGGGCGTCAAGGTGGCCGTCTGTGCCGCGGCCGTCCCGTGCGGAGTCGTGGCCGCCAAGGTCTTCGCGAACGCCGGCGTCGATGTCAGGCCGGTGGCCAACGAGGCCGACGTCAAGTCGACGCTGGCCGCGGTGGAGTCGGGCGAGGTCGATGCCGGTCTGGTCTACGTGACGGACGTCCGCTCCGCCCGCGACAAGGTCAAGGGCATCGTCATCCCCGACGCCGTCAACGCCAGCACCACGTATCCGATCGTGGTGCTCAAGGGCTCGGGCAACGCGGCGCTCGCCCGGGCCTTCGTCGCCTACGTGCTGTCCGCCGCCGGTCAGCGGGTGCTTGCTGCGGACGGCTTCCGCAAGCCGTGAGTCGGCGAGCACGACGGTCGGGGGGCCTGGGCACGCCCCTGGTCGTCGTGCCACCGGCGCTGATCGGCGTGCTGTTCCTGCTGGTGCCGACGCTCGCGCTCCTGATCCGAACCCCGTGGAGTTCGCTGGGCGCGATCTACCGCGACCAGGGTGTGTGGACCGCGCTGCGGCTGTCCATCGAGTCGTCGCTCGAGGCGCTGGCGGCGTCGCTGGTCCTCGGCGTGCCGCTGGCCTGGATGCTGGCCCGGTTCCGTTTCCCGGGGATGGGCATCGTGCGGGCGATCGTCACGATCCCGCTCGTCCTGCCCCCGGTGATCGGCGGGGTCGCGCTGTTCAGCATCTTCGGTCGCAACGGGATCTTGGGTGACGGGATCAACGCCGTGTTCGGGTCGGATCTGCCGTTCACGTTCCCGGCCATCGTCGTGGCCCAGACCTTCGTGGCCATGCCGTTTCTCGTCGTGACGGTCGAGGGCGCGTTCCGGATCGCCGACCAGGGCGTCGAGGAGGCCGCGGCCACACTGGGGGCGTCCCGGACCCGGATCTTCACCCGGGTGACCCTGCCGCTCGTACTCCCGTCCATCGTCGCGGGATCGGTGTTGTGCTGGGCCCGCGCGCTCGGCGAGTTCGGGGCGACCCTGCTCTTCGGCGGCAACCACGCCGGTACGACGCAGACGCTGCCGACGCTCGTGCTCACCGTCTTCGGCAGCCAGCCCGAGGCCGCGCCGGCGCTCGCGCTGCCGCTCATCGCGGTTGCGATCCTGGTGCTCGGCGCCATGCGGGACCGGTGGTTGCGTCCGGTGGCCGCGTCGTGAGCCTGTCGGTCGAAGGGCGGCTGCGCCGCGCCGACTTCGAACTCGACGTGTCGATCACGGCCGAACCCGGCGAGGTGGTGGCCGTGCTCGGTCCGAACGGAGCGGGCAAGTCCACCCTGCTGCGGACGCTGGCCGGTCTGGTGCCGCTCGATTCCGGGGTCGTCCGGCTCGACGAGGACGTGCTCGATTCGGCTCCGGGCGGGGTGTTCCGGCAACCCCAGGACCGCGGCCTGGGGGTGGTCTTCCAGGACCACCGGCTCTTCCCGCACCTGCGCGTGCTCGACAACGTGGCGTTCGGCGCGCGGTCGCGGGGCGTGGCCAAGGCCGCGGCTCGGGCCGCGGCCCGGACCTGGCTGGATCGGCTCGGGTTGACCGACTTGTCCCGCCGCTACCCGCGTCAGCTGTCGGGCGGGCAGGCGCAACGGGTGGCGCTCGGCCGGGCGTTGGCCTGCCAGCCGCGGGCCCTTTTGCTCGACGAGCCGCTCGCGGCGCTGGACGTGCAGACCCGGGCCGAGGTCCAGGGCGAGCTGCGCGCCCACCTCCGGGCGTTCGCAGGACCGACCGTGCTCGTCACCCATGACCCGATCGAGGCGCTGCTGCTCGCGCAGCGGATCGTCGTGCTCGAGCGCGGCCGGGTCGCGCAGATGGGCTCGCCGGCCGAGATCACCAGCCGTCCGTTGACGCCGTATGTGGCCCGGCTCGTCGGGATGAACCTGTACGCCGGCACCGCGACCGGCGACGAGGTGAGCCTGGACGACGGCGGTTCGCTCGTGGCGGCCGAGGCGCCCCCAGGGCGCGTGCTGGCGGCGCTGCGTCCGTCTGCCATCACGGTCCATATGCACGCGCCCACCGACACCAGCGCCCGCAACGTGTGGCCGGCGACGATCACGGGACTCGCCCCGCTGGGCGACCGCATCCGGGTGACGGCGCAGGGCGACTTCACGGCGAGCGTGGACGTCACCGCCGCGGCGGTCGCCGAACTCGGGCTCGGGCCGGGCGCCCCGGTGTGGCTGTCGGCCAAGGCGACCGACGTCACCGCCTATCCCGGTTCGCAACGCTGACTCTGGCAGGCTGGAGGCGTGCCCGCCACCGTGACCGTTCGCTACTGGGCCGGCGCCCAGCGCGCGGCCGGCATCGAGCAGGAGACGCTGTCGGCCGCCACGATCGGCGAGCTGCGGGGCCTGCTGGCCGGGCGGCCCGCGCTGGCCCGCGTCAGCGAGGTGGCGTCGTTCCTGGTCGACGGTCAGCAGGCCGCTGACACCACGTCGCTGCACGACGGCGCCCAGGTCGACGTCTTGCCGCCCTTCGCCGGCGGCTGATTCGCGCGGCCCGACCTCCTCCGCCGCCGATGCCGATGCCGATCACCTTGCCTCCGGCGGGCCTGCTTTGCGGGTTGAAACCGGCCCTGCGCGAGGACGCGGTCATCGTCCGCGCCAGCGGAAACGTTGCACGACGTGCGATCTGCGGTAACCCCCGCGAAACGACGGGACGCGATCGTTGATCATGCGCGGCAGCGGGCCGCGTGCCCGTACCGAGAGAGGTGGACCCGTGTCGGAGCAGGAGTACGTCACCAACGATGCCTGGCTGCGCCAGGTCGGGCGCCCGGACGCCATCGACGAGATCGCCGACCAGTTCGAGCGTCCGGTCGCGCGTGGCGTCGAGGCCTTCTGGACGGCCGCGTCGGGCCCCCGATGGCCGCGCACGCCGCTCGGCTGGCGAGCGATGGAACGCACGCAGCACCACCCCCTGGAGCGCAAGGCCGGCTGACCAAACCGGCGCGTTCGACGGCGGTCAGCCCGCCGCGACCGCCGTGGTCGCCGCCGGCCGGCCAGGACGCGGCCGCACCTCGCTGGCGACCACCACCAGGGCGCTCGAGAGCACGACCGTCGTCGCGATCATGACCGGCAGGTCGTGCACGAGGATGGCGTAGCCCAGCCACGACAACTGCGACGCGGCCCGCAGCAGCCATGCCAGCACCGAGACGGCGGACGTGCTCGCCCGTTGGCGCCTCAGCGACCGGACGGTTTGCGGCAGCGCCGAGAACAGCCCGATCCCGAACGCGAGGAAGCCGATCGCGATCGGCGGGAGCACGGTCGCCACACCGATCAGGACCAGGGCCGGCCCGCCGAGCCGCACGGCGCGGACCGGAACGCTCGTGGCTGACGGCACGGCCAACACGAGCACCACGGCACCGCTGACGATCAGGACATTGCCGGGGATCTGCGGGATCTCGCCAGCGCGCACTCCGTACAGCAGCCACGTCATGCAGCCCAGCGCCGTCAGCGCCCACGACATCGCCGACACGCCAGGCAAGGCGCGATCTCGGAAGGTGCGCGTGATCTGCGGTACGACCATGGCGACACCCAACGTGGCGCCGAGATAGCCTGTAACCGCGGCAGCAACCGGCACTGACAGATCCTCGATGATAGATAGTCTGGATCGATACAGAATCGCATCAACAGCTGTAACGATACAGAGCCAGCGAGTCGACGGCGCTTGGAGTGATACGTGGCCCATGAGCGGCCGACCCTCGACACCGTTGCTGCGGCCGCGGGCGTCTCCCGGATGACGGTGTCGAACGCGTACAACCGTCCCGATCAGCTCTCGCCGGCGACGCGCCTGCGCGTGCTCGAGGTCGCGAGCCGGGTCGGCTACTCCGGACCGGATCCGACGGCGGCGTCCCTGCGCCTGCGCCGCACGGGAACCGTGGGCGTCGTCCTCACCGAGCGGTTGCCCTATGCGTTCACCGACCCTGGACTGGTGACGATCCTGCACGGCATCACCAGCGGGCTCAGCGACGCGGGCAGCGCGCTACTGCTCGTCCCGGCCGGCGGCGAAGGCAGCGAGTCGCTCGTGCGGCACGCGATGGTGGACGCGCTGATCCTCTGCGCGATCGCCGCCGACGATCCCGCGGTCGCCGCGGCCGTCGAGCGGCAGGTCCCGCTCGTCACGGTCGGCAAGCCGCGCCTGCCCAAAGTCCCCGCCGTCGGGGTGGACAACGCGGCGGCCGCTGCGTCCGTGGCCCGGCACCTGCTGGATCTCGGACACCAGCGGTTCGCGGTGCTGACGACGGTCACCGGCCATCAGCGGACGTCGTCGCCGTCGCTGTTCCAGGAACGGGTGCACGGGTTCCGGGACGCGCTCGTCGCGGCCGGCACCGATCCGTCCGCCATCGAGATTCTCACCGCGGCCGACAACAGCCGGCCGTCGGCGCGCACGGACGTGATCGAGTTGCTGTCGCGGCCGCGGGCGAGGCGACCGAGCGCGCTGTTCGCCGTCACCGACATCCTCGCGCTCGGCGTGCTCGAAGCCGCCACCGACGCGGGCCTGACCGTTCCGCGCGAGCTTTCGGTCGCCGGCTTCGACGACATCGACGCCGCCGCCGCAAGCCGTCCGCCCTTGACGACGGTGGCGCATGACCTGTTCGGTCAGGGGCGCGCCGCGGCCCGTCTCGCGCTCAGGCAGATCGCCGGCGAGTCGGTGCGGGCACCGCGAATCGTCACCCAGCTGGTGCCGCGTGGTAGCACGGCGCGCGCCCCGCGGCGCCGCCGACCGGGTGGTGCCGCATGACCGTTCGGTTGACCGTGCTCGTGAGCGGAGACGTGCAGGGCGTCGGCTTCCGCTACTGGGTGCGCCGCCGGGCCGAGCCGCTCGGTCTCAACGGCTGGGCCAGCAATCTGTCCGACGGGCGCGTCGAGGTAGTGGCCGAGGGACCGCGGACGGCGGGGGAGCAGCTGCTCGCCGCGCTGAGCGGGGACGGCCCGCCCGGATCGGTGGCCGATGTCCGGGCGAGCTGGTCGGCCGCGGAGGGACTCCCGGTCGGATTCCGGGTGCGTTGAGCCCGCCAGCTGGCTTCAGCCGCTGACGTTCGGGCCGGCCCGCTCGATCGCGAACCGGACGATGACGCGCTGATCGCGCTCCATCGCGGCGCGGTAGTCGTCCCAATCCGGATGTTCGCCGCTCACGCTGCGGTAGTACGCGATGAGCAGGTCCATGGCCTCGGGCAGGTCGACGATCTCGGCGGTGCCCTCGACCTGCACCCAGTCGCCGTAGAAATTGTCGGTGAACGCCGTCAGCGCGACGCGTGGGTCGCGGCGCAGGTGCTGCACCTTCATCGCGGTCTCGCGCGTGCTGACCACGACGCGCCCCTGCTCGTCAATCCCCGCCGTCACCGGCGACAGGGCCGGCCGGCCGTCCCGGCGGAACGTCGCCAGGACGGCGCGGTGGTTGGTGCGCAGGAACTCCTGCGCCGCGGTGGCGTCAACGGCCACGATGGTCTCCTCTCGTCCGCCCCGAGCTTCACCCTAGAGTTGAGCGGGACGCCGAGCGAGGGAGACACCACATGACCGACCGACCGCTGATCGTGGGGATCGGCGGATCGACCGGGGCGGCGTCGTCGACCAACCAGCTGCTGCAGCGCTGTCTGGACCGAGTCGGCGAGCTCGGAGCGCGCACCGAGATGATCGGCGGGGACCAGCTCGCGGCCCTGCCGATCTATGCGGGGGGCGCGCGAGCGGATGCCGCCGCGCTGGTCGACGCGGTGCGGGGCGCGGACTGCGTGGTGATCGCCACCCCCGGCTACCACGGTGGCATGTCCGGCCTGGTCAAGAACGCGATCGATCACCTCGAGGCGCTGCGCGACGACCCGCGGCCCTACCTGGACGGACGGGCGGTGGGCGTCATCGTGTCCGCGGCCGGGTGGCAGGCCTGCGGTACCACGCTTGTCTCCGTGCGTTCGACGATTCACGCACTTCGCGGGTGGCCGACCCCGTTCGCGGTCACCGTCAACACCGCCGAGCAGCACCAGGACGCGAGTGGACGATTCGACGACCGGGTCGAGGGGGGCCTCGCGATCCTGGCCGGGCAGCTCGCCGAGTTCGCCTCGTGGCGGGCTAGAGCGACGGTGCGGTGAGCCGCAGCCGACGCTGCTCGATGATCAGGCAGCGGTTCTCGACGTAGAGCAGTCCGGCGTCCTCGGCGATGCGGCGCGCCTCGTCCGAGGCGATGTGCAGCTGCAGCCAAAGCGCCGTTGCGCCGGCGGCGACGGCCTGTCGAGCGATGTCGGGCGTCTGCTCGGATGGGCGGAAGACGTTGACGAAGCCGGGCTTCGGTGCCGCGGCGAGCGTCTTGTAGGCCGGCTCGCCGAGGATCGTGCCGCCGCGCGGATTGACCGGGATGATCTTCCATCCGTGCTCGCGCATGTGGACGGGAACGTAATGGGCGGCCTTCTCGCTGGCGTCGCTCGCCCCGACGACGGTGATCGTGTCGTAACTGCGCAGAATCTTGTCGACCACGGCATCGGTGTCCATATGTCCCACAGTACGGTCGGTCTGTGGGCGGACCGGGAAAACTCGACTGGCGGGTCGCCGGCGACGACTTCGTCGCGGCACCGGTGGCGGCGGCGCTCGCCGGCCTGGCGTTCGCCGGCTCCGTCCTGGCCGCTCCCATCGACCCGTCGCTCGCCGACACGGCTGCGTTCTGCGCGAGGTACGAGGTGGCCATGGAGGACTCGGCCAACTGCGTCGTGATCGCCGGCCGCCGCGGAGACGTCACGCGCTACGCGGCCTGTGTGGTGCTGGCGACGACCCGGGCCGACGTCAACGGGGTGGTGCGGCGGCGGCTGGAGGCCCGCAAGGCGTCGTTCGCCCCGATGGACGACGCCGTGGAGCTCACCGGCATGGAGTACGGCGGGATCACCCCGATCGGAGTGCCCGCCGGCTGGCCGGTGCTCGTCGATGCCGCGGTCCTCGACCGCGCGGTTGTGGTGATCGGGAGCGGACTGCGCCGATCGAAGATCGCCTTGCCGTCGGGCCTGCTCGCGCAGCTCCCGGGCGTCGAGGTGATCGCGGGCCTGGCGAGCTGATCGGAATGACGGCCTACATCTCGGCACCCGATCTGGACTTCTACCTCGAGGTCTTCGACGCCACGGCGCAGGAGGTGCAGCTGCGCGTTGCCGAGCTGGTGCGCGAACAAGCCGCGATCGCGGTGGGGCCTGGCCGAGGTACCTTCATCAACTTCGTTGCCCTGGGCGCCGTGCGCGTGACCAGCGACAGCCCGGCGCTGTGGATCGCCTACCTCAGCGGTGGGCACCCCCGAGCGTGCGTGAAGATCGCCCTCAAGGACCTGGAACCGCTGCGATGAGTTGCCGGCACCCGGTCAGGCGCCGCGGCGCAGGGCCGCGGGCAGGTAGACCGCGCCGGGTCCCGCGCGTCGGGCCATGTCGCCCGGATTCTGCATCGCGCACTTCTTCAGCGACAAGCAGCCGCAGCCGATGCAACTGTCCAGCCCGTCCCGCAACTTGGTCAGCGCCGCGATCTGGCTGTCGAGCCGCGCCCGCCACAACCGCGACAGGCGCGTCCAATCGGCCTTGGTCGGTGTGCGGTTGTCGGGCAGGGTGGCCAGCGCCGCGGCGACCTCGTCGAGGGTCAGTCCGACGTTGCGCGCGGCGCGGATGAAGGCCAGGCGGCGCAGCACGTTGCGCTCGTAGCGGCGCTGGTTACCCGACGTCCGGTGGGCCCGCAGCAGGCCCTCGCGCTCGTAGAAGCGCAGCGCCGAGGCGGCGAATCCGCTGCGTGCGGCGACCTCGCTGACGGTGAGCAGTTCGGCGGGATGCAAATCGGTTCCCCGCTTTCGCTTGACTTGAAGTTGACTTCAACTAGAAGCATGACCCCCATGACATCGACCTCGCAACCGACGGCCCTGGTCACCGGAGCGTCCCGGGGGCTGGGCCGCGCCCTTGCTCGCACCTTGGCGGCCCGCGGCTGGCGGGTCGTGGTGGACGCGCGCAGCGCGGCGGCCCTGGCGGCCGCTGCCGACGACCTGGCCGGCGCGATCGTCGTCCCGGGGGACGTCACCGACGCGGCGCACCGTGAGGCTCTGGCCGCGGCGGTGATCGGGCTGGGCCGCCTGGACCTGCTCGTCAACAATGCCAGCGACCTCGGCCCGAGCCCGCTGCCCGCGCTCGCCGAGGTTCCGCTCGACGCCCTGCGCCGCGTGTACGAGACCGACGTCGTCGCCCCGGTCGCCCTGACCCAGCTGTTGCTCCCCCAGCTGCGGGCGTCCGGCGGCGTCGTGCTCAACGTCAGCTCCGACGCCGCGGTCGAGGCCTATCCGGGATGGGGCGGCTACGGATCGGCGAAAGCCGCGCTCGATCAGCTCAGCGCCGTGCTCGCGGCCGAGGAGAGCGACCTGCGCGTCTACGCCGTCGATCCGGGGGACATGCGAACGGAGCTGCACCAGGCCGCGTTTCCTGGCGAGGACATCAGCGACCGCCCCGAGCCCGAGACGGTGGTGCCGGCCCTGCTGCGGTTGCTCGACGAGCGGCCGGCGTCGGCCCGTTACCGCGCGGCCGACTGGGCGGTCAGCGAGGTGTCCTCGTGACGGCCGCGGTCTTCCGCCTGCCCCGGGGACTGGAGGCGAGCGCGCCGCCCGCGACCCGCGACGGCGTGCGCCTGCTCGTCGCCCATGCGGGCGGCGTGGAGCACGCCCGCTTCGCCGAACTCGGTACCTTCTTGTCCCCGGGCGATCTCGTCGTGGTGAATACGTCCGCAACCCTCGCCGCCGCGATCGACGGCGTCCGCGGCGACGCCCGGCCGGTGACCGTCCACTTCGCCACCGCGCTCGACGACGGCTCGTGGGTGGTCGAGGTGCGACCGCGCGGGTCGGCCGAGGGGCCGGTCGACGACAGCCGAACCGGGGACGTCCTCACGTTGCCCGACAACGTCCGCCTCGTGCTCCAGCGGCCCCACCCGGACGGGCAGACCCGACTGTGGCAAGCGCGAGCGGGCGTCGAGGGCGGCGTGCCCGCGTACCTGTCCCGGCGCGGGCGGCCGATCCGCTACTCCTACGTGCCCGAGCCCTACCCGCTGTCGGAGTACCAGACGGTGTTCGCCCGCGAGCCCGGGAGCGCGGAGATGCCGAGTGCGGGGCGGCCGTTCACATCGCGGCTCGTCACCGACCTGGTCGTGCGCGGCATCGGGGTCGTGCCGGTCACGCTGCACACCGGGGTGTCGTCGCAGGAGCCCGGCGAGCCGCCGCAGCCCGAGCGATTCCGCGTGTCGGCCAACACGGCCCACCAGGTCAACATGACCCGGGCCTGGGGATCGCGGGTCGTCGCGGTCGGCACGACGGTCACCCGGGCGCTGGAGTCGGCGGCGGATCGCGACGGCATCGTGCGCGAGCAGACGGGGTGGACGGACCTCGTCCTGGGCCGGGACCGTCCGGCACACGTGGTCGGAGGCCTGATCACGGGTTGGCACGCCCCCGGCACATCCCATCTGGACCTCCTCGCGGCGGTGGCCGGCGAGTCGCTGGTGCAGCGCGCGTACGCGCAGGCGTTGCGCGAGCGGTACCTCTGGCACGAATTCGGCGACAGCTGCCTGCTCCTGCCGTAACCCTCAGTCGCCGAGGGCGGCGAGCAGGTCGTCGTGCAGCAGGCCGTTGCTCGCCGCGGCATTGCCCTGGTGGACGCCGTCGACGCCGTTCAGGCCGGTGAACCGTCCGCCCGCCTCGGTGACGATCGGCGCGAGCGCAGCCATGTCCCAGAGCGACAGGTCGGGCTCGGCGGCCAGGTCGACGGCCCCTTCGGCGAGCAACATGTAGGACCAGAAGTCACCGAAGCCGCGGGTCCGCCAGACCCGGTCGGCGAGCGCCACGAACGCGTCGCGGCGGCCCAGGTCGGCCCAGCCCCCGAGCGAGGCGTAGGACAGGCTCGCGTCCTCGAGCCGGGACACCCGGGACACGGCCAGTCGACGTGGGTCCGAACCGAGGGCCGTCACCCATGCCCCGCCGCCGCGTATCGCCCACCACCGGCGCCCGAGGGCGGGAGCGGACACGACGCCGACGACGGCATCATCGCCGTCCAACAATCCGATCAAGGTGGCCCACACCGGGACCGCGCGGACGAAGTTCTTCGTCCCGTCGATCGGGTCGAGCACCCACCGGCGCGACCCGGACCCGGCCGAGCCGAACTCCTCGCCGGACACCGCGTCGGCTGGCCGCTCGCGGCTCAGCACCACCCGCAAGTCCCGTTCGACCGCGGTGTCGGCGTCGCTCACCGGGGTGAGGTCGGGCTTGGACTCGACGGAGAGGTCGGCCGCGCCGAACCGCTGCATCGTGATCGCGTCGGCGGCGTCGGCGAGCCGCCGGGCCAACTCGAGGTCGGCTAGGTATTCCGGCACGCCAGGCAGGGTACCGCCGCGGTCGCCGCGGTCGCGCCGACGTATAGCGTCAGAACCGTGACGGACATCGTGGGTCGGCTGGCCCAGCGGGCGGGCATCCCGCCGTTCCACGTCATGCGCGTGATCGACGCCGTGGTCGCCCGCCGCGCAGCCGGAAGGTTCGTCGTCGACCTGTCGGCCGGCCAGCCGTCGACGTCGGCGCCGGGCCCGGTCCGGGCGGCCGCCCGCCTCGCCGTCGACACCGACCGGATCGGGTACACGAACGCGCTCGGCATTCCGCCGCTGAGGCAGGCGATCGCGCGCCACTACCGCGACCGGGCCGGCATCGACGTCGATCCGGCCAACGTCGCCGTCACCACCGGTTCCTCGGGCGGGTTCCTGTACTCGTTCCTGGCGTCCTTCGACGTCGGGGACACCGTGGTGATGGCTCGCCCGGGCTACCCCGCGTATCGGAACATGCTGACCGCGCTCGGCTGCCGGGTGGTGGAACTGCCGTGCGGGCCGCAGACCCGGTTCCAGCCCACCGTCGCGCAGCTCGACGCGTTGGACGCGGCGCCGGCCGGGCTGGTCGTGGCCAGCCCGGCGAATCCGACCGGCACGATGGTGGTGGCCGAGGAACTCGCCGCCCTCGCGGCCTGGTGCGACGAGCACGGCACCCGGTTCGTCAGCGACGAGATCTATCACGGCATCACCTACGGCGAGCCGGCCGCCTGCGCCTGGTCGATCGGGCGCAATTCGATCGTCGTCAACTCCTTCTCGAAGTACTTCTCGATGACGGGATGGCGGATCGGGTGGTTGCTGGTGCCTGACGAGCTCCTCGACGCCGTCGACCGGCTGGCCGGCAACTTCACGATCTGCCCGCCCGCGCTGTCGCAGCTGGCCGCGGTCGCGGCCTTCGACGCCTACGACGAGCTCGACGCGAATGTCGCTCGCTACGCGTCGAACCGGGCCCGCCTGCTGGAGCAGCTGCCGTCGATCGGGATCACCCGGCTCGCGCCCGCCGATGGGGCGTTCTACGTCTACGCCGACATCGCCCACCTGACCGACGATGCGATGGGCTGGGCGGCCCGGCTGCTCGACGAGACCGGCGTGGCGGTGGCGCCCGGAGTCGACTTCGACCCGGTCGAGGGCAATCACTTCATCCGGATGTGCTTCGCGGGGGACGGCGACGAGATCGAGCAGGCCATTGCGATCATGGGCGACTGGATCGCACGGTGCGGAAGGACCGCTGCCGCCGGCTGGCCCTCCTGAAGGCGGGTCGGGCCGGGCGCCGCGATCACCGCGACCCCTAGCATGAGCCACCATGGCGCAGCGGCTGCATGGGCGACTGCCGCCGAAGACCACGAGCCGGGTCGTCGACGAGGACTGGAGCCGCGACGACCTCACTGGCCGGGCCGCCGATCACGTGGAATACGTCGGCCTCGACCTGGCCGAGACGACGTCGACCGGCGGGGTGCACTTCGACGAGTGCACCTTCCGCGACGTCGGCTTCCACCTCGCCGAGCACACCGCGGCCGCGTTCTCCAACTGCACGTTCACCGGGTGCAACTTCTTCGGCGCGACGTTCGCCGAGTGCAAGTTCGTCGGCTCGGTGTTCGACCGTTGCACGTTCGACCGCATGCACGTGGACGGGGGCGACTGGTCATTCGTCGGCCTGCCCGGTGCCGACCTGCGCAGTGCCCAATTCGAGGGCGTCCGGATGCGCGAGGCCGACCTCACCGGCGTCAACCTCGTCGGCAGTCGGCTGCGCAAGACCGACCTGCGGGCCGCCCTGCTGCACAACGCCAAGCTCGACCGCTGCGACCTGCGCGGATCCGACCTGTCCGCCGTCGACCCGTGGAACGTGAGTCTGCGGGCCGCCGTGATCACCTGGGAGCAGGCCGTCGTCATTGCTGCCGGGCTGGGCCTCGACGTCCAGCCGGAGTGACGCCTTTGGCAGGCTCACGGCTATGACCGACGAGGAGCGGGCCACCTGGTTCTGGGAGCTGGTCGGTGGCGGCCCCCCGCCCGCCGTGGCCACCCTGGGTTTCGCCTTGACGTCGATATCGCCCGAGCGCGGCGAGGTCGAGGGGACGTTCGAGGCCGGCGCGGAGTTCCGCAACCTCATGGGCGGTGTCCAGGGCGGGTTCCTCGCGGCCATGCTCGACACGACGCTGAGCTGTGCGCTGCTCGCGACGCTGCCGCGGGGCAACCTGGCGCCGACAATCGAGCTCAAGGTGAACTACCTGCGTCCGGCTCCGTTGGGTCGTCTCACCGGCCGCGGCCGCGTCGTCCACCGCGGCGGCACGGTCGCGTTCCTGGCCGGCGAGTTGCTCGACGATCAGGGCGGGATGCTCACAACGGCGACCGCGACAGCGCGCATCATGAAACCGGCCTGACGGATTCTCAGCGCGGCGGCCCGTCCGGGGCCGGGACCGACTCCAGGATCTGGATCTCGTCGCCCACCGCGATCTCGACACCCGGCGTGTCCGGAATCAGGTTCATGCCGAACCACGTCTCGCCGTCCCAACGCCGGTGCCGCGCCAGGGTGGCGATCGGCTCCTTGGTCTTGAGCGCTGTGTCCGGGTCGATCATCGTCAGCACGCAGCGGTCGCAGCCCTTGGCCGCTCGGAAGACCGCGTCGCCGACCCGGATCCGGCGCCAGCCGTCCTCGGCCCAGGCCGCCGCGCCGTCGACGACGAGATTGGGGCGGAAGCGGGTCATCGGTAGTGGGCCCTCGTCGGCGCGGGGGCCGCTCGCGATGAGGTCGTTCAAGGCAGCGAGCGATCCGGCGCTCGTGAGCAGCACCGGGTAGCCGTCGGCCAGGGACACGTAGTCCGTCGGTTCGGCGAAGTCCGGATTCGGCCGGCGCCGGGTCGGGTCGTCCAGGTGAACGAGCCGCGCCGGCCCGCCGATGATCTTGCTGAACCACGCGTGCGCCTGCGCCGACGCCGCCGCGGCGACCAGTTCGCTGCTCCACAAGCGGACCGGCACCAGTGAGTCCGGCCTGGGGGGTTCGACGGCGAGGTCGGGTGCGTCCGGACTGGTGAACGCCAGGCCGCCGTCGTTGCGCAGGCGGGGCACGACGAGGAGCAGGCGCGGGTGTTCGCGAGCGCTGATCAGGATCCCGTCGTCGTCGACGAGCATCCACCGGCGGTCGCCGGCCAGACCCCAGGGCTCGACGGTCGCGCTCCGGACGCCCTCACCGCGGCAGGACTTGACCGGATACCGGTTGATCGCGGTCAGTGAGAGGGCCACAGGGTCGAGCTTAGGGCGGCCACGGTGCAGGATTGCGGGATGTACGACATCGCCGACCAGGTCCGGGTATGGCTCGACGAGGGACGCGAGGTCGTCGTCGGTCAGGTGGTGGCCACCCGCGGATTCAGCTCGCGCGAACCCGGCGCCGCGACGGCGTGGACGGATGGCGCGCCGACCGCGGGCCGGCTGTTCGAGGGGGTCTTCGCGGACGCGCCCGGCGGAGTCGGCCTCGTCGAGGTCACCGTCAGCGAGGACGACGCGCTTGCTGCGGGGCTGGCGTGCGGCGGGACGGCTTCGGTGCTCGTGCAGTCGGCGGCGGCGTATCCGCCGGACTTGTGGACGCGGCTGGTGGCGCGCGAGCCGGTGTGTTTGGTGACCCGCGTGCACGACGCAACGGTGGGATCGACGCAGCTGTACACGCCCGCGACAATCCGCGAGGCCCATGGCTTCGGCGATCGGGTGCCGCGGCTGTTCGGCCGCGGCGTGACCGCTGCGGAGGTGATCGAGGGGGACCCGCAGACGGTGGCGGTCGCGCTCTGGCCGGTGCCGTCGCTCGTCGTGGTCGGCGACGGGCTGATCGCCGACGCGCTGCGTGACACCGCGTCCCTGCTCGGCTGGCCGGCGCTGGTGACGCAAGACGCCGGCGCGGCCGTGGCGGCGGCCGGCGAGCTGCGCCGCAGTGACGCGTTCGTGGTGTTGAGCCACGACCGGGCGGTCGACGGGCCGGCGCTCAGCGCGGCGCTCGCCGGCCGGGCCGGGTACGTCGGGGCGTTGGGGTCGCGGCGGACCCAGGCCGCGCGGCGCGAATGGCTGACCGAGCACGGGGTCGCGGCCGCGGATCAGGACCGCATCCACGGCCCGGCCGGACTGGACATCGACGCCCACACGCCGGGCGAGATCGCGATCTCGATCGTGGCCGAGATCCTGGGCAGCCGCTCGGCGGCGTCCGGAGGCGCGTTGCGCGATCGCGAGGGGCCGGTGCACATCGCGGGCGTGCAGACGCCGCCGCCGCGTTACTGACCATCACTCTGTCGCGCTACATT
>DATAQD010000253.1:0-16217 GCA_036264855.1 Jatrophihabitans sp. | reverse complement strand
GTCGCGGGGCTGGTCGCCGCCGGCGTGGGGGTGCGGGGCTTCGCGGTCCAGCGGCCGAGCCTGGAGGAGCAGTTCGTCGGACTCACCGGAGAGGGCTTCGATGTCTCGGGGTAGCCGGCTGCGCTTCTTCCGCTCCGAGCTGTCGATGGTGTTCCGGCGGCGGCGCAACATCGTCCTACTAATGATCCTCGGCCTCGTCCCCGTCCTCATCTGCGTCGCGGTCAAGGCGAGCAGCAACCGTCCGGGCCGCGGCGGGACGATCTTCGGCGGCATCACCGACAACGGACTTTTCGCGGCGCTGGCGGCTTTCCTCGTCGTCATCCCGTTGTTCCTGCCGCTGGTCGTCTCGGTGGTCGCGGGCGATTCGATCGCCGGCGAGGCCAACACCGGCACGCTGCGCTACCTGCTCGTGGTCCCGGTCGGGCGCAGTCGGCTGCTGGCTGTGAAGCTGGCCGTCATCGCGGTGTGGTGCGCGGCCTGTGTGCTGATCGTGGCGCTGGCCGGGCTGCTGGCCGGGCTGGTCCTGTTCCCGTCCGGTGAGCTGACGCTGCTGTCCGGACGGGTGGTGTCCTACGGCGAGGGCGTTGGTCGGCTGGCCCTCATCGGGCTGTACGTGGCGATCATGGCGGCCATGGTCGGGGCGCTCGGACTTTTCGTGTCGACGATGACCGAGGTGCCGGTCGCCGCGATGGCCGCAACGCTGACGCTGACGATCGTCAGCGAGGTGGCCGACGCGATACCCCAGCTGGCCTCGATCCACGGCTGGCTGCCGAGCCACTACTGGCTGCAATGGGTGGATCTGCTGCGCGACCCGGTCCTGACGACCGATATCCGCACCGGCGTGCTCGTGACAATGGGCTATGTGGCGCTGTTCGTCTCGCTCGCCTGGGCCCGCTTCGGCGGCAAGGACGTGACGTCGTGACCCGCTCGCGAGCTCACTGCAGGTAGGACTCGACCTCGTCCACGCTGCGCTCCTGCGCGGCGTCGGGGTCCTCGCCGTACTCCTCGCGGGCCCGGCGCTGGCGCAGGAGGTCCCAGAGCTGGTCCAGCTCCCGCTCGACGGCGTCGAGGCGCTGGCGGTCCGCTCCGGCGAGACCCTGCTTCGCGGCGCGGAGGTGCTTCTCCTCCTCAACCAGCTCGTGAATGTGGTCGAGCAGCGACTTGTCGTCCATGCCGCCCACGATAGCCGCGGTCGACCTGGGGCGGCACCGACCGCGCTTTGCACCTTTCAGCTCCCCAAAATAGGCCGTCTAGGGGAGCTGAAAGGTGCAAAGCGGCGAGGGGCCGGGGCGCCGTGGGGTCGGCGAGGGGCCGGGGACGCCGTGGGGTCAGAGCGAGTCGCGCCACTCGACCCAGGCGCGCACCCGGGACAGGTCGAAGTTCGGGCCGCCCTCGCCGACGGTGAACAGCGTCGCGCCGGCCTCGAGCAGCGGCGGCCCGACCTCGGCCGGGTTGCCGTGCGGAGCACCGACCGAGCGCTCGATCTCGGCCGGCTGGCGGCCGATGTCGGCGCAGTGGTCAGCGAGGATCTTCTGCTTGCGCCGGAACGTGTCGAGGTCACTGAACGAGTGCCACAGGTCGGCGTGCTGGGCGACCATCCGCAGCGTCTTCTTCTCGCCGCCGCCACCGATCAGGACGGGGATCTTGCGGGTCGGCGCCGGATTGAGCTGGGCCAGCCGCGACTCGATGCGGGGCAGGTCCTGGGCCAGCTGGTCCAGCCGACCCCCGGCCGTCCCGAACTCGTAGCCGTACTCGTCGTAGTCCTTCTCGAACCAGCCCGAGCCGATGCCGAGGATCAGCCGGCCATCGCTCATGTTGTCGACGGTGCGGGCCATGTCGGCGAGCAGTTCGGGGTTGCGGTAGCTGTTGCAGGTGACCAGGGCGCCGATCTCGACCCGGCTGGTCTGCTCGGCCCAGGCGCCGAGCATCGTCCAGCATTCGTAATGCTTTCCCTCCGGCTCGCCATAGAGCGGAAAGAAGTGGTCCCAGTTGAAGATGATGTCGACGCCGAGGTCCTCGGCCTCGGCCACGGTGCGCCGGATGGCCGGGTAGTCGGCGTGCTGGGGTTGGAGTTGGAGTCCGATGCGGGTTGGGTGATTCGTCACCCTTTCGACGCTAGTCGACCGGGTCGAGCAGTACGAGCGGGATCTCGCGGTCGGTCCTCTTCTGGTAGCCGGCGTAGTTCTTGTGCTTCCCGGTGATCGCGGGCCACATCCAGGCCCGCTCCTCGGCGGTCGCGATCCGGGCCCGCATCGGGCGTTTGGGCTGACCGACCATCGCAACCTGCACGTTGGGGTTGTCGCGCAGGTTGAGGAACCACGCCGGGTGGTGGTCGTCCCCGCCCCGCGAGGCGACGACGACGATCGTGTCGCCGTCCTGCAGCGGCGAGGTCAGCATGCAGGATCGGGGCTGTCCGCTCTTGCGTCCGGTCGTCGTCAGCTCGAGCGACGGCATGCCGGAGACGTTGCGCCCGATCCGGTTCCCGCTGACCGCGAGGGCGGCGCGATGTGTGGCGTTCATGGTTTTGAGGACGAAGTCACTAGGCATGCCCGGATCGTAGGCGCTCAGCCGAGCAGGACCAGCCGCAGCGCCGCCGCGCCGTCGCCGGTCACCCGAACCGGGATACCCCAGTCCTGCCGGCTGAGGTAGCACGCAGGGTGTTCGACCGCCGGGTCGTCGTCGCACGACGCAACTTGCGCGGTCACGTGCAGCACCCCGGAGCCCTCGGCGAGCGTGACCGGGCGGACCAGCTCCGCCGACTCGCCACCGCCGGCGGCCAGCAGTTGCGGCGGGGAAGCGGTCACCGACACCTGGATGGGGGGACCGAAGCGGGCGTCCACCTTGCGTCCGGGCGCGGGCTCGAAGGCCACCTCGACGGTCACGGGGCCCGACGCGAGGTCGGTCGTCGGTCGTTGCACCTGCAGCGCCGCTCCCGAGACGAGTTCAGTGGACGGGACGGGGCGGACCAGGCGATGCGCAGCCGATTCGACCACCACGAGATCGTCACCGACGAGGAGGGCTCCGGACGGCTCGGCCAGGTCGCGGGCCAGGGTCGACACCTCGCGGGTTCGGGGGTCGTACCGGCGCACCGCCCCGTTGTACGTGTCGAGTACGGCGATCGAGCCGTCGGCGAGGACGGTGACGCCGAGCGGGTGCTGCAGTCGAGCCTGCGCGGCCGGACCGTCGACGTGGCCGAAGTCGAACAGCCCGGCGCCGATGGCGGTGGTGACGGTCAGGCCGGACGAGTTGTCCGCCGCTCGTGACGCCTGGACGCAGCGCAGCGCCGACGACTCGGAGTCGACGAACCAGAGCCGGTCGCCGTCCGGCGCGAGACCGGAGGGCTGGGCCAGCCAGGCATCGAGCGCCGGCCCGTCGCGCAGGCCCTCGACCGTGGTGCCGGCCAGCACCTCGACGCGGCCGGTCGTGACGTCGAGGGAGAGCAGCAGGTGCACACCGGCCGCGGCTACGACAACGCGGGCGAGCGCGGGCCACCAGACAACGTCCCAGGGCGAGAGCACGGCCGGGACGGCGCCGGTGACCGTCCGGGCCTCGGCCAGCGCCTGCGGGAGGTCGATCGTCGCGATCACCGCACCGTCGGCCAGGCGTACTCCGCGCAGGACGTGGTTGGCGGTGTCCGCCACGAGCACGTCGTACCCGGCGAGGCCGGCCGGCAGCAAGGCCACCCCGTTGGGCTCGGCGAACGGCTCGCCCCGCGTTCCGGTACCGATCCGGCGCAGCACGGTCTCGCCGTCCAGGGCGAGTTCGACGAGCTGGTGGTGCCCGGCATCGGCGACGAGCAGCGAGTCCGCGGCGCGGCCCGTGCGGTCGGCCGGCAGGAGCACCGCCTTGGCCGGAAAGCGCAGCGTGGAGGCCTGCGGCGGGGGCGGGCGGTACGGGCTGTCGCCGTGGCGCAGCGTGCCGCGGGCCTCATGCTCGGCCGCGAGCCGGGTGAGCATCACGCCCAGCGCGCTGACCTGGCCCTCGCCGGCCGCCTGCGCGACGACGTAACCCTCGGGATCGACGAGGACGAGCGTGGGCCAGGCCCGGACCGCGTACTGGCGCCACAGGTTGAGGCCGGGGTCGTTGAGGACGGGATGATCGACCTCGTAACGCTCGAGCGCTGCGGCGAGCGCGAGCGGGTCGGCCTCGTGCGGGAACTTGGGCGAGTGGACACCGATCACGGTGAGGATGTCGCGGTGCTCAGCCTGCAGCGGCCGGAGTTCGTCGAGGACGTGGAGGCAGTTGCCGCAGCAGAAGGACCAGAAGTCGAGCAGGACGAAGCGACCGCGCAGCCCGGCCAGGGTCAGCGGCCCGGCGGTGTTCAACCAGGTGGCGTCGGCGACCGTCAGTTCGGGCGCGCGCACCCGCGGGCCGGTCCGGATCGCATCCACGTCTGCGCAAGTCCTTCCGGGGGCCGGTTTGTTCCGGGGTCGGCCGCCACCGGCCGCCCGACAGGTTAGAACGTGTTCCACTATTCTTGGGGACGTGACGAGCGAGCCTTCGGCGCCTGACGCCGACCCGGCCGCGCGGCTCGGCGCGGCCCTGCGGGCGCTGTCGGACACCGTGGTTCGCTCCGGCGCCGAGCCGGCCGAACTCGACCAGGTGGCGGCCGCCATCGAAGGGCTCCAGGCCCGGCTCGCAGCGGCGCCAGATCGGCCCCGCGGGCACGACACGCTGTACCACCCGATGAGCCTGGTCGGCGGCCCGGCGCACCCCATTGCCCCGCAGCTGCACACGACTCCACACGGCGACGGCGTGGCTGGGACGGTCACCCTCGGCCCCGCCTACGAGGGCGGGCCCGGGCTGGTCCACGGCGGCGTGCTGTCCTTGCTGTTCGACCATGCGATGGGTCAGGCCCTGTTCGTCGCGGGCCACGCAGCGATGACCGTCTCGCTGGAGGTCCGCTACCGGGCTCCCACGCCGCTCGGGGTGCCGGTCGCGGTGTCCGCTGGGCTGGACCGGGTGGACGGTCGGAAGCTGTTCGTCAGCGGGCAGGTAGCCGTGGCGGGTGCGGTCACCACCGAGGCGAGTGCTGTGTTCGTGACGCTGACCCGGGCCAACGTGGCGTCAATCTTCCCCACGTCCCGGCCGCCTGGGTACTGACAGCGGGCCCAGGACTGCGATGGCCCGCAACCGGCTCGAACCCGGCCCGGGCCTGCGACGCAATTACATGATGTGGAAGTGCTGACGCGACGCGGCCGCGTAGAGCTCCTGGCGCATTGACGGCGATGCCGAGCGCAGCGCGCGATCCAAGGCGCGCTCGTCGCGGCGCCGGCGGAGCTTGTGAGCGATCGTGTTCATCGTGCTGCGGTGCCCGTGCATGGTCTTCCTCCAGTGTGTTTCCTGTAAACCAGGGTATCTGGTTCAACCGAACAAACACTGGTTCAATGCCCGCACGTGTCTAAGCTCACCCGGTGACAGCCGGGATGCACCGTCGATCTGTGAAGTTGAACGCTACAGCAAGGCCAAGCCCGGATCAGCGAGCACGGTGGCGACGTCGGCGAGGAACTGCGAGCCCTGCTGCCCGTCCACCAACCGATGGTCGAAGGAGACGGCGAGCTGGGTGACCCAGCGCGGCTCGATCCGCTCGTGCGCGCCGGAGCCGACCACCCACGGCATCCGGCGCACGGCCCCGAACGCCAGGATCCCGGACTCCCCGGGATTGAGAATGGGCGTGCCCGTGTCGACGCCGAAGACGCCGACGTTGGTGATGGTGAACGTCCCGCCGGACATGTCGGCCGGGCTGGTGCGGCCGGCGCGGGCGGTGTCGGTCAAGGCGCCCATCGCCGCGGCCAGCTCGCGCAGGCTCAGCGTGTGGGCATCCTTGATGTTCGGCACGATGAGACCGCGCTCCGTGGCCGCCGCGATCCCGAGGTTGACGTAGTGCTTGAGCACGATCTCGCCGGCGCCCTCGTCCCAGGTCGCGTTGATCTCTGGCGTGCGCCGGGTGGCCAGGATGACCGCCTTCGCCACGAACAGCAGCGGAGACACCTTGAGGTCGCGGAACTCCCGCCGGGCGGCGACGCGGTCGCGCAACTCCATCGTCGCGGTCACGTCGACGGTCACGAATTCGGTGACGTGCGGCGCGGTGAACGCCGAGGCCACCATGGCCGCGGCGGTGTGCTTGCGGACCCCCTTGATCGGGATGCGCGTCTCGCGGGCGCCGGTCCCGACCCGCGAGGGCGCCGCCGGCCCTGCGCCCGGCTCGGCCGCGGACTGCACGTCGTCGCGCGAGATCGTGCCGTTGGGCCCGGTGGGGGTTACCGCCGTGAGATCGACGCCCAGCGTCTTGGCCAGCTTGCGCACCGGCGGCTTGGCGAGGACCCGGTGCGCGCCCCCGCGGGGCGGCATGGCGTCGTCCGGTGTCTCTTCGATCGCCGGTTCCGGAGCCGGGTGTGTGGCCGAGCTCGGCGGCAGATTGAACGAGGCCTGCGCTCCCGCCGAGGTGGCCTCCGGCCGTCGGCGGCGCCGCCGCCCCGCACCTTCCTCGCGGGGGCCGTAACCAACCAGCGTCATCTGCTTCTCGTCGTCTGGAACCGCGCCCTCGCCGGGAAGGCCGGGTACCGCGGGGACGAGGTCTTCCACCGCCGCGCCGGGCGCATCGCTGGCGACCTCGATCGAGATGATCGGCGTGCCGACCGGCACCGTCTCGCCCTCCGCGGCGTGCAGGGCGGTGACCACCCCGGCGAACGGCGACGGGAGCTCGACGGCGGCCTTCACGGTCTCGACCTCGGCGATGGTGTCGTTGACGTCGACGGTGTCGCCGACGGCGACCACCCACTTCAGGATGTCGCCCTCGGTCAGGCCCTCGCCCAGGTCGGGCAGCTTGAACTGTTTGACCTCACCCATGCGAACTCAGTACTCCATGATCTTGTCGATGGCGTCGAGGACGCGATCGAGATTGGGCAGCCAGTCGTGCTCAAGGCGGCTGGGCGGGTAGACGGTGTCGTACCCCGTCACCCGCAGCACCGGTGCTTCGAGCGAGTAGAACGCGTGCTCGGTCACCCGGGCGGCGATCTCGGCCCCGACGCCGAAGCTCTGCGGGGCCTCGTGGACGACGATGAGGCGACTGGTGCGGCGTACCGACTCGAGCACGGTCGGGATGTCGAGCGGCGAGACGCTGCGCAGGTCGATGACCTCGGCCTCGATCCCGTCCTCGGCGGCGGCCGTCGCCGACTCGAGCAGCGTGGACATCGTCGGTCCGTAGCCGGCCAGCGTGACGTGCTGACCCGGTCGCACGACGCGGGCCTGATAGATCGGGGTCGGGGCGTCCTCGATCTCGTCCTTCGCCGCGTGGTACAGCCGCTTGGGTTCGATGAAGATCACCGGGTCGTCGTCGGCGATCGCCTCCTGGATCATCCAGTAGGCGTCGGACGGGTTGGCGCAGGCAACGACCTTGAGCCCGGCGGTGTGCGCGAAGTAGGTCTCGACCGACTCGCTGTGGTGCTCGACGGCGCCGATTCCACCCCCGGAGGGAATGCGGATCGTGATCGGCATCCGGACCAGCCCGGCTGAGCGGTTGTGGAATTTGGCGACCTGGCTGACGATCTGGTCGAAGCCGGGAAAGACGAACCCGTCGAACTGGATCTCGCAGACCGGTCGGTATCCGCGGATGGCGAGGCCGACGGCGGTGCCGACGATGGCCGACTCGGCGAGCGGAGTGTCGATCACCCGGTCCTCACCGAAGTCCTTCTGCAGGCCGTCGGTGATGCGGAAGACGCCGCCCAGCTTGCCGACGTCCTCACCCATGATGACGACCTTCGGATCGCCCTCCATGGCCTTGCGCAGGCCCTCGTTGAGGGCCTTGGCCATCGTCATCGACGTGCTCATGAGGCCACCTCGGAGACGAAGTCGACGAACTCGGCGCGTTGGCTCTGAAGTTCGTCGGGCATCGTCACATGGACGTTGTCGAAGACCGATTCCGGCGTCGGGTCGGGCAGCGCGCGGCAGCCGGACCGCACGTGCTCGGCCAACTTCTTCGCCTCGTGCTCGACGTCGTCGAAGAAGTCCAGATCGACCCGAGCCTCGCGGGTGAGGTACGCGCGCACCCGCGCGATCGGGTCCCTGAGCTTCCAGGTCTCGACCTCGCTCCCGAGCCGGTAGCGGCGGGTGTCGTCGTTCGTGGTGTGCGGGTTCATCCGGTAGGTGAACGCCTCGATGAGCGTCGGGCCCTGCGCATTGCGGGCGTCGTCGAGTGCCTTGCGCGTGACGGCCAGGCAGGCCAGCACGTCGTTGCCGTCGACCCGGACGCCGGGGAACCCGAAGCCGCTGGCCCGCTGGTACAGGGGTACGCGGCTCTGCGTGGTGACCGGCTCGCTGATCGCCCACTGGTTGTTCTGGCAGAAGAACACTACGGGCAGGTTGCCGGCGCTCGACCAGACGAACGCCTCGTTGACGTCGCCCTGGCTGGACGCGCCGTCGCCGAAGAACGCGAGCACCGCGGTGTCGCGGTCGGGGTCACCGGTGCCGACGGCGCCGTCGCGGACCACGCCCATCGCATAGCCGGTGGCGTGCAGGGTCTGGGCGCCGATGACGATCGTGTACAGGTTGAAGTTGTGCTCGCGTGGGTCGAAGCCGCCCAGGTTCGTGCCCCGGAACAGGCCGAGCAGGGTGAGGGGGTCGACATCGCGGCACCAGGCGACGCCGTGCTCGCGGTAGGTCGGGAACGCCATGTCGTGCGGCTTGAGCGCGCGGCCCGAACCGATCTGGGCGGCCTCTTGGCCGAGCAGGGACGCCCACAGGCCCAGTTCACCCTGGCGCTGCAGCGCGATGGCTTCGGTGTCGATCCGACGGACGAGCACGAGGTCGCGATAGAGCCCGGCCACGTCCTCGTCGCTGATCTCGAGGGGGTAGTCGGGGTGCTCGACCCGCTGCCCCTCAGGCGTCAGCAACTGGACGAGGTCGGGCTCGGGGTGCACCGCATGGACGTGTTCGCTCACGTGCGACTCTCCTCGCGTCGTACGCCGGACGGGGTCGCCGTGCCGAGCGTGCTCAATCGCTGGGGCAGACCCGTTGGTACAGGGGTGGCGTGCCGACGGGTTTGCCCAGGGGTTCCTACCATATCCGTGACCCCGGTCACTGCACCGCAGGAGGCCGCTGAAGGTCAGGGACGGAAGGGTCATATCGTGACCGATCCCAGCAACGGCGACCCGGACCGCCGCCCGGGCCCGCCCAACCCGGGGTACTGAGAGAAGCAATCGCCGCCGGGCCGCGCCCAGGAGGGCCCGCCCCCGGGCTACCCGCAGCCGGGCTACGGCGCACCGGGTTACCCGCCGGCCGGCTACGCTGCACCGGGCTACCCGCCGGCCGGCTACGCCGCACCGGGCTACCCGCCAGCCGGCTACGCAGCACCGGGCTACCCGCCGCCGGGCTACGGCGGCCCACCCGGTTCCGGCCCCCCGGCGACCCACCTCGGCTGGGCCATTGCCGCGCTCATCTGCTTCTGGCCGCTGGCCATCGCCGCGTTCATCAACTACGGCCGGATCGAAGGTTCCTGGTATCGCGGTGACCCCGCCGGTGCCCAGCGCGCGTCGGACAACGTCAAGAAGTACGCAGTCATCGCCGTGGCGATCGGCGTCGCGCTCGTCGTCGTGTGGATCATCCTGTTCGCGACCGTGTTCTCGACCGTGGCCTGCCTGGGCAATTCGAGTTGTTGACCCGTCGCCGCGTTCACCGCCCGACGGCGCCAAGTTCCGTAGGCAGGGGTTCGTCATGGACGATGCGCAGGCGCGACACCGCCCGGGTGAGCACGACGTAGAGGCGGCGCAGGCCGTCCACCCGGGTCGGCTCGGCGGCGACGATCGCGGCGGGCTCCACAAGCACGACCGAGTCGAACTCGAGACCCTTGGCGCTCGAGGCCGGCACCACCGTGACCCGCGGGTCGGCGTCGTCCTCGAGGGGCTGGGCGTCGAGACCGGCGGCGCGTAGATCGCGCAGGATGTCCGCGGCCCGGCGGTCCGGGACGATCACGCCGATCGAGCCCTCGACCGCCGCGCACGCCCGCACCTCGTCGGCCAGCGCGGGCCCGTCGGCGAACGCGAGCGCGTCGACGCCCGGGCGGATCGAGGTGGCCGGCGGCACGTCGGGTGCGATGTGCGGCAGCAGCCGGTTGGCGAGTTCGAGCACCTCGCCGGGCACGCGGTACCCGGCGGTCAGCGGCCGAACCTCGGCCTGATGGCCCAGGTACTGCAGGGTCAACGCCCACTCGCCCGGAGCCCACGGCGTGGTGGCCTGGGCCAGGTCACCCAGGACCGTGACCGAGCCGAGCGGGCAGCGCCGGGCGACCACGCGGCATTGCATGGGTGACAGGTCCTGCGCCTCGTCGACAACCGCGTGCACGAACGTGTCGGTGCCGTCGAGGATCGCGTCCAGCTCGTCGAGCAACGCGGTGTCGGCCGGCGTCCACCGGGTGCTGCGCCGGTTCCGCGGCGCCGGGCGGGCCAGCAGCTCGCGGTCGGCGTCGCTGAGCATGGTGGCCGAGCAGCGCCGCAGGAAGTCGGCGTCGTCGTAGAGCCGGGCGAGCAGGACCGGCGCCGACAGGGCCGGCCAGACGGCGTCGACCCACTCTCGGACGGCTGGCGAGCGGGCGACCCGGGCGGTCTCGGCGTCACTGGGCGCGCCCCCGGCGTCCTCGCGCTGCCGGCGGACGTCCTCGCCCACCTGCATCCGCAGCCGGTCCCGGGCGACGTTCCAGCGCAGGCCGGTACCCAGGGACCGCCGGGCATCGTCGACGTACCGGCGCAGGTGGTTGGCCCCGATGCGGTAGCGCTTGGTGCCGATGATCGCGACGACGTCCTCGGTCGGCTTGGCGATGTGCGAGAGCACGGCCCGGCGCAGGACATCGGCCATCCGGATGTCGCCCTTGAGGATCGCGACCGGCACGGGCTCCAGCGCCCGCACCGGCCAGGGCACGAGCCCGCCCACCGTGCTCTGCGTGATGCCGCCTTCGCCGAGAGAAGGCAGCACCTGCGCGATGTAGTGCAGGAACGCATTGTTCGGGCCGACCACCAGCACGCCGGAGCGGCGCAGCCGATCCGGGTACGTGTAGAGCAGGTAGGCGGCGCGGTGCAGGCCGACGGCGGTCTTGCCGGTGCCCGGAGCGCCCTGGATGCACAGCGAGGTGTCGAGGTCGGCGCGCACGAGATCGTCCTGGTCGGGCTGGATCGTCGCCACGATGTCGCGCATGGGCCCGATCCGCGGGCGCTCGATCTCCTCCCGCAGCAGGTCCGAGCCCAGCCCGAGCGATTCGCCCCGGTCCAGGTGCTCGTCCTCGACCGAGCTGAGCGTTCCGTCGTGGAAGCCGAAGCGGCGCCGGAGCTGCACGCCCATCCGGTCGTCAGGTGTCGCCCGGTAGAAGGCCCGGGCGATGGGTGCGCGCCAGTCGATGACGACGGGATCGCCCCGGTCGTCGCGTACGTGGCGCCGGCCGAGATGAAAGGTCTCGGTACCGGGCCGGCCGTCCTCGCGCTCGCGATCGATGCGGCCGAAGAATGGCGGGGCCTCGGGATCGGCCGCCAACGCCTCGAGCCGGCGCGCCCGCAGCGTGCCCAGGGCGTGGCTGGCCAGTTCATCGACGCCATAGTCGGCGATGCGCTCGGCGTCGGCCCGCATGCTGGCCAGACACTCCCGGGCGAGATCGAGGTGGGTACGTTCGGCGAGCAGAACCGGGTCGTCGGCCACGATTGATCGACGCTACCCGCCGGTGGCAACCGCTTTGTCGCCGGCCGACGGGCCCGATCCGCCCGGGGCGTGGTGCCCGGTATGAGGGCCCGAGGACCGTCGTGTCCGACCCGTGACTATTTAACCGGTCAAAGGGGGCAGACGGATCGCTGAATATGCGGTTAAGATCCGCCCGCGGGCAGGTTGATCGGCCGGCCGCCCGCGCGGCCGGCAGGCGGAGAGCCAAAAGCGCCTCCGGACGGTTGGGAACCCTCTCGCATTGGGGTAGGTAATGGGTCCATCACGTGTGGGCAGGTCACGCCTGCCGATGATCGTCGCGGCTGCCGCCGCGGCCGCAGTGGTAGCCGGGCTGGCCACCAGCTCAGCCGGGGCTGCTGCCCCCACAGCATCCAAGCTCGCTGCGGGCATCGCGACCTCCAAGCATCCGCTCCCCGCCGGGGCGGCCCAGGCGAACGCCATGCCCCGCTCGGTGAGCAAAAGCAACGGCGCCCGGCCCGCGGGCGTGCCCACGAGCGGCACCTACGCGTTCCTGCTCAAGCTGCGCACCAACGCCACGCAGAGCGTCTACCGCAGCGCCCGGGCCAAGGGCGTATCGGCCGCGCGGAGCGCCGCCAAGGCGCAGCTGTCCTCGGTGACGGCCGCGCAGAACCGGGTCATCGCGGCGCTGCCCAGCAAGTCGCGCGTCCTGTACCGCATGCACGCGGTGCTGGCCGGACTCGCCGTGTCGACCGACGTCAAGAACTATCCGGCCTTGACCCACCTCAGCGGCGTCGCCGCGGTCTACCCGATCGCGCCGAAGTCCGCGTCCAACTCCTACGCCGTGCCGCTCCAGGACGCGCCGGCGGCGTGGACGGCCTACGGCGACCTCGGCCAGAACAGCACCGTCGCGATCATCGACACCGGCGTCGACTACACCCACGCCGACTTCGGTGGGGTGGGCACGGTGGCCGACTACAAGGCCGCGAAGGCCCAGGACGGCAAGCCGGTCAGCCCGGGCGAGTTCCCGGGCGCCAAGGTCGCGGGCGGGTTCGACCTCGCCGGGGACGCGTACAACGGCGATCCGACCAGCCCGGACTACAACCCCGTACCCAGCCCGGACCCGTGGCCGCTCGACTGCGACGGCCACGGCACGCACGTCGCGGGCACCGTCGCCGGCTACGGCGAGAACGCCGACGGCAGCACCTACACCGGGGCGTACAACACCAACACGCCGTTCGACTCGATGCGGATCGGCCCCGGCATGGCTCCCGAGGCCAAGCTGTACGCCTATCGCGTCTTCGGCTGTGCGGGCAGCACGGACCTGGTCAGCCAGGCGATCGACATGGCCGCTGACCCGAACGGCGACGGCGACCCCTCCGACCACGCCGACGTGATCAACATGTCGCTCGGCTCGGACTACGGATCCCCCCAGGACGGCGACTCGGTCACCACCAACGCCGCGGCCCAGCTCGGCATCACGATGGCCGTCGCTTCGGGCAACGGCGGGGACCTGTACGACGTCGGTGGCTCGCCGGGCAACGCGCCGCGCGCCATCGCGGTCGCGGCGAGCGCCGACGCCTACTCGCAGGTCGACGCGCTGAACGTCACTGCCCCGGGCACCATCGCGGGTCGGTACGCGGCCGAGCGCTCAGCCGCCTACGACTGGGTCAACAAGCCCGACCTCAGCGGCGACGTCGTTCGACTCACCCAGCCGGGCAACCTCGACGGCTGCGATCCGCTGAACCAGGCCGATAAGGACGCAGTCAGCGGCCACATCGCGTTCACGGAATGGACCGACACCGACGCCAATCGTCGCTGCGGTTCGGCGGCCCGCGCGGCCAATCTGGTCGCGGCCGGGGCGACCGGCTTCATCTACGCCGACGACGAGGAGAACTTCGCGGCGGGCATCACCGGCAGCGCGGTGATCCCGGGCGTTCTGGTGGCGAAGTCGGGCGGCGACGCCATCCGCACCGAGTTGCTCGCCGGCCACACCGTCACCATCGGTGGTACCACGGCCAACGGGTTCGCCCAGTTCGACACCTCGCTGAACGACCAGGTCGCCGGCTTCTCCTCACGGGGCATCGGCGACGCCGGGAACGTCAAGCCCGACGTCACCGCGGTCGGGGTCAGCGTCTTCTCGGCCGGCAACGGCACCGGCAATGAGGGCCTGAACGACAGCGGCACCTCGATGGCGACGCCAATGGTCGCGGGCACCGCGGCCCTCGTCCATTCGCTGCACACCGACTGGACGAGCGAGCAGGTCAAGGCGGACATCATGAACACCGCCGGCGCCGACGTGTACCCGTTGCCCAGCCACGGCGGTGCCCAAGAAGCGCCGAACCGGGTGGGATCGGGCCGGATCGACGTCAAGCAAGCGCTGGACAACACGACGCTCGCGTACACCATCGACAACGCGGCCGGCGGGTCGGACAACGGTTCGGTCAGCGCGTCCTTCGGGCCGCTGGCAATCACCCCGTCCAGCACGCCGACCGTCCGGCACAAGACGATCCGGGTGCAGAACACGACCCTGCAGGCGGTCAGCTACGACGTCACCTTCCAGAACCGGACCACGATTCCGGGCGCCGTCTACACGGTCTCGCCGACGACGGTGTCCATCGACCCGCGCTCGAGCACGAACGTCACGCTCACCCTGACGATCAAGCCGAGCCAGCTCACGAAGACGATCGACCCCACCGTCGACCGGACGCAGGGCGGTCTACCCCGCGAGTACCAGGCCGATGCCAGCGGCATCGTCGTGTTCAAGGGCGGCGCGGGCACGCCGGACCTGCGGGTGCCCGCGTACGCGGCTCCGCGGCCGGCCTCGTCGATGAGCCAGGCGTCCTCGTTCCACCTGACGGGCGGGGCCGTCCAGAAGGCGCTGTTGCCGCTCACCGGTCAGCGGGTCAATCAGGGCTCGGGGGCCACGGCGGTCCAGTCGACCGTCGCCGGCTTCGAGTTGCAGGCCTCGAGCGGGCTCGCCCCGAGCTGCTCGAACCGCGTCACGTGGGGCTGCGTCAACTTCCCGGACGAGAGGTCCGCGGACCTCAAGTACGTCGCAGCGACGTCCGATCAGCCGCAGCTGGCGTCGATCGGCCAGAACGTGTTGACGTCGAACAGCGGGTTCGCGTACTTCTCGGTGACGACCCAGGGGCGGTGGCGCACACCGGCGTCATCGCAGGAGTTCGACATCTACATCGACAGCACCGGTGACGGCGTGGCCGACTCGGTGGTGTTCAACACCCGGCTCACCGCCACCGACGTCATGGTTTCCGAGCTGTACGACCTGCAGGCCCAGAAGGTCGTCGACGTCGAGTTGATCAACGACCGGTTCGGCGACACCGATACCGCCCTCCTGGACAGCGACACCATGGTGATCCCGGTCTGGGTTCCGGCGCTGCCCGGGATCTCGGCGGCCACCTCGCGGCTCAAGTACGCGGTGTTCTCGTACTCGCCCTACCAGGCCGCGCCAGTGGACCAGGTGGGCGACGTCGGCCAGCACGGGAACCTCGTGAACCCGCTCTCGCTCGATGTGCTGCATCCGGGCATCGCCGTCTACGGTTCGTACGACGGTGACGCCAGTCCCCTGCTGTTCCGCGACTCGCCCGGCTCGGTCCTTGCGGTCCGCCGCGACGTCAAGGCGTACGCCGCGGACAGGGGCAAGGGCGTGTTGATGATCCACTTCCAGAACGCGCTGGGTCACAAGGCGCAGGTCGTCTCGCTGAACAAGAACCCGGCGAAGGCCACGCTGTCGCTGAAACCGAACCCCGTCGTGCACAACCGCACGGTAACGGCGACGGTCCACGTCAGCGGGATCTCCGGCATCACCCCGACCGGCACCGTGGTGTTGCGCCGCCTCGACGGGCCCAACCCGGCGAACGTGGCCCGCGGCACGCTAGTGAAGGGCAGGGTCGTCCTGCATTACACGCCGAGGTCGGCGGGCCGGTATCACTACCGGGCCCAGTACGGCGGCAACTCGACGTACGGCGCTGCCAACTCGGTCACGGTGAGGCTCAAGGTCACCCGATGATCGGGTAGGACGCGCGGCCCGCCGCCGCCGGGACCGCTGGCTCGCGGACCCGGCGGCGGCGTCGTGTTGCCGACCGGCCGGGCGTGGCACCCTGCACGCGTGGAAGAAACGACGGCCGTGGCCGATCGGGCGGCGGCGCTGGTCGAGCCGGCCCGCGCAGCCGGTCGGCGCGTGCTGCTCGTGATCACCGGGCCGCCCGCGGCGGGCAAGTCGTCGATCGCCGCGGCCGTCGCGGCGGCGGTGCCCGGCGCTGTGGTGGTCCCGATGGACGGCTTCCATCTGACGACGGCCGAACTGCAACGGCGCGGCTGGGTCGAAGAGCGGGGCACCCCGCGCACGTTCGACGCCGAGGGCTACGTTGCCCTGCTGCGGCGGGTGCGGGCCGGCGACAGCGTCCGCGCGCCCGCCTTCGATCGTTGCGTCGAGGAACCGGTGCCCGACGCCATCGTGGTGCCGCGGTCAGCTCCCCTGGTGATCACGGAGGGCAACTACCTGCTGCTCGACGTCGCGCCGTGGTGCACGATCCGCGCGC
>DATAQD010000191.1:0-2845 GCA_036264855.1 Jatrophihabitans sp. | reverse complement strand
ACGAAGGACGGCCGGCTCACCAGCCAACCGCTCACGACGCTGACGGCCAGCGCGATGAACAGCAGGACCAGGGGCCACGCCCAGTGGTTCGTCGCCCCGTAGAGCACGCCGAACAGAAGCGGCCCGGTGCCCGCGACGATGTAGCCGATCGCCTGCATGAACGCCGACAGCGCGGCCGTGGTCCCGGCCGTGCGAGTCCGCAGCCCGATGAGGGTCAGGGAGACCGGGAACATGCCGCCGCCGATCCCGGCCAGCACCATCCAGATCCAGGTGCCGCTCGTCGGAGCGATCGCCAGGCCGAGGTAAGCCACGAGGAAGCATGCGCCGAAGGCCGCGATCAGCGCCCGATGCCACTCCTGCCGGACCCGTGGGGCGATGATCGAGACCGGAATCCCGACCGCCGCCAGCAGAGCGACCATCGCGCCGGCGGCGCTGTTCGACATTCCGTGGTCGTCGAGGAAGCGCGCGAACCAGCCGAACGCGATGTAGGCCTGCAGGGATTGCACGGCGAAGAACACCGTGAGCGCCCACGCGGTCCGGCTGCGCACGAGCGCCGCCATAGAGACGCCGGGGGCGGCGGCGTCGCGGTGCAGCCGGTCGGCGGCCAGGGTGGGCAGCCACGGAAGGACGGCGAGCGCGCTGAGGACGGCCCACGATGCCAGCCCGCCCCGCCACCCGCCGGCCGCGTCCCCGATCGGCACGGTGAGGCCCGCGGCCGCGGTGGTGCCCACGGCGAGGGCGGTCGTGTAGACGGCGGTCATCGCCCCGATCCGGTCCGGGAAGTGCTGCTTGACCAGGCTGGGCATCAGCACGTTGCTCGCGGCTCCGGCGGACAGCGCGAGGATGCTGAGCAGCGTGAACCAGATCGCGCTGCTGCCGATCGGCCGGAGCGCCAGTCCGACGGTCGTCAGGACGAGCGTGATGACCAGCAGCCGGTGCGACCCCAGCGTGCGGGACAACCGCGGCGTGAGCGCCCCGCCCGCCGCGAAGCAGACCACGGGCAGGGTCGTGATGACGCCCGCGACCGTGCCGGAGGCGTGCAGGTCCCGTTGCAGATCGTCGAGCGCGGCCCCCACGCTGGTGACGGCCGTCCGCATCGACAGGCCGGTGAGCACCAGCGCCACGACGAGCAGGTCGCTGGTGCGCGAGCGGCCGCGCGTCGTCGTCACGAACGTCCATCCTGCCTGTTCCCGGCGGCTGGGACGCCATCGGGCGGAGGTCAGTCGGGCACGGCCAGCGCGCTGACGCGCAGGGTGCAGGCCCGCAGCTGGGCCGGACGCGCTGCGCTGATCGTGCTGCCCGGCACGACGACGCGGACGTAGTCCGACAGTGGCGCCTGACAACTCGTGTAGTCGTTCAGCTTGCTCTCGGCGGTGTCGCCAGGACGCAGGGTGATGCGCGAACGCGCCGTGGACGCCGGCTGTGACGGGGTACCGAGCAGCTGGCCCTTCAGCAGCAGGGTGACCGTGGGGTAGCCGACGAGCGTGCACGAGTCGGCGCCGATGTTGGTGAACTGCAGCGCCGCGAACTCGGCACCCGGCGAGGCCGAGCCGCGGATCACCCGGATCGTGAGCTGGGTGCAGGACGAACGGGGTACCACCGGTGGGGTCGGCGTGGCCGTGACGGTGACGGTCTCCGTCGCCGGGGATGAGGCGGGCGCGCTCGACGGGACGCTCGCCGGGGAGGAGGCCGGCGGGCTCACCGGGACCGACACGGGGGGTGTGGAGGCGGGGGTCGAGAAGGATGACGCAGTCGCCCCGGCTCTCGTCCCCGTGCCTGGCGTTGCGCAACCGGCCAGCGCCGTCGCGGCGGCGAGACCGGCGAGACCGGCGACCAGCGCGCGCCCGCGACGCGCGGCCGTCACCTGTCGATCCGCAGGTCGGTCGAGTAGGGCAGGCTCGACACCTTCAGGCGGCTGTCCGACTGCAGGTTGCTCCACAACACTGACCATGCGGTGTGCCCGGTGAGACTTCCGCAGCTGTTCGTCTGGTCGCACGCGGTCCATTCCGTCAGCGGGCCGCCGAAGCGGATCCGCGGCTGCCCGTTCACGACGCCGGTCAGTGAGATGTATTTCCACTGGCCGGCCATCGTCGTGTTGTAGATCTGCGGCAGGTTCAACGTCCGGATCGGCGCCGCGCCGCCCGCCAGGTAGTACAGGCCGCTCATCGTCCAGCCGTTGTTGCAGCCACCGCTGGTTACCGTCCACGCGCACCCGTCGGCCGAGCCGTTGAAGACGAACGGCGCGGACGTGGCCCCGAGGTAGCCGGACATCCAACTCTTGGTCTGGGAGTAGGTGGCGCGGAAACCCGGCTCGATGTCGTTCGCCCCAGCGATCGAGATGCCGGGGTAGCGGGTGGCGTAGGACCGCAACGGGTTGACGACCCGCGTGGCCCAATCCTTACCGCTCGTCGACGAGACGTCGATGTCGTTGTTCGTGCCGACGGCGATGGTCACCGGCGCACTGCTGCGCTGCTTGCTGTGGTAACCGTCGACGTAGGCATTGAGGTCGCGGGCGAGGTCGGCGTAGGAGACGAAGCGCGTGGTCGCGCTGAGGATCACGCCACCGTTGTACTGGTCCTGTCCGCCGATGTCGAGCAGGATCAGGTAGCCGTGACCCGACGGGTTCGCATTTGCGTCGGCGGCGCCCTCGGCCCGCATGACGGCGAGGTCGGTGCTCGTGGACCCGCGGACGTTGCGGATGTAGCGACTGGTGGACACCGGGGCGGGCGTCGTCTGGGGCGGCGGGTCGGCTTGGGTCGTCACGGACGGGGACAGACCGGCCGCCGAGGCGCCGGCGACGTTGATGGCCTTGACGGCGAACGTGTACGCGGTCTTGGGTGTCAGC
>DATAQD010000241.1:0-3693 GCA_036264855.1 Jatrophihabitans sp. | reverse complement strand
CGAGGGTGACGTGTTCCTGGGTCGCGACCTCGGCCACGAGCGCGACTTCTCCGAAGAGGTTGCCTCCCAGATCGACGACGAGGTCCGTGCGTTGATCGAGCAGGGCCACGACGAGGCGTGGGAGATCCTCGTCCAGTACCGGGACGCCCTCGACTCGATGGTGCTCGAGCTGGTCGAGAAGGAGACGCTCAACAAGGACGACCTCGAGCGGATCCTGGCGCCGGTGCGCAAGCGGCCGCCGCACAACAGCTTCGCCGGCTTCGGCAAGCGCACGCCGAGCGACCGTCCGCCCATCGAGATCCCTATGTCGCTGCGCAAGCCGTTGTCCAACGGGTCCCCCAACGGCGGATCCCGCAACGGCGGCCACCCCGAGGAGGAAGGCAAGGCGCTGCCCGGTGTGGTGCCCGCGCCCAACCCGCCGCAGCCCTCGAGCCCCGGCGATGGTGGGGTGTTCGGTCCGCAGGCCGGTCCGGTGGGTCAGCCCTACGGCAGCCCGCCATACGACACCCCGCCCGGCGGTGAGTGAGACCGTCGGCCGCGTCGACGTCGCGCGTGCTGAGGCGGCGGTCCGGGAGCTGTTGATCGCCGTCGGCGAGGACCCCGACCGGGAGGGCCTGCGAGCCACGCCCACTCGGGTGGCCCGCGCGTACGAAGAGATCTTCGGCGGCCTCCACGTCGACCCGGACGAGGTGCTGCAGACAACGTTCGACGAGAACCATGACGAGCTCGTCCTCGTCAAGGACATCCCGCTGTACTCGGTCTGCGAGCACCACCTCGTTCCCTGGCACGGCACCGCGGCCGTGGGCTACATCCCGGGCCAGGACGGGCGGATCACCGGGCTGTCGAAGCTGGCCCGGCTGGTCGACCTTTACGCCCGGCGTCCGCAGGTCCAGGAGCGGCTGACCAGCCAGGTGGCCGACGCGATGGCGCGCCGCCTCGAGCCCCAGGGCGTGATCGTCGTGATCGAGGCTGAGCATCTATGCATGGCGATGCGCGGGGTCCGCAAACCGGGGGCCCGGACGATGACCTCGGCGGTGCGCGGCATCTTCAAGGACGACCCGCGCACCCGCGCAGAGGCGCTCAGCCTGATCCTCGGCCAGTGATCATGGTGGTGGTCGTGCCTTCGCGAGCGGTTGCTCTGAGTTGCCCGCGCTTCGAGACGCGATGATGCCGCGAAGCCCGGACAACGCGGCCGGAGTGCCGCGCCGGCCGGACCGCATCTGCGTCGTCGGCGTCCTGAACGTCACACCCGACTCGTTCTCCGACGGCGGCCGATACTCCTCGGCGGACGAGGCGATCGCGCATGGTCTGCGGATGCAGGCCGAGGGTGCCGATCTGATCGACGTGGGGGGCGAGTCCACCCGGCCCGGCGCCCGGCGCGTGGAGGCCGACGAGGAACGGCGCCGGATCGAGCCGGTGATCGAGGGGCTCGCGGCGCACGGGGTCGTGCTCTCGGTGGACACCTACCGCGCGTCGGTGGCGGCCGCCGCGCTGCAGGCCGGGGCGGCGATCGTGAATGACGTGTCGGGCGGGCTCGCCGACCCGGCGATGGCGGCCGTGGTCCGCGACGCCGGCTGCCCGTGGATCCTGATGCACTGGCGCGGGCACAGCGACCGCATGCAGGAACTCGCCCGCTACGACGACGTCGTCAAGGACGTCCGGACCGAACTGCTCGCGCGCGTCGATGCCGCCGTGGCCGCGGGCGTCGACCCCGATCTTCTGGTGATCGACCCGGGCCTGGGTTTCGCGAAGACCGGCGCGCACAACTGGTCGATCCTGGCCGCGCTGGACAGCTTCGTCGAACTCGGGCTGCCGGTGCTGCTGGCCGCCTCGCGCAAGTCGTTCCTGGGGACGCTGCTGGCCGGCCCCGACGGCGCGCCGCGGCCGGTCGACGAGCGCGAGGACGCGACGACGGCGATCACGGCGCACGCGGCGGCGCATGGCGTGTGGGGCGTGCGGGTACATCAGGTTCGCCCGGCCGTGGACGCCGCGCTGGCCGTGGCCGCGATCCAGGGAGCCGCCGGATGACCGCCGCTTTGCACCTTTCAGCTCCCCGGCGCGGCCTGATTTGGGGCGCTGAAAGGTGCAAAGCCGCGGACGGGTGGGGGCGGTCGTGAGCGATCTCATCACGTTGACGGGGTTGCGGGTGCACGGCTTCCACGGCGTGTTCGAGCACGAGCGCCGCGACGGTCAGGACTTCGTCGTCGATGCCGTCCTCGAGCTGTCGACGGTCGCCGCCGCGGCCTCGGACGCACTCGCCGACACGATCGACTACGGCGAGCTCGCCCAGCGGCTCGCCGCGGTGCTCTCCGGCCCGCCGGTGAACCTGCTGGAGACGCTCGCGGCCCGGCTGGCCGAGACCTGCTTCGCCGACCCGCGCGTCGGGGCCGTGACGGTGACGGTGCACAAGCCGGAGGCGCCGATCCAAGCCCGCTTCGACGACGTCGCGGTGACGATCCGCCGGGAGCGCCCGTGACGGTGGCCGTGCTGTCGATCGGATCGAACCTCGGGGATCGCTTCGCCGCGGTGCAGGGCGCCGTCGACGCGGTTCGGCCGTGGGTGCAGATCGTGTCGCCGGTGTTCGAGACGCCGCCCTGGGGACCGGTGCCGCAGGGCGACTACCTCAACGCGGTGCTGGTCGCGGCCGATCCGCACGCCGCGCCCCGTGACTGGCTGGATCGCGCGCACGCGGCCGAACAGGCAGCGGGCCGGACCCGAGACGTGCGGTGGGGGCCGCGGACGCTCGACGTGGACGTGGTGGCCGTCGACGACGTGGTGAGCGACGACCCCGAGCTCACGCTGCCGCACCCGCGCGCGAGCGAGCGAGCGTTCGTCCTCGTGCCCTGGTTGGCCGCCGATCCGCAGGCCCGGTTGTCCGGACGACCGATCGCGGCGCTGATCGACGAGCTGCCCGGTGAGGACGTGGCGAACCTGCGCCGACGCGACGATCTGGTGCTGCGATGAGCGGCCCGGGGATGCGGCGGACCTCATGGACGGACCTGGCGGTTCCGCTGATCGTGATGGGGATCACCGTCTTCGTTCTGCTGCGGTTCTCCTACGACTCGATCCCGCCCCTGCACTACTTCACCGCGGCGCCGCTGGCCGCGCTGGCCGCGGCCGAGCTGGTTGCGGCCCGCCGGGTCCGCGCAGCCGTGCGACACGACCCGAATGCCCGGCCGATGGCCGCCATCGTGATCGCCCGCTGCGTCGCTCTGGGCAAGGCGTCCTCGCTGGTCGGAGCGGGTGTCGTGGGCGCGGTGCTCGGCCTGCTCGGCCGTGTCTTGCCCGACGTGCGGGCCCTGAAGGCCGCCGCCAACGACACCGCTGTGGGCAGCGTCATCCTCGCTGCCGCGGTGGCCCTGGTGATCGCGGGCCTGCTGCTCGAGCGGGCCGGGATCGACCCGGGCAGCGACAAGGATTCGCGCGATCGTCGGGCCTGAGAGGCGCGATCGTCGCGCCTGAGAGGTTGTTCTGACCAGCCCGGCCCCCTTCCGTCGGTGACTAAGCTGGTCCGGTGCCCAACCCGGATGCGACGCCGCTTACCCGCGGGGTCGTGCTCCGCGGAGCGGGGTTCGCCCTGGCCATCGCGCTCGGGGCGGTGGGCGTCTGGATGATCGTGACGAGCACCACGTCGGTCAAGCGGGTCGAACTCGGGGTGTTGACGGGTTTGTGGGGGCTGCTGCTGGGCGCGTT
>DATAQD010000235.1:0-7445 GCA_036264855.1 Jatrophihabitans sp. | reverse complement strand
TCTTCGCCTGGAAGGGCGAGACGCTCGAGGAGTACTGGTGGTGCACCGAGCAGATGCTCACCTGGCCGGACGGCAGCGGCCCGGATTCCATCGTCGACGACGGCGGCGACGCCACGCTGCTGATCCACATGGGCACCGAGTTCGAGACCGCGGGTGCCGTGCCGTCGACGGACGAGAACGACTCCGAGGAGTACGTGATCATCCTCGACACGCTGCGCCGCTCGGTGGCCGAGCAGCCGGGCAAGTACACCCGCATGGGCGCGGCGATCATCGGTGTCACCGAGGAGACCACGACCGGCGTCCACCGCCTCTACGAGTTCGAGAAGGCCGGCACGCTGCTGTTCCCGGCGATCAACGTCAACGACTCGGTCACCAAGAGCAAGTTCGACAACAAGTACGGCTGCCGCCACTCGCTCATCGACGGCCTCAACCGCGGCACCGACGTCATGATCGCCGGAAAGCTGGCCGTGGTGTGCGGCTACGGCGACGTCGGCAAGGGCTCGGTCGAGTCACTGCGCGGGCAGGGCGCTCGCGTCGTCGTCACCGAGGTCGACCCGATCTGCGCGCTGCAGGCCGCCATGGACGGGCTCGAGGTCGTCACCCTCGAGGACGTCGTCAGCAAGGCCGACATCTTCATCACCACGACCGGCAACAAGGACATCATCATGGCCGATCACATGGGCCAGATGAAGCACCAGGCGATCGTCGGCAACATCGGTCATTTCGACAACGAGATCGACATGGCTGGCCTGGCGAAGGTGTCCGGCATCCGCAAGATCGAGGTCAAGCCGCAGGTGCACGAGTGGCAGTTCCCGGACGGCCACTCGATCATCGTGTTGAGCGAGGGGCGCCTGCTGAACCTCGGCAACGCCACGGGGCACCCGAGCTTCGTCATGAGCGCGTCGTTCTCGAACCAAACGATCGCCCAGATCGAGATCCACAAGAACCCCGACGCCTACCTCGTCGACGGCAAGCCCACGGTCACGACGCTGCCCAAGCACCTGGACGAGAAGGTCGCCCGGCTGCACCTCGACGCGGTCGGCGCCAAGCTGACCACGCTCACGAAGTCGCAGGCCGAGTACATCGGCGTCGACGTCGCCGGCCCGTACAAGCCGGATCACTACCGCTACTGAGCCGTCCGCGCGCGGAGGATGGCGCCGAGCGTGGCGCCATCATCCCCGCGCGGGTCACCACCCGAGGGTGTTCGAACGGTACGTGCCGTCGACAACGACCCACACCGAGTCGCGCGGCCGCTTGTAGAAGCAGGTCGCGCTTGTGGCCGCGGTCATCGTGTACCTGGCGAACAGGCCGCCGCGGCCCGCCCAGCATGCCACGGAGTGCGTACCCCCAGGGAACGCGACCAGCGTCACGACAAGGTAGTAGCAGTGCGGCCCGCACGGCCGGTCGAGCGCCCCTTTGACCAGATGGACCGACCGGCCGGGCGCGGCCGAACTCGTCCGCGCCGCTCTGCTCGGTGGGGCGGACGTCGCCCGCCGGGACGCCGTGGACGTCGAGCGCGCCGCCGCCTGGCTCGCCTTTGACCTGGTCGGCGGCGCGGGACCCGTGATCTTTACCCCTGTCGGCGTCTCTGCCGGAACCCGGGACGGGCCCCCCGACGGGTCCACCGACGGGTCCAATGGCGGCGCGGCGCGGCTGGGAGCCGTTGTCCGCGGCAACCCGAGGTCGGCCTTGCCCGAGCCGTGCTGGTTCAGCAGCACGATCGCGGCGGCCGCCGCGAGCAGGCAGGTGAGGCCGACGAGGGCCCCGACGCGCCAGAGTTTGACGTCGCGCGTGTCCGCGCCGCCCTCCTCCGCGAGCGCGACGGCATCGATGGGCCCGGTGGAGCGCGCGGCGGCGTTGCGCCGGACGAGCGCGAGCGACATGCCGCACTGCGCGCAGACGATCTCGTCGCCGGCGACCCGTCCACATCGCGGGCACGTCGTCATTCGGTGGCTCCCCAGACGGCCGGGTCGGCTGCCGGCCTCGCCACTACCTTCGCACCCGCGGTGCATCGGGTGTCGGGCCCGGCTCACCTCGGGGCGGTCGTCCGGGCAGCAGGGCCAGCCGCGCGCGGGCGCGAACCGGTTACGGTGTCGTCAATTTGACGGACATCGCACGCGGGGTAAACGGGGCGACAGGCGTGTAGCGATCATGGGTGCGCGGCCGGTCGTCCTTTACACCGGAATCGTGCTGAGCCGGCGTGGCCATCGGAAGCGGTCGTGGCCGCCGATCTGGTGATCGATGCCAGGGGCGGGCAGGGCACCTGGGGGACCCGGTGCGCCGGTGACTTCGGCCGGGGAAGTTCGATGCCGCCATGCGTGCGTGCCGCACCATGGGCGCTGGACCGACCCGGACCGCTTCGAATCGGGCTCGGCGGGCTGATCTTGTGCGCGATGCGGTGCCCGGGCGCAGCGGGGGGCACAAGGTCGACTGGGCGGGCTGATCTTGTGCGCGATGGGCCGGGGGCGCGCCTCGGCGACCGGTGCGTGGCCGCGGCCTGATACGAGGATCACGTGTACTGGGACGCGAGGCTCGGCGGTTCGGTGGTACGGACCCCGATATCGACGCGCGCACACCGTCCGACGTCCTCTGCGCAGCGGCGGACGTCGATCTCCAGCGCTGATCCGGCTTCCGGTCAGCGCAGGGCGATGAGCACGCCGATGCCGAACCCGGCCGAGAGCAGCCACAGCAGTGTCGGAATCCGCCCCCACAGGTTCATGCGCTGAACACCTCCCCGTCGCGGACGGTGACCTGCACCGCGGGCAGTGGAGCAGGTGCTGGGCCGGCCACAACCTTGCCGGTGGACGCGTCGAAGCGGCTGCCGTGGCACGGGCAGTCGATCGTGCCACCGCTGACCCTGTCGACCTTGCAGCCCTGGTGGGTGCAGACGGACGAGAACGCCCGCACGTCGGAACCCGAGCGGGTGATGACCACGGCCGGATTGCCGATGATCACGCCGCCGCCGTCGGGGATGTCGGCGAGTTTGGCCAGCGCCTGCCCGGCAGCTCCACCTGGTGCTGGGCCGTAGCCGCCGGCGGCCGCCGCGCCCGGCGGGTGGGCAGCGTCGGTGTGGCGCCCGGCGACGTACCCGGCGACCCCGCCCACGACGACGACGCCCGCGGCGGTGAGGGCGGAACGTCGGGTGACGGTGTCGTCGCTCATGTCAGTGGCTGATTCATGCCGAAGAACCACAGGGCCGACGTCAGCCACAGGATGATCAGGGTCGTGAAGACGAGCCCGCCCAGCAGCGGCAAGGTCCAGCCCGGCAGGCCGCGCACGCGCAGGCCGAGCATCTTCGCCGAATACGCCCCGTAGAACGCGCATCCGGCGACGCTGTGCGCGACCACCCGCGGCGAGTTGGTGGCGAACCCGAACGTCAACAGGCAGTTCAGTGCGACGGGGATCAGCACGAGGAACGCGAGCGCGCCGCTCCAGCGGTGGACCGGGGACACCCAACCCGGGGCGGAACCGGCGCCGGGCAGCCGTCCCCACATCCACAGGGCGGTCGTCACTTGAACGAGGACGAGCACGAGCGCCACCGTGGCCAGCCAGACCTTGAACTGGATGACGCCGGAAAAGCCCTTGACGAAGACCGGCAGCCGCGCGTCGTGCTCCCGGCCGTAGACCCCCAGCGCGACGGCGACCGCGCACCCGGCCAGCAAAACCCAGGCCAGCGCAGCGCTGCTGCGGTGTGACTGCGCAGCCGTTGCCATGGGCGCCCCGTCCGCCGAAGATGATCGAAGCCTGGCAGCACGCACGCGCCCCGGCAACGGTTTCCGGCACGGAAACGACGATGGCCCCGCAGCGCTTTTCGCTGCGGGGCCATCGTTCAGGCCGCAGGTCTCAGCCGGCCTTGGCCGTGAAGGCAGGGAGGTAACCGCCGGACTGCCCGGCCGCAGTCGGGTGGTACGACTGCACGATGTTGCCCCAGTCGACGCTGTGCAGCCACGAGTCGCTGTCGCAGATCTCATGACCGCTCGCGAAGGCCGCGCGGACGTCGCCGAACGCGAAGCCATGCCGCGTGGCCGCCGCGGAGATAACGCCGTCGAGGACGTCCGCGCCTTCGTTGATCTTGTTGCGCGACGTCGAGCTCAGGCCGACGCAGTACCACAGATCGTGGTAGAAGCGCGGGTAGCTCAGGACGACGACGCGGGCGCTGGGGGCGCGTGACCGGATGCCGTTGTACGTGGTGTCGAGCCAGCCCGGCAGGGAGGTCCGCGCCGTGTTCTCGGCCGCGTTGACCTCGCTCACGCAGGTGGTGGTGCCGTAGAGGACGCAGTCCTGCATGACCTGGGCGAAGCCGACGTCGTTGCCGCCGATCGAGATGCTCACGAGCGTCGTCGTCGAGCTCAGCGTTGAGAGTTGATTGGCGTTCACGTCCGTCGTCTTCGCGCCCGAGCAGGCGGCGAACCGGAAGGACGACGGCGCGTGCGCGTTGGTCCAGAGCTGCGGGTAGGCGTTCGTGCTGCGCAGGCAGGAGCCGCTCTCCGCGGTGTAACTGCCCGAGCCGACGCCCGACGAGTAGGAGTCACCCAGGGCGACGTAGTTGACAGATGCTGCCTGGGCCGGCGTAGCGCCGACGACAAGCGCGAGCACGCAGCCGATGACGGCGGCGACGAGCGGCAACCGTGTCTTGTGCACGGATGGCCTCCTGACTCGAAGGATGTTACGGATGCGTAATCCGTAGCAGTCAGGAGATCAAGTCCGCGTAATGAAACGTACCCGCGGGTAGGGCGCTGTTCCGAAGCTAGCGGACAAGATCCTGGTACTCGGGGTGCTTGTCGATGAAATCGGCGATGAATGGGCACCTCGGCGTGATGGGTCGGCCCTTGGTCCGCACATCGTCCAAAGCCTGCCGAGCCAGCACGCTGCCGACGCCCTTGCCCTCGAACGCCGGCTCGATCTCGGTGTGGGTGAAGACGATCCGGTCCGGGGTGGCGCGGTACGCCGCGAAGCCGGCGAGTTTGCCGTCGATGAAGGCCTCGTAGCGGGATCGCGCGGGGTTGTCGGAGACGGTGATGTCCATCGGTCCGATCGTAACGACGACGTGCGGCCGTCGATGTGGCGATCAGCCCGGTGGCGCGAACGGCGAGTCGCCGGACGGCGGGACCGGGCGCGGCCACGAAGGCGGAAACGGCGCCGGCGGAAGCGGCGCCGGCGGAAGCTGCGGAGGCGCCGGCGGAAGCGGCGCCGGCGGTGGCGTGAAGGCCCGGCGGCGTCGTTCAGCCAGCACGCTCAGCAGCACCACCGAGGTCGGGACGCCGGGCGGAGGCGGCGGGCTGGTCACGGCGAGAACCCGGCGCACGATCTCGTGACCGAGCGCAGCCTGCGCGGCCGGGGACATCGCATGCGCGCGGCTGACGAACTGGCGAGCGCTGAGGGCGAGCTGGTCATCGAGGCGGTGTAGGTCCAGCGACAGGACCCACGGCTGCAGCGGGACCGGCACCCATGCCGGCGGCGTGGCCAGGGCCAGCGGCGCGGACCGCTCGTTGAGCACGACCGTCCCCGCCATCATGTCCCCGATCCGCTTCTCGCGGGCGCTGGCGCTGATCGTCACCAGTCCGGCGATCGTGGTCAGCGGGAACAGCAGGCCCGGCTTCTCGAGGATCAGCCCGGCCAGGCCTCGGACGAGAGCCTGCCGGAATCCGATCGGGCCGCCGTCGTCGCGAACAACACGGAGGCCGAACGCGGCCTTGCCCAGCGTCCGACCGGCGAAGACCCATTCGCTGACGATCGGGTAACCCGCCACGACGAGCACGATCTCGACGACGAGGACGGCTTGAACGGCCGCGGCGTCGGCACCCCCGGCGATGGCGGCGTCGATCAGGAACAACACGAACAGCGCGACGACCTGAACGACACCGTCGAGGGCCGCGGCCACGGTCCGTGACCCGACTCCGGCCGGCTGCAGCGCCAGCCGCACGCCCTCGCCCGAGACGAGCGCCGGGCCGCGGGGTTCCACGGGGGCACTGTAGAGCGTGACGGGCGCAATAGACTGCGCGGACCGTGGACGTCGACTCCTTCATCGCCCGGCACACCGGGGAATGGCTGCGCTTGGACGAGCTGGCCGGGCGCCGCCGTTTGGACGGCGCCGAGGCCGACGAGCTCGTCGCGCTGTACCGCCAGGTAGCGACCCACCTCGCCCTGGTCCAGACCCGTGCACCGGATCCGATGCTGACTGCCCGGCTGTCGCGGCTGCTGGCCCGGGGCCGCGCCGCGGCGGTGGGGACGCCGCGGGTCCGCGGCTGGGCGGCGTTGGCGCGGGGCGTCACCGTCGACTTCCCGGTAACCCTGTACCGGACCTGGCGGTGGTCGGTGGGGACGGCGTTCGTCAGCATCGGGGTGTCCGCGGCGATGATGCTGTGGTTGCGCGTGCACCCGGAGCGGATTCACCAGGTGCTGCCGGACAGCCGCGTCCACCAACTCGTCGATCACGAGTTCCGCGACTATTACTCGGCCCACCCGGCCCAGTCCTTCGCGGCGCAGGTGTGGACGAACAACGCGTTGGTGGCCGCGATGGCGCTGTTCCTCGGCGTCACTGTGGTCGGTACGGCGTACGTCCTGTGGCAGAACACCGTCAACGTCGGACTGGTCGGCGGCATCATGCTCGGCGCCGGCAAGGGCAGCGTGCTGCTCGGACTCCTGCTGCCGCACGGGATGCTGGAGCTGAGCGCGGTCTTCGCCGCCGGGGGTGTCGGGCTGCGGACCGGTTGGGCCTGGATCGCGCCCGGGCGGCTGCCTCGGGCGCAGGCACTCGCCGAAGCCGGCCGGATGGCCGGCGTCACCGCGCTCGGTCTGGCCGGCGTGCTGCTCGTGTCCGGCGTCATCGAGGCGTTCGTGACGCCGTCCGGTCTGCCCACGGCGGTGCGGATCGGAATCGGCGCGCTCGCCGAGATCGGGTTCCTGGCCTACGTGGTGGTGCTCGGCCGGCGCGGTGTTCGGGCTGGGGCCACCGGCGACCTGCTCGACGACGAGCGCGAAGCGGTCGCCCCCGTCGCTTGAACCCGTCCGCGCTTTGCACCTTTCAGCACCCCTACATTCCCCGATTTGGGGAGCCGAAAGGTGCAAAGCGGGGTAGGGGCGGGCCGTCAGAGGCGGCCGGCGGCCTTGAGGTCGAGGTAGGCGTCGGCCACCTTCGAGGCGAACACGTGCGTGGGGGCGTCGATCACGTGGGCGCCGAGCGCGCCGAGTTGCTCGACCACCGCCGCGCGGCGGGCGACGGTGAGCTCCGCGGCGGCGGCGGTGTAGACGTCCGCCACGTCCTCGCGGGCCGCGGCCAGCCGGGCCAACGCGGGATCCGAGGGTGACGCGACGATCACCTCGTGCCGAGCGGCCAGCGTCCGCGCCGCCGGCAGCAGCCCGGTGTCGGCCGCCGTGTCCAGCGCGCTGAACAGCACCACGAGTGAGCGCTTGGAGACCTGCCGGAGGACCTCGGCGGCCAGCAG
>DATAQD010000129.1:0-8314 GCA_036264855.1 Jatrophihabitans sp. | reverse complement strand
GGCCGAGGTCCTGGGCCTGCGACTGCGACATGTCGTTCTCGCCACCGGCGCCGTAGCCGACGTCGTCCGATGCGGGCGCGGCCTCCTGCGGGGGGTCGTTATAGCCGACCGGCGTTTCCTCAGACATCGTTGGGCTCCTTCGCCGGCGGGTGGCCCGCCCGGCACTGTCCGTAGTTGGGCTGGACCAGCGTGGCGCCATCGGCGGCGCGAACCCACGGGTACCCGAACTGTTCGAGGGGGCAGTCCCGGTCACCCCAAGGGGCGATCGGGTCAGGCGGGGCCGAGCAGATCCCAGCGGTTGCCGGCGATGTCCACGAACACCGCGACCTGGCCGTAGGCCTCCGTGCGAGGTGCAGAGACGAATTCGACGCCGCGCTCGCTCATCCGGTCGTACGCGGACCCGAAGTCCTCCACCCGGAGGAAGAACCCGACCCGGCCGGCCACCTGCGCGCCCACCACCGCCGCCTGCTCGCCCTCGGCGCGGGCGAGCAGGACCCCGGTCTGCGCGTTCGGTGGGCGGACCACCACCCAGCGCTTGGCCGCGCCGTCGTTGGTCCGCGCGGGCGAGTCCTCGATCAGGTCGAAGCCCAGGACGCCGACGAAGAAGTCGATCGCGGGGTCGTACTCGTCCACCACGAGGGCGACGAGTTCGAGATGCACCGCACCACGGTAGGGGTGCGGTGCCTACGGATTCCGGTAGGTACCCGTCCAGGCGAGTCGCCAGGTGTTGGGCCCGATGAAGCCGTTGGGCACCAAGCCGTTCAGGCGCTGGAGCTGCTTGACCACCGCGAGCGTGTGCGGTCCGTATTCGCCGGTGCCGACGGGGAAGTAGCCGCGGCGGTGCAGCTGGTCCTGGAAGGTCTTGATGTTGCGGTTGGTCTCGCCGTACCGGTACCAGTGCGAGCCGCCCGGGAACGCCGGAATCCGGGCCGTGGTCACGCGGCCGGCTATCGGCGCGACGTACTTGCCGGTCCAGGCGAGGCGCCAGGTGTTCGGTCCGATGTAGCCGTTGGGCACCAGGCCGTTCAGGCGCTGGAGCTGCTTGACCGTCGCGAGGGTGTGCGGTCCGTATTCGCCGGTGCCGACGGGGAAGTAGCCGCGGCGGTGCAGCTGGTCCTGGAAGGTCTTGATGTTGCGGTTGGTCTCGCCGTACTGGTACCAGTGCGAGCCGCCCGGGAACGCCGGAATCCCGGCCGGGCCAGGGGAGACGACCGGGACCCGGATGTCGCTGGTCCGGCCCGAGCGCGCATCGGAGTCCTCGCGCAACCCGACGATCGAGGCGCACTGCCACGGCTGCCACCCGCGCTCGCGGTAGAGGATCAAGGCGCGGGCATCCTGCTCGGCGGCGGAGGCCCGATTCGGGTAGCCGGTTCCGCCGACGCTGCGCCAGGTGGCCAGGTCGAACTGGTAGGCGCCGTAATGGGCATTGCCGGTGTTGGTCCGGTAGTTGTTGCTCGACTCGCACATCCGCAACCGATACCAGGCCGACGCCGACGGATCGGCCGACGCGGTCGCGCCGGGCAGCACAACGGCCGAGACCGCAAGGGCGATCACCGCGACCGCCGTCACGGGGGCACGCCAGCGTCGGGTGGACGGTGCCCGGTCGGCCTTCTCCCGCACGGTGGCCGGATCGGTGGCGCGAGCGGCGTTTTCTCGGGCCCAGTCGGTGAAGAAGGACGGCATGCGTCCCGTCGGCTTGTTCATTGGTCGATGAACCTTTCGGCGGTCGGCCCCGTCGGGGGCCTGCGTCGGCGCCACGCCTTGCCCGGTGAGCGGCGACTCCAGCGTCTCAACTGCAACAACCGTCACACATGTCCCAGGGATGCACAAGGCGAGCGGGTACAAAAATGTCACCTGCGGCGGCGTGGCGCGTTCGTTTCGGGGATCTTGTGTGCTAATCGCTGCGGCCGGGACAAGCCGTCGGCACCGGTTCCGGGGCCGGTGGGCACGCAACGACCCGACCGGGCAGCAGGTCATACTGGGTGGCCTAGTGCGTCCCAGGCCGCAGCTGGCGTCGTAGGGCGCGGGCAGCGGGGCGAGCCGCCGGGGAGGAGGTCGGAGTGATCGACGATCCGCCCTCGGAACCTGCGGAATCGGATCTGCGGCGACGAGCCGCCTGGTTGCTGGCCATGCTGGCCGTGGTCGCCGTGCTTTTCGCCACTTTGATGACGGTCTTTCTGAACACCGACGGGGCCAAGACGCCCGTCGCCGGGGGGAACGGCGTCGTCGGCTCGTTCACCGAAACGCCGACATCCTCCGCGTCCCGCCCGCCCGCAACGCGCTCACCGGCACAACACCGCACTCCCACCACGACGGCCGCGAAGCCCAGCCGGACGGCCCCGCACCAGACGAGATCGTGCCCCACGTCGGCTCCGTGCATCCTCGAGGGCGACGTCGGCAACGCAATCAGCGCGGTCAATACCTATCGCGCGCAGCACCAGCTGTCGCCCGTGCCGGGCGCGGTCTCGGCCGCGGCGCAGACCTGCGCACTGCACCGAGGCAACGGGTGCTCGGGCGGCTGGGCCGAGACCGAATTGTCGAGCCCGAACGGTAAAGCCGCGGTCGCGAAGATCCAGCAGTTCGCGAGGCTGCTCGACCCGCAGATGACCGCGATCAACGTCGGCTGGGCCTACGATCCAGGGTCCAGGACGTATTATTTCGTGACGATTCGGCGGGATTGAGTCCTCGGCCGATGCCGGCCCGGCCCATTAGGGTCTGAGAGTCCGCGTCGTCGTCGAGATCTGGAGACCCCCCGTGACCGTGAACCTGACCAAGGGCGGCAACGTGTCGCTCACCAAGGCCGCCCCCGGCCTGAGCGCCGTCGTCGTCGGCCTGGGCTGGGACGCACGCACCACGGACGGGCAGCCTTTCGATCTCGACGCCAGCGCGATCGTGTGCAATGCCGAGGGCAAGGCCCTGTCGGACGCGCACTTCGTCTTCTTCAACAACCTGACGAGCCCGGACGGCGCTGTCCAGCACAGCGGGGACAACCTGACCGGCGACGCGGCCGGAGACGACGAGGCGATCAAGGTCAACCTCGCCGGCCTTCCCGAGCAGGCGGCCCGGGTGGTCTTCCCGGTCTCGATTTACTCCGGCGACACGTCCGGCCAGACCTTCGGCCAGGTGCGCAACGCCTACATTCGGGTCATCAACCAGGGCGACAGCGCCGAGCTCACCCGTTACGACCTCTCCGAGGACGCCTCGACCGAGACCGCCATGGTGTTCGGGGAGCTGTACCGCAACGGCGCGGAGTGGAAATTCCGCGCCGTCGGCCAGGGCTACAGCTCAGGTTTGGCCGGTATCGCGCGTGACTTCGGCGTCAACGCCTGAGCTGCGGAACTCTGGCCCCCGTCGCACACGTTCCTACTAAGGTCGAAGTTCTCAGCCAATGCGTGCCGGTGACTCTCCGGTGCTCTCGAGAGGAATGCAGCAATGAGTGAGCGTCAGCGAGCGAGTCGACAGCACAGTGTTTGCGAAGCCTCCCAGCGAGGCCAGCGATGAGCGTCAGTCTGAGCAAGGGCGGCAACGTCTCGCTGTCCAAGGAGGCTCCGGGGCTGCGCGCCGTGCTCGTCGGGCTCGGCTGGGATGTGCGCACGACCACCGGCGCCGACTTCGACCTCGACGCGAGCGCGCTGATGCTGGACGCGAACGGCAAGATCCTCTCCGACCAGCACTTCGTGTTCTTCAACAATCTGAACAGCCCGGACGGCTCGGTGCAGCACACCGGCGACAACCGCACCGGCGAGGGCGAGGGCGACGACGAGGCGATCAAGGTGAACCTGGTTGCCGTGCCGAACGAGGTCGACAAGGTCGTGGTGGCGGTGTCCATCTATGACGCCGAGACCCGACAGCAGTCCTTCGGTCAGGTGCGCAACGCGTTCATCCGGGTCGTCAACCAGGCCGACAGCCGCGAGTTGACCCGCTACGACCTGTCCGAGGACGCCTCGACCGAGACCGCGATGATCTTCGGCGAGCTCTACCGCAACGGCGCCGAGTGGAAGTTCCGCGCCGTCGGCCAGGGCTACAGCACCGGACTTGCCGGGATCGCTCGCGACTACGGCGTCAACGTCGGCTGAGCGCAGGGAATCACGTGTTTCTACGGACCTTCGGCGGATCGCTCCTCGTCGCCGTCGTCGGCCTCGTAGCCGGTTTCCTCTACGGGGGCGGGACGGGCCTCGCGCTCGCCGCCATCCTCGCGGTGCTCGAGGTTTCGCTGTCGTTCGACAACGCGGTCGTCAATGCGACCGTGCTGGTTCGGATGAGCCCGTTCTGGCAGAGGCTGTTCCTGACCCTGGGCGTCGCCATCGCCGTGTTCGGAATGCGGCTGATCTTCCCGTTGCTGATCGTCGGCATCACGGCGAAGCTGACCCCGGTCGAAGCCGTCCGCCTGGCGCTGGAGAAGGGCGACCCGAACCGGCCCGGCACGTACGGCTACCTGCTGCACCAGGCGCACCCGGCGATCGCGGCGTTCGGCGGGTTGTTCCTGCTGATGCTGTTCCTCGACTTCGTGTTCGAGGAGCGCGACCTCACCTGGCTGTCGTGGATCGAGCGTCCGTTGGCCCGCATCGGCAAGCTGGACCAGCTCTCGGTCGTCATCGCCCTCGGCGCTCTGGTCCTGTCGGCCTACACCCTCGCGCCCGCGGACAAGATCTCGACCGTGCTGGTCTCGGGCGTGCTGGGGTTGGGCACCTACCTGCTCGTCAACAGCTTGGGTGAGTTCTTCGACGAGGGTGGCGACGACGAGGACGCGGACCTGGCCACCACCTTGGAGAAGCGCAAGACGATGCACGTCGTCGGCAAGGCGGCGTTCTTCCTGTTCCTCTACCTCGAGGTCCTGGACGCGTCCTTCAGCTTCGACGGGGTGGTCGGCGCGTTCGCGATCACGTCAGATCCGATCATCATCGCCATCGGCCTGGGCATCGGCGCGATGTTCATCCGATCGCTGACGGTGTACCTCGTCCGCAGGGGGACACTGTCGGAGTATGTGTTCCTCGAGCACGGCGCGCTGTGGGCCATCGGCGCCCTGGCGGTCGTGCTCCTCATCACGATCAAGTACGAGGTTCCTGAGGTCGTCACCGGCCTGATCGGCGTTGCCTTCATCGGCGCCGCCCTGGTGTCCTCGATTCTGCGAAACCGGCGCACCGCGGCCACCGAGACCGCGGGCAGCGAGCGGACACCGGCCGCGGTCTGAGGCGTCATGGGTATCGACTACACGAAGCGTCCGCCATCCACCGCTCCGGCGGCTCCAAATCTGGCGGCTCCAGCTCCGGCGGCTCCAACTCCGGCGGCCGCGACGGCGGGCGCGCCGCCGGTGCGCCTGACCAAGGTCACGCTGACCAAGGCGGCGCCGACGGTCTCGCTGACCAAGCACGGCGGCGCGTCCGGGCTGCTGCGGGTGAACCTCAACTGGGACGCCAAGGCTCCGGAGCGCGGATTCTTCAAGAAGCACACCCAGCTCGACCTCGACCTGGGCTGCCTGTACGAGTTCAGCGACGGTTCCAAGGGCGTCGTGCAAGCGATGGGCAACGCGTTCAGCGCCACCGACCGCAGCCGGCGCCGGATCATCTGGCTCGACGGCGACGACCGTTCCGGGAAGGTGACGACCGGCGAGAACCTGTTCGTCGATCTCGCGAACGCGTCGGTGGTCAAACGCATCCTCGTGTTCGCACTCATCTACGAGGGTGCGGCCAACTGGGCCGCGGCGAACGCCCTGGCCACGCTGGTGCCGCTCGGAGCACCGCCGGTCGAGATCCGGCTCGACGATCCCCGCGACGGTGCCCGGATCTGTGCGATCGCGATGATCGAGAACAAGTCCGGTGAGATCGTCGTGCGCCGCGAGATCAACTACCTCAATGGCGCGCAGCGCTTGCTGGACGAGACCTACGGCTGGGGCATGAACTGGGCGCGGGGCCGCAAGTGATAGGCGGTGCGCGATGAGCGTCAGCCTGAGCAAGGGCCAGAGGGTCTCGCTGCGCAAGGAAGGCGGCGCACAGCTCAGCCAGGTCCGGATGGGCCTGGGCTGGGACGCCGCCCCGAAGAAGGGCCTCTTCGGGCGCAAGCGCGCACAGACGATCGACCTGGACGCATCCGCTCTGCTCTTCGACGCCAGCGGCAAGCTCGTCGACCAGGTGTGGTTCCAGCAGCTCACCAGCAAGGACGGCTCGGTCCAGCACACGGGCGACAACCTCACCGGTGAAGGTGAGGGCGACGACGAGTCGATCCGCGTCGATCTGTCGAAGGTGCCGGCCACGGTGACCAGCCTGGTCTTCACCGTGAACTCGTTCACTGGCCAGGACTTCTCGCAGATCGAGAACGCCTTCTGCCGGCTCATCGACGAGTCCGACGAGCGGGAGATTGCCCGTTACGAGCTCACCGGATCCGGCCCGCACACGGCCCAGATCATGGCCAAGGTCGCGCGCGACGGCGCCGGCTGGGCGATGACCGCCATCGGCGCCCCGGCCAGCGGCCGCACCTTCCGCGACCTCCTGCCCGCGATCTCCAGCCAGCTGTAGCACCATTGAGCAGCAGCACCATCCGTCCCAAGCAATGAGTCCGTCAAGGAGTCGATGACATGTCCGAGCTCGACCTCGGTGCTACCTCCACCCCGGCCGCCACACCCACGGCTGCACCCGCCGCCGGCGGCCTGGTGCTCGACCCGCCCAAGCCCGTCCCGGTCGTTCAGGAGGAGCAGGCGGCCGGCGCCATCCCGATCGACGACGCGAAGAAGACCGAGCTCGCGGCTCGGGCCGAGGCGTTCGCGAACGAGCTGGCCGCGATGGACACCCGGGCGCCGGAGTTCGCCAAGCGGGTCGAGTCGATCACGTCCATGGGTGACAAGGAACTGCGGGCATCGGCCAACGTTTCCAACCGCATGCTCGATCGCCCGGCCGCGGTGATCAAGGCCAGCAAAGGCGGCGGCGGCGGAGACGCGCAGACCCGGGTCGCGACCACGCTGAACGAATTGCGCAACACGGTCACCGACCTTGACCCCAACCGGGCCGACCTCACCGGCGTCAAGAAGGTGCTCAAGTGGCTGCCCGGGGGGGACAAGATCCAGAAGTACTTCCAGAAGTACGAGTCCGCGCAGACGCAGCTCAACGCGATCATCAAGTCGCTCGAATCCGGCCAGGACGATCTGCGTAAGGACAACGCGGCGATCGAAACCGAGAAGACCAACATGTGGACGACGATGGGGAAGTTGAGCGAGTACAACGCGCTCGCGTCCGCGCTCGACACGGCGATCACGGACAAGGTTGCCGAGCTGGAGGCCGCGGGTAACACCGAGGCCGCCAACACCCTGAAGTCCGACGCGCTGTTCGCCATTCGGCAGCGGCGCCAGGACATCATGACCCAGATGGCCGTCTCGGTGCAGGGTTACATGGCGCTCGACCTCGTCCGGAAGAACAACATCGAGCTGATCAAGGGGGTCGACCGCGCGCAGACGACGACGATCTCGGCGCTGCGCACCGCGGTGATCGTGTCGCAGGCGCTCGCGCGGCAGAAGCTCGTCCTCGATCAGATCAGTGCGTTGAACGCGACGACGTCCAACCTGATCGAATCCACGTCACAGCAGCTCCGGGTGCAGGGCGCGGCGATCAACGAGCAGGCCGCCAGCAGCACCATCGATGTGCAGAAGTTGCAGGCCGCCTTCGACAACGTCTTCCAGACCATGGACGCGATCGACAGCTTCCGGGCGCAGGCCGTCGACAGCATGGCGCAGACCGTCACCGCGTTGGAGGGGCAGATCGAACGGGCCAAGCCCTACCTCGAGCGGACCCGCCGGGGCGAGGGGCAGAGCGGGGAGCTCGGCGCTTCGGCGAACCCGCCCCGGCTCTCGTCCTGATCGACGCATGACCTCGCACCGACCATGACGTGGTTCCGGCGCGGGCGCGATGAACATCCGCCGCCGGCGCCGCCCCCGCAGGCCCAGCCGGAGGACTCGCCCGACACGCTGCGGTTGCGGTTGTGGGAACTCGTGCAGTTCATCAACCGCAGCGCGGGCAAGTTACCGGTCGAGGCGGTGGTGGCGGCGCGCGAGACCACGGACACGATCCGCGAGGTCATCGAGACCTCGGCCGATCGTGACCTGGACGTGTACGCCGTGGTGGCGATCAACGGCATCGTCGGGGACTACCTGCCGACGACGCTGCGCACCTATCTCGCGCTCGATCCGGAGCTCACCACGAAGGTCGGCCCGTCCGGGCGGACGCCGCGGGCGGCCCTGCGCGAGCAGGTGGAGGCGCTGGACGCGGCTGCCGCGGACCTGCTCGAGGCCACCCAGGCCCACGACGTCGACGCCCTGTTCACGCAGGGC
>DATAQD010000121.1:0-10811 GCA_036264855.1 Jatrophihabitans sp. | reverse complement strand
GAAGAGGGCATCTCCACTGCCCGCCAGTTCCTCGATCCCGCCCGCCCGGGTGTCGAGGACGTGCTGGACACGATCACCGCGGGCGTGCGGTCCGCCTGTACCTATGCGGGAGCCGCCACCCTGGCCGAGCTGCACGAGCGGGCGGTCGTCGGCGTGCAGAGCAGCGCCGGCTTCGCCGAAGGACGTCCCCTGCACGCCGGTTGGTGAGACAGTGAGACCGTGAGTCCCGAGCACCGTCATCACCACTCGGGTGAGGCGGACCGACGCTGGCTGCTCGCCGCGCTGGTCGTGGTCGTCGCCTTCATGGCGGCCGAGATCGTCGTAGGTCTGCTCGCCCATTCGCTCGCGCTGATCGCGGACGCCGGGCACATGCTCACCGACGCCGCCGCGCTGTTGCTGGCGGTGGTGGCCTCGCGCATCGCCGAGCGGCCGGCCCGGGGCGCGTACACATACGGATTCGCGCGGGTGGACGCGCTGTCCGGCCAGGCCAACGGGATCACCCTGCTGCTGCTGGCCGTCCTCTTCACCGTCGAAGGCGTGCGGCGCATCATCGATCCGGTCGACGTGCGCGGGGGACTGATGGCTGTCGTGGCCGTCGTAGGCGTCGTGGTCAACGTCGTGGCCACCTGGCTGGCCGGCCGGGCCGACCGGGCCAGCCTGAACGTCCGCGGCGTCCTGGCCCACCTGGTGACCGACGTCTGGGCCTTCGGCGCGACCTTGGCGGCCGGTCTGGTCATCGTGTGGACGGGATGGCTGCGGGCCGACCCGGTGGCCTCGCTCGCCGTTGCCGCGCTGATGGCGTGGACGGGGGCGCAGCTGGTCCGTGAGTCCGGTCGGGTGTTCCTGGAGGCGGCCCCGCCGGGCTTCGACCCGAGCGCGCTCGGGACCAACCTCGCCGCCGCCGACGGGGTCGCGCAGGTACACGACCTGCATGTCTGGGTGCTGGGCTCCCGGGTCACCGCCCTGTCTGCGCACATCCTGGTCGAGCCTGCGTACGACTGCCACGAGGTCGCCGAGGCCTTGCGAGCGAAGCTGCTCGCCGACTACGACATCGCGCACGTCACGCTGCAGGTCGACCACGTCGACGACGCCGTACACCGGGCCGACAACTGCAGCGACGCGCACGGCGAGATCCACGTGTCGCCGTCGCACCCGGCCTGAGCCGCGACTCAGACGCGCGGCCACCGTTTCCCAGCGCTCGTTTCCGGTGCCAGAATCGGGTGATGTTGCTGCCGATGGCGCCCACGAGCTCGCTCTTCCTGATGGCCGAGTCCCGTGAACACCCGATGCACGTCGGGAGCCTGCAACTGTTCCAGCCGCCCGAAGGCGCCGACGCGCTCGACGTGCGCAGGATGTTCGACGACGCGATCCTCGACGACCAGGTCGCCCCGCTGTTCCAGAAACGCCCGCGCCGTTCGATCACCACGCTGGGCCAATGGGGGTGGGAGACCGACCGGGAATTCGATCTCGAGCACCACGTACGTCGCAACGCTCTCCCGCGGCCCGGGCGGGTTCTCGAGTTGCTCGCGCTGTGCTCACGTCTGCACTCCAGCCTGCTGGACCGGCACCGTCCGCTCTGGGAGATGCACCTCATCGAGGGCCTGGAAGACGGCCGCTACGCCGTGTACTTCAAGGTGCACCACTCGCTCGTCGACGGCGTCTCCGCGCTGCGGATGCTGTCGAAGACGCTCACTCCCGATCCGGAGGAGCGGGGGATGGCCGCCCCGTGGGCGCCCCGGGAGCGCGCGCCCGGACGGAACGCTGACAGCCGCAACGCGGCGACGCGGGGCTCCGCCGCGAAGGACGCCCGGCGGCTGCTCGACGACGCGGTCGGGCTCGGTCCGGCGTTCGCCCGGACGCTGAGCCGTGCGATGAAGGAGCAGAGCGGCTCGCTGTCCTTCTCGGCCCCGAAGTCGATGCTCAACGTGCCGATCACCGGCGCGCGCCGCTTCGCGGCGCAGTCGTGGCCCATCGACCGGATCCGCCGGGTCGGCAAGGCGAGCGAGGCCACGGTCAACGACGTCGTCCTCGCGATGTGCTCGGGGGCGCTGCGCAACTACCTGCTCAGCCTCGATGCCCTTCCGGATGCGCCGCTGATCGCGATGGTTCCCGTGTCCTTGCACGGCGAGGAGCCGAGCTCGGCCGACGGCGGTGGCAACGCCGTGGGTGTGATCATGTGCAACCTGGGCACCCATCTGCCCGACCCGGGGGAGCGGCTGGCCACCGTCCATCGATCGATGCTCGAAGGCAAGCAGGCGCTGGGCACGATGAGCCCGATGCAGATCCTCGCCATGAGCGCCATCGGGCTGAGCCCGCTCGCCATCTGGCCGCTGTTGCGGCTCACCGGGACCGCGCGGCCGCCGTTCAACCTGGTCATCTCGAACGTGCCCGGTCCGCGTCAGCCGATGTACTGGAACGGGGCGCGTCTCGACGGGCTCTACCCGCTGTCGATCCCGCTCGACGGCCAGGCCCTCAATATCACCTGCACCAGCTACTCGGACGAGATCGCCTTCGGACTCACCGGGTGCCGCCGCACGGTGCCGCACCTGCAGCGGCTTCTCGGCGACCTCGACCGGGAGCTGACCGCCCTCGAGAGTGCCGTCGGCATCTGAGCGGTCGTCACGCGCGGGCCGGTCGGTCAGATCTGGGTGAGATCGGGTTTGGCCATACGGTGCCCGAGTGCGGACGCGAACCGGCTCACAAGCGACCGGCGAACGGCCCACCCGCGCGGCGCCCGCGTTCGGGCTGCGGCCCGGTCGGCGGCAGCGAGTCCACGAACTCGCAGACGAGCCGGGCGATGACGTCCGGCCGTTCGCTCACCACCCAGTGGCCGCCGGAGATCCGGTGCACCGTCAGGTTCGCGACCCACGGTTCGGGCGCCCCGGTCACGAGGTCGGGCGTCGCGTACGGGTCCTGCTCGGCGACGATCACCTGCACCGGTATGTGCGTGGGCACCGGCCGGGGGCGACCCACGGCGCCGATCATGTTCGCCCGGTACAGCGAGATGCCGTTGACCGTGTCGGCCACGCTGCGCGGCGGCTCGGCGCCGGCCGCGGCGGCGCTGCGGGCCCGCCGGATGCCGCGATCGAGCACGCCGGTGCGCGCGAGCCACTCGGGCAGTCCGGGCAGCTGGAACAGGGCGATGTAGTACGAGTGGCGCAGCTGCCGCAACGACGCCCGCGGATGCTCGCGCGCGCGGCGCAACCATGCGCCCGAGTGGTCGAGCGACGGCCCAGAGATCGAGGTGAACGAAGCGATCCGCCCGGCGAGCGGCTCGTGGGTCATCGCCGGCCAGCTCTGGATTGAGCCCCAGTCGTGCCCGAGCAGGTGCACCGGCTCGTTCGGGCTCACCGCGTCGATGACCGCGGTGAGGTCATCGACGAGCCGGTCCATCCGGTATGCGCTCACCGCGGCGGGCTTGTCGGACCGGCCCGCACCGCGCACGTCGTAGGTCACCACGTGGAAGCGCCCGGCGAGCAGTTCGACGACGCCGTCCCACACCGCATGGTTGTCGGGGTAACCGTGCACCGCGAGGACGGTCGGCCCATCGGCATCGCCGGACTCGTACACCGCCACGCTGACGCCGTCGGTCGAGCCAACCTGCCGAGGTGTCGCGGTCATCGCCGTCCTTCGGTTTATATGCAACGCTGCGTCGCAAGTAATTAGACGACTATGCGATAGGCCGCGGGGGGTGTCAACCGCAGTCAGGCGGCCGGATCGCCGATGCGACCGAGGAATGCACGCGGAGGCTGCGATCCAGGCCGGTGAGTCGCAGCGGCCGACAGACGGGCCGGGTCGCCGCGACGATCCGGATTTCGGTGCCGCTGGGGGAGGCGAGCGCGTCGACGTCGACGAGCATGTCGAGCGCCGCGCCGGACAGCAGCGTGACTGCGGAGAGATCCACCACCAGGCAATCGCAGCGGCCCAGTTGCTCGAACAAGTGCCGACGCACACTCGGGGTGACGATGTAGTCCAGATCGCCGCTGACCTGCGCCAGCACGACCCCCGGCCCCAGCGGCCGGATCTCGACACGGCCAGCCGCGCCGCGCGGGACCGCGACGGGGGTAGGCAGATCCTCAGGGGAGTGCGGCATACGTCCTCATGGCAGTCTCGGAAGCCACGCCTGATGAAACGGCGCGACCGCGGCTGACTGCGTAACCGCACTGCGGATGTTACGGCACGCGCCGGCCCGATTCGGTTGCGACGCGGGTCGGCCGAACGTTGCCCTTATCGATCACTGGCGACAGTGAGCACATGACTGCGATCCGACGCGTGACATCCTCAGCTCCCGCCATCGGCGAAGCGGCCCTGGCCGGCCTGGTTGCGGGAGCGTTCACCGCCCACCTGCAGGGCGTCCTGCCCACCGACTGGAACACGGTCGCCAACTCCGGCGCCGTCTGGACTCTCGTCGCGTTCACGGTCACGGCCGGTGTTGCGCGGTCGATGGCCGCAGCGGCCGGCGTCGGCCTGCTCGTGCTGGTCGGCGAAGTGGCCGGGTACTACATCGACACGGCCGGCCTTCGGCACATCCCGGTCCTGCGTTCGGAAGAAGTGCTGTGGACCGCGGCGGCGCTGTGGATCGGCCCGCTGACCGGGTGGGCCGCCTTCTTCACGCGCTGGGGCACACCGGCTCAGCGGGCGATCTCGGTGGCGGCAATCTGCGGCGTCGTCGCGGGGGAGGGCGCGTACCTGATCCGGATCGCGGGCCTGCCGAGGTCGGGTTGGGTCGAGGTGACGGTGGGAGCGCTCGCCGCGGCCGGGGCGCTCGTCGTCGTCCCGGCCTCGATTCGTCTCCGCCTGCTGTCCGCCGCCGGCGGAGTCGTGGTGGCGGTCGCCGTGTACGGCGCGTACAGCCAGTCGGTCTTGAGGTGAGCTATCCCCAGGCCGCGGTGGCCGGCCCGCCGCGCAGGAACGAGACGATGAGCGGATTGACCACGTCTGGCGCCTCGACCGGGAGGACGTGCGTCCCGGGCAGGACGGCGAGCCGCGCATCGGCCAGTGCGGCGACGACGGCCAGCGAGTGCTCGACGGTGACCTCGTCCCGGTCGCCCTGCAGCACCAGCGTCGGCGCGGTCACCGCCGCGAAGCCGGCGAGGTCCAGCTCCGGCTCGGTAGCGATCATGTGCATCGTCTTGGCGTAGACGATCGGGAAGTGCTCCGGGCCGTCGGGGGACACCGGATCGTAGCCCGCGCGCAGGAAGCTCTGGGCCTGCGCGCTGGCGAGCAGCTCGTCGATCATGCTGTCCGCCACCCGGCCCGAGGAGTTGTAGTACTGGCCGATGAGCACCATGCGCTCGACGAGGTCGGGGCGACGCTGGGCCACCAGCAGGGCGACCACTGCGCCGTCGCTCCAGCCAACCAGATGCGCGCGATCACCCAGCACGGCGTCGAGATAGGCGATCGTGTCGTCGGCCATCACCGAGTAGGTCAGCGGTCCGTCGACGTCGGGCGTGTGCGCGTGGCCGCGCCGCTCCGGTGCGTAGACGCGGAAGCCGGCCTCGACGAGTGCGGGAGTCTGGGCCGCGAACGCCGCCGCGCCCGAGAAGGCGCCGTGCAGCAGCACGACCGGTGGCCCGTCGCCGGACACCTCGTGCCAGGTGCGCAGCCCGGCGACGTCGACGTAGGTCATCGGGCGATCATGCCTCGATGCGGCTGATCAGTTCGTGGTAGACCTCGTCCACCGCTCGCGCCGGGCAGTGGACCGACTGGGCCCGGGGTCGGCTCGCGAGCATGAGCAGCAGCCGGTCATACATCGCACTCAGCACGGCCTCCCCACCGAGGCTCGCGACGAGCTGACCGGCCTCCACGTGCGCGGGTTCGCGGGCGGCTGCGCTGCGCTCGGCGAAGCGGCGCAGCACCTCGTCGCGGTTGTCCATCAGGACGAACTCGAAGAACTCGGCGCCGACGTCGGCCGCAACCTCCTCGGCCTGCTGAAGGAACTGCGGGCGGCCGAGGAACTGGGGGAGGACGACGTCGTAACCGTCGGCGAGGTGCTGTCGGGCCATCGCCAGCGTCAGCGCGCGGGCGACCAGGCCAGCCTTCGCCGGGTCAGCGCGCCATCCGCCGAGCAACCGGCGAATGCTGTCGATGTCCAGGTTCAGGGCCAGGGGATGGTCGTCCACGTAACGCTGGGCCAGTGTCGACTTGCCGATGCCGGGCGGTCCGTTGAGGACGATCAGGCGGGCCACCCAGGCACCGTAGCGTCAGCTGCCTTGCGCCTCTACCGAGACCGGCTGCCACTGCCGCCAAGTGGCGAGTCGCGACTCGTAGTCCGCCGTCGCGATACCCAGCGGCAACTCGCCGAAGAAGATCCGCAGCGGTGGCTCGTCCGCATCGACGACCTTCAGCAGGGCGGCGCTGCTCGCCGCCGGGTCGCCCGGCGTGCCGACCCGCTTGGCGCGCGCCTGCTGAGCCTTCTCGCGGAAGCTGCCGTAGGCGGGGAGCGGTTCCGAGTGCCGCGCGGACGGGCCCGCCCAATCGGTGGAGAAGCCCCCGGGCTCGATGAGCGTCACCTTGATGCCGAACTCGGCCACTTCCTGCGCGAGGCTCTGGCTGATGCCCTCGAGCGCCCACTTCGACGCGTGGTACGCGCCGACCATCGGGAACGCCGAAATGCCGCCGATCGAGGACACCTGCAAGAGGTGCCCGGAACCCTGCGCCCGAAGAAACGGCAGCGCGGCCTGCGTTACCCAGAGCGCGCCGAACAGGTTCGTCTCGATCTGGTCGCGGGCGTCCTGCTCGCTCAGCTCCTCGACCATGCCGAAGTGCCCGTAGCCGGCGTTGTTGACGACGATGTCGAGGCGGCCGAAATGATCATGGGCCTCGGCGACCGCGGCAAATGCAGCCTTGCGGTCGGTGACGTCGAGCGCCAACGCGAGGATGCGGTCGCCGAACTTCTCGACGAGGTCGTCGAGTGTCGACGTGTCGCGCGCGGTGGCGGCGACCGAGTCACCGCGGTCGAGCGCGGCGATCGTCCATTCGCGGCCGAAGCCCCGGGATGCGCCCGTGATGAACCAGGTTTTGGGTGTAGATGCCATACCTCATGCCTACTCCGGGGGCCGGGCGCACGACCACCGAGCCCCCCGAGAGAAACGCCACCCGGTGGTACGGAATACGACCGGCCCGCTCGCCACTGTCACAGGTCGTTCGCGTTGCCCACACGCCGGGTCGCGATCGCGATGCCTGCGGTCAGCACCGGTACGAGGGCGAGTGCGGTCGGGAGCGACGTGGCACCGGCCAGTTGACCGATGACCGGGGGACCACACACGAACCCGGCCCAGCCCAGGCCGGACACCGCGGCGACGCCGACCCCTGGATGCACGCCGGGCAGCCGGCCGGCGGCGCTGAACGCCGCCGGCACCACGGTGCCGACCCCGAGTCCCAACAGGAACAGGCCGACGATCGCGGCCCACGGGGCGCCGACGACCAGCGCGAGGCCGAAGCCGATGGTGGCCATCCCGGACAGGAGGGGGAGCAGCAGCGCGCTGCCATAGCGGGCCAACAACCGGTTGCCGAGAAACCGCACGCCGACCATGCCGAGCGCGAACGCCGTGTACCCCAGGCCGGCCACCGCGACGCTCGCGTCGAGCGACTCTCGAAGGTAGACGGCCGACCAGTCGGCGGCGGCGCCCTCGCACAGCATCGACGCGAAGGCGATGCCGCCCAGGATCAACACCGCGGCCGATGTCCGCCGGGTACCGACGACCCGCGGCGCGGGTGGCTCCTTGGAGGCGTCGATCAGCATTCGCGTCGACAGCCAGCCGGCGACGAGCAGCGCTACCGTGCCGAGCGCGAGAAGCTGGCGGGACAGCGAGACGCCCGCCGCCACGCCGAGCGCTCCGATCCCGGCGCCGGCGAACGCCCCGACGCTCCAGCTGGCGTGCATGCCGTTCATCAGGGGCCGCGCGGTCTCCCGCTCGACCGTGATGGCCTGCGTGTTCATGGCGACGTCGAGCGTGCCCTGGAATGCGCCCCAGACGAGCAGGGCCAAGAACAGGGCCACGACCGATCCGGTGAGCCCGACGAGCGGTCCGCTCAGGCAGTACCCGATCAGGCAGATCTGGACGAGGCGGCGGCTGCCCAGCCGGGGGATCAACAGCGCGGCCACGGCCATCGCGCTCACGGCGCCGATCGGCACGCCGAGCAGCGCGAAGCCGAGCGCGCCGTTGTCGATGTGCAGGGATGACTTGACGTCGGGGATGTGAGCCGTCCAGGACGAGAAGAGCAGCCCGTGCACGAAGAAGACAGCCACGACGGCGACCTGAGCGCGGCGCGCCCGGGCCACGCCGGTGGCGGCTGCAGTCACGTGATGACCCTACGGCCGAGGGTCGGGCCGCGTTTGCCGCCGCGGCTGGCGGTTTCCCGCCGCGCCTGGCGATTTCCCGCCGCGGCTGGCGGCGGCTGGGTGCGGTTTCCGCCTCGGCCGGCGGCGGCTGGTTGCGCGTTCCGCCTCGGCCGACAAGCGTCGGGCCTGCTGTCCGCCTCGGCCGGCAAGGGTGGGCTTCGCTGTCCGCCTCGGCCGGCGAGCTCGGCCGGCAGTCCCGGCCGAGCGGGGGAAGTCCGGGCGCCGTTCCGGCCACAGGTAAGGCTGGTCATGCGTAGATTGACATAATGTGCATTATCGGCGCGCCGGATCGGGCCGAGCCGCGCGAGGCCCGATGCAATCTTGTGCGTGTGACCGCGCCCGGGCACAGCCACAAGCACAAGATCCAGCGGCTGAAACGATCTTGTGCGCCTGACCGCGCCCGGGCACAGCGACAAGCACAAGATCCAGCGGCCCGTCGGCCAACGCGCCAGCGACCGACGCAATCTTGTGCGCCTGACAGCGCCCGGGCGCAGCCACAAGCACAAGATCCAGCGGGCGAAGCGATCTTGTGCGCCTGACCGCGCCCGGGCGCAGCCACAAGCACAAGATTCATGGATCCCCTGACCCCGGGGCGCCGCGCCGCTACCTGACATAACGCGCGCGTTCGTGCTCGGAGACGGTGCGCGGCATGCCGCGGCCGGATTAGCGCTTCCAGAAATGCACGTAGTAGCGCCAGGCCAACACGACGAACAACGCGACCGCGCCGAAGGCGATGAGCACCCGGATCCAGAGCGGCCCGCCCGAATAAATGATCACCGGTCTCCCCTCTCCCGCGGAACCCTACGATACGGCCTGGGCCCTCCGAATATTTGCAAAGACTTCTTTGCCAAGTTAGCTTTGGTCATGCCCAAACAGCGCCGCCTCGAGATGACCGCCCCGTCCCTGAAGGCGCTGGCCCACCCGATGCGGGTACAGATCCTGCGCATACTGCAGTTGCGCAAGAAGGTCAGCGTGACAACGCTCGCCGATGAACTCGGTGAAACCACCGGCGCGACGAGCTACCACCTGCGCCAGCTCGCCCGGCACGGCTTCGTCGAGGAATTCGAGGACGATAAGCCGGCTGCCAAACCGACGTCTGGACGCAAGCAGCGGTGGTGGCGGATGGCTGTCGACCAGATCCACATGACCGGCTTCGAGTTCATGAACGACGAGGACACCCGCGAAGCGGCGGGCTTCGTCCTCCGCGAGTTCCAGGCCGACCGGAGCCGTCGTCTGGCCAACTGGTTCGCCACCGCCGCGCAATGGCCGGAGCCGTGGCAGCGGGCCTCCAGCGACATGGACGGCCAGCTCGAGCTCAACGCGAGACAGACCCGGGCGCTGGCCGACGAGCTCGCCGCCGTGCTCGAGCGCTACCGACAGCTCAAACCCGGTCGCGGGGCCCGCACGGTCGACGTCCAGTACGCGGTCTTCCCGGCCGATACCGGGAAGCCCCGATGAGCCGCCTCGGCGGTTCGTTCTGGCGGCGCTCATCCTCAGTTACGTCGGCGGGTCTGGTCCTGCTGGCGGCCGGGGCGGGGGCGCTGCTCGGCGCCGCGACCACTCCCCTGCTCGCCCGGCTGCTGGGCCGGCAGATCGTCCTGACCGGCGGCGCCGTCCTGTCCGCGTTGCCCGTGATCCTCATGGCGGCCACTCGCAACGGCGTCCTAGCGTTGATCCTGTTCGCGTTGTCAGCTGCCGGGGTAATGGCGTGGAACGTGCTGACGATGTCGTTGCGCCAGACGTTGATCCCGCCCGGGCTGTTCGGCCGGGTGCAGGGTGCGTACCGGACGCTCGTGTGGGGCGCCATACCGCTCGGGCCGGTGGCCGGCGGCGCGATTGCGGCAGCGGTCGGATCCGGTGGGTGTTCGCGACGGCGGGCGCGCTGCTACTCGGCTGCGCGTTCGCGCTAGGCATCCTGCTTCGGCGCCCCGCGGCCGAACTGGTCGACAACACCTCCGCCGACGAACTCGTGGTGGTCTGATCAGTCCGGCACAGCGTGAGCACGGATGAGATCGGCCGTCTCGTCCGGCAGTTCCCACCAGAACAGGTGGCCGATGCCCTCGAACGTGTGCAGCCGGGCGCCGGGGATCAGACCAGCGATCATCGGGCCGTTTTCGTACGCGATCATCTCGTCGGCCGTGCCGTGCAGGACGAGGGTGGGCGCGGTGATCTGACCGAGTCGCGCACTGGTGTCGTGCCCGAACGCCGCCTTGGCCTGGCGGACGACGAGCGGTACCGGCACGTGGACCGATAGCGCCGTCTGCTTGAACGGCTCGTAGTGCGACTCGTCCGCGGTGAATCCGGGCGACAGGTTCGCCGTGAAGCCTGCGCGCACCGCCGCGTCGGCGTCCCCGGTGTTCATCGCCTGCAACATCCGCAGCGGACCGGGCGCCGTCAGGTTCGAACCGGGGCCGCCGCAGTAGGTGCAGCCGAGGACCAACGATCGGACCCGGGCCGGGCACTTGAT
>DATAQD010000049.1:0-13790 GCA_036264855.1 Jatrophihabitans sp. | reverse complement strand
GGACGCGGAACCGCTACCTAGCGGGCAGCTTCGACGCCGCGTCCTGGTCGATCAGCCACAGCGTGCGGATGCGCCCGCGCGGCCCCGCCGACGGGACCTCCTCACGGGGCGCGCCGCCCACCGCGCGGGCCACAGCATCGGCCTTGCCGTCCCCGGCCGCGATGAACCACACCTCGTTCGCCGCGTCCAGGGCGCGAAACGTCAGCGACAATCGGGTGGGCGGCGGCTTCGGCGAAGCGTGCACCGCGATCACCGACGCGGTCATTTCCTGCAACGCGGGGTGGCCCGGAAACAGCGACGCGCAGTGCCCGTCCGGGCCCACGCCGAGCAGGATGACATCGAAGGTCGGGATGTCCTCGGCGCCCGCCTCGGCCGCGAGTTCGGCCGCGTAGGAGTCCGCCGCCGCCTCGGCGTCCTCGCCAAAACCGACGTCCGAGGCCGGCATTCGGTGCAGCTTGGCCGGGTCGATGTCGACGTGTTCGAACAACTTCGTCCAGGCGGGCCCGTCATTGCGCTCGTCGGAGTTCGCCGGCACGTAGCGCTCGTCGCCCCACCAGACGTGGACGCGGCGCCACTCGATGGCGGCCCGCCGTTGCGGGGCAGCGAGCGCGCTCAGCACCTGCTCGAGGATGCCGCCGCCAGTGACGACGAGGTGGGCGACCGGGCGCTCGCGCAGGGCCTCGCCCAGGGTCTGCACCACCCGATCGGCCGAGCTGGCGGCGAGACGGTCGGCCGATTCCACGATGACGACCTCTGGCTCGGGTCTCATGATTTGGCGCCCTCCGCCGGTTCCGACGTCGCTGGATCGTGCCAGATGTGCTTGCGGACAGGGGACCGGTCCTCGATGCCCTCGACCCCGGTGACGTTGGCCAGCGACGCGGCGTACACGTGGTCGTGGTCCAGCCGGCGCAGCTCCTCGGCGAGCAGTTCGCCGAGCGACCGCTCGCCGAACGGCATGAACGAGTCCTGCTGGCCCTCACGGCGCAGTACCAGGCTGCTGCCCTCGACCGCGGCCCGGGTCGTCCGGCCGTCGGCGAAGCCGATGTCGACGCCGCTGATCGGTTCGTCCGAGTCGCCCTCGACCGGCACCGCCATCGACAGCCGCGAAGACAGCCAGCCGGCCAGCAACCGCGCGGACGGCTCGATCGCGCCACCGTGCACGACCACCGACTGCGGCTTGTGCCGCGCCCCGTCGAAGGCGGACGCCAGCGCCGCCCGCCACGGCGTGAGCCGGGTCCAGGCGAGGTCGGTGTCGCCCGGAGCGAAGTCGTCCGCCCGCTGTTGCAGGGCGACGTTCGGATCCACGGCCCGCACGACGTCGGTGATCCGCCGCTCGGCGAACACCCCGAGCGGGTCGTAGGCGATCTTCTCCGGCGGCTCGCCGTGCCACCACGTCACCACCGGGGCATCGGGCGCCAGCAGCGGAAGCGTCACCGATTCGGCGTGCAGCGCCAGCCGCCCGTACATGCGCATGACGACGGCCTCGCCGGGACCGAGCCGCCCGCCGATCGTCACCTCGGCGTCCAGGCGGGGGACCGGCGCGTCGATGTGCCGGCGGATCACCATGAGCATCCGCATCGGGTGTCGGCTGGCGGCGACCGACGCGGCCTCCTCGGCCTCCTCGACCTCAGCCTGATCGACGACGACGACGAGGGTCAGCGCGATGCCGCTCGTGACGGCGCCGCCGGTACGACGCTCGGCGGCCAGGGCCTTGACCACGGCGGTTCCGGTGGTGTCCCAGAGAGTCGTCATGGCGTCACGGCCTCCGCCACTGCCGGCCGTCACAGTGCAGCATGTCGTCGGCCTCCTTGGGTCCCCACTCGCCGGCGCGGTAGAGGTTGGGCGTCGAGCCCGCCCAGAAATCCTCCAGCGGGTCGATGACCCGCCACGACGCTTCGACTTCCTCGCTGCGCGGGAACAGCGTCGCGTCGCCGACCAGGACGTCAAGGATCAGCCGTTCGTAGGCCTCGGGGGAGGACTCGGTGAACGCCTCGCCGTACAGGAAGTCCATCCCGACGTCGCGGACCTCCATCGCGCTGCCGGGCACCTTGGAGCCGAACTTCAACGTCACGCCCTCGTCGGGCTGCACGCGGATGACGAGCTGGTTGTGCCCGAGTTCCTGGGTGTCGGTCTTGCTGAACGGCAGATGCGGGGCCTTCTTGAACAACACACTGATCTCGGTGACGCGCTTGGGCAGCCGCTTGCCGGTGCGCATGTAGAACGGGACGCCGGCCCATCGCCGGGTCTCGACGCCGAGCCGGACCGCCGCGTAGGTCTCGGTGTTGGAGTCCGAGGGGATCCCCTCTTCATCGCGGAACGCCGCCGCGCGCTCGCCGGCGAGCCAGCCCTGGTCGTACTGGCCCCGGATCGCATAGGACCCGAGGTCGGGCGGCAGCGAGATGGCCCGCAGTGCCTTGAGCTTCTCGATCCGGACCGCCTCGGGCGAGAACTCGACCGGCTCCTCCATCGCGGTGAGCGCGAGGAGCTGCAACAGGTGATTCTGCAGCACGTCCCGGGCCGCGCCGGTCGCGTTGTAGAACGCTGCGCGGCCGCCGATACCGACGTCCTCGACCATGGTGATCTGCACCGAGTCGACGAAGTTGCCGTTCCACACCGGCTCGAACAACTGGTTCGCGAACCGCAGGGCCAGCAGGTTCTGCACCGTCTCTTTGCCCAGGTAGTGGTCGATGCGGTACACGTCGGTGGGCGGGAAGACGCGGTCGACGAGTCCGTTGAGCGCGAGCGCCGACGGCAGGTCGTGCCCGAACGGCTTCTCGACCACCACGCGACGCCAGCCGTGCGCCTTGTCCGCGTCGGACAGGCCGGTGCGCCGCACCTGGTTGAGGACGTTGGGGAACATCGACGGCGGGACGGACAGGTAGAACGCGGCGTTGCCCTGGATGCCGTGCGATTCGCGCAGCTCGGCCATGGCCGTGACCAACTCGTCGAAGGCCGTGTCGTCGTCGAAGGAGCCTTCGATGAAACGCGTGTTGGCCGCCAGGCGGCGCCAGACCTCCTCGTTCCACCCGGTGCGGGCACCGTCCTTGGCCGACTTGCGGGCCAGGGTCTCGAAGCTCCCGCCGCCCGGCCAGTCGGCGCGGGAGAATCCGACGAGGACGAAGTCGGTGGGCAGCAGCCCGCGGTTGGCGAGGTCATACACGGCCGGGATGAGTTTCTTGCGCGACAGGTCGCCGCCGATCCCGAAGATCACCAGTGCGCACGGCTCCGGAACCCGGGGCAGGCGCCGGTCGGCCGGATCCCGCAGCGGGTTGGCGCCGCCAGTGCCGAAGTCGTCCCGGCCGGGCGCGTTGGCCGCGGGCGTGGCCGCGCTGGCCTCGCCCCCCTCGTCGACGGATGGGGCCGGCGCGGTGCCGGCCGTGGGGTCCGCGACGGGTGGTGCCGGCGTCGCGTCCGCCTCCGTCGTCTCGCTCATTTTCCAGCAGCGTCGAGCTGACCCTGCACGCTCTCGGCGAGCTGCGTGTAGGAGTCCTCGAACTTCTGCACGCCCTCGGCCTCGAGCACCTCGATCACGTCGTCGTAGCCGATTCCCAGGCCTTCGAGGTCGGCCAGCACCTTGCGGGCGCCGTCGTAGGTCCCCTCGATGGTGTTGCCGCGGACCTCGCCGTGATCCGCGACGGCATCCAGCGTCGCTTCGGGCATCGTGTTCACGGTGTCGGCCGCGACCAGATCGACCACATACATCGTGTCGTCGTACTCGGGGTTCTTGACGCCCGTCGAGGCCCACAGGGGGCGCTGCACGTTCGCGCCGGCCTCGGCGAGGGTCTTCCACCGGTCGGACGCGATGACCTTCTCGTAGCGCTCGTAGGCCAGTCGGGCATTCGCGATGGCGGCCTGGCCGCGCAGCGCGTTCGCTTCGTCCGTCCCGATCTTGTCCAGCCGCTTGTCGACCTCGGTGTCGACGCGCGACACGAAGAACGAGGCCACCGATCGGATGGTCGACAGATCGATGCCGGCCTTCTTGGCCTGCTCGAGACCGCTCAGGTAGGCGTCCATCACCGCGTCGTAGCGATCGAGGCCGAAGATCAGGGTGACGTTGACGCTGATCCCCTCGGCGGTGGCGGCGGTGATCGACGGCAGTCCCTCGGACGTCGCCGGAATCTTGATCAGCGCATTTGGCCGGCCGACCAGCCACCACAGGGCCTTCGCCTCGGCGGTCGTGCGGTCACTGTCGTGGGCCAGCCGCGGGTCGACCTCGATGGACACCCGCCCGTCCAGGCCGTCGGTCCGATCGAAGACCGGGCGCAGGACATCGCAGGCCCAGCGGATGTCGTAGGCCATCAGGTAGCGGATCGCTTCGTCGATGTCGGTCTTGCGCAGCGCGAGGTCGCGGACCTGCTCGTCGTACGCGCTGCCCTTCTCCAGGGCCTTCTGGAAGATCGTCGGGTTGCTCGTGACGCCGACGACATGCTTGGTGTCGACGAGGTCCTGCAGGTTGCCGGTCTGCAGGCGCTCCCGGCTGATGTCGTCGAGCCAAATCGAGACACCGGCCTCGGACAGTTCTGCAAGTGCGTCGCTCATATCGGTCTCCTTCGTTGCGATCAGTTGCCTGTGGTGGTGCCGCGGACCCGGCCGGCGCGTTCGAGCGCGGCGTGGGCCGCCGCGACGACGCGGTCGGGGGTGAAGCCGAACTGCTCGAACACGACGTCGCCTTCTGCGCTCGCGCCGAAGTGGTTGATCGCCACGATCTCGCCGGCATCGCCGACGATCTCGCGCCACCCCTGCGGCACCGCGGCCTCGATGCTGACCCGGGCCTTGATGTCCGGCGGAAGCACCTGCTGCTGATAGGACGATGGCTGGGCCCGGAACCACTCGATGCACGGCATCGACACGACCCGGGTGGAGGCGCCGTCGGCCTCGAGGATCGCGCGGGCCTTGAGGGCCAAGCCGACCTCCGAGCCGGTGGCCACTAGGATCACCTCGGGCAGGCCGGTCGAGCCTTCTTCCAGGATGTACGCGCCCTTGACCGCGTCGCCGGTCTTCGCCGGGTCCAGCACGGGCAGGTTCTGCCGGGACAGGACGAGGCCGATCGGGCCGTCCGTCTTCTCCAGCGTCGCCCGCCAGCACACCGCGGTCTCGTTGGCGTCGGCCGGGCGGACGATGTCCAGGCCCGGGATGGCGCGCAGCGCGGCGAGGTGCTCGACCGGCTGGTGGGTGGGTCCGTCGCCGCCGAGGCCGATCGAGTCGTGCGTCCAGACGAAGATCGACGGGATCTGCATCAGCGAGGCGAGGCGCACGGGTGGGCGCATGTAGTCGCTGAACACCAGGAACGTGCCGCCGTACACCCGGGTGCCGCCGTGCAGCGTTATGCCGTTGATGATCGCGCCCATGGCGTGCTCGCGGATGCCGAAGTGCAGCGTGCGGCCGTACGGACCGCCCTGCCACTCCTTCGTCTGGTGCGCGGCCGGGATGAAGCTCGGCTGACCTTCCATGGTCGTGTTGTTGCTCTCGGCCAGGTCGGCGGAGCCACCCCACAGTTCCGGTAGCGGGTCGGCGAGCGCGGCGAGCACCTTGCCCGATGCGGCGCGCGTGGAGATCGCATTCGGCTTGCTGTCCTTCTCCGGCGGGAAGGTCGGCAGGGCGTCGGTCCAGCCGGTCGGCAGGGTCCGGGTGCGCAGCCGCTCGTACAGCGCCGCGGCCTCGGGGTTCTCGGTCGCCCATACGTCGAACCCGGTCTGCCATTGCTCGTGGGCTTCGCGCCCGCGCTGCACGACCTGGCGGGCGTGGTCCAGCACGTCCTGACTGACCGCGAAGTGGACGTCGGGGTCGAAGCCGAGCAGTTCCTTGGTGGCCCGGATCTCGTCCTCGCCCAGCGCGCTGCCGTGGGCCTTGCCGGTGTTCTGCTTGGTTGGGGCCGGCCAGCCGATGATGGTCCGGATGGCGATGAACGAGGGCCGGTCGGTGACCGCCCGGGCGGCGTCGATCGCCGCCTCGATCGCGACGACGTCCTCTCCGGAGTCGACCCGCTGGACGTGCCATCCGTACGCGGCGTAGCGGGCCAGGACGTCCTCGCTGAACGCGACCGCCGTGTCGTCCTCGATCGAGATGTGGTTGTCGTCGTAGAACATGATCAGGTTGCCGAGCTGCTGATGGCCGGCCAGCGAGGACGCCTCGCTCGAGATGCCTTCCTCGAGGCAGCCGTCGCCGGCGATCACATAGATGTGATGGTCGAACGGGGACTCGCCCAGGGCGGTGTCCGGATCGAACAGGCCGCGTTCGCGCCGCGAGGCCATCGCCATCCCGACGCCGTTGGCGACCCCCTGGCCGAGGGGGCCGGTGGTGACCTCGATCCCGGCGGTGTGGCCGTATTCGGGGTGGCCGGGGGTGCGCGAGCCCCACGTGCGCAACGACTCGAGGTCGGCGAGCTCGAGCCCGTACCCGGACAGGAACAGCTGGCAGTACTGGGTCAGCGACGAATGGCCGTTGGACAAGATGAACCGGTCCCGGCCCGCCCAGGCCGGATCGGTCGGGTCGTGACGCAGGACGCGCTGATAGAGCAGGTAGGCCAGCGGCGCCAGGCTCATCGCGGTGCCCGGGTGCCCGTTTCCGACCTTCTGCACGGCGTCGGCCGCGAGCAATCGGGCCGTGTCCACGGCCTGGGTGTCGAGGTCGGTCCACCAGTCGGGGTGCGTCGTCTTGACGACGTCCTCGGAGTCGTTCACGGGCGATCGGGTCCCTTCGGATCGCGGTGTGTGCGGCGGGGTTAGTGCCGGTTGTCGCTGCTTGTCCTACCCAAGCGCCAAGCGTAGCCACAACGAGTGTTGCCGGGAGCCTGAAGGGCAGCCCCAACTGAGAGCGGGCCGGGCCGGGACGGCCTGCTGCGTTCGGTGGGGGCGAGCCCGGCGGCTAGTCTGATCCGGTGACGCAGACCCCCGTCGCGCCGGTCCGTCCGGCGTCGCCCGCGCGATCGGGCCACGACGGGGTCCTTCGATCCAGCCGGCCCGGTCGCCGCCGCGAAGCGCCCCGGCGCGGACGGATCGCCTCCTACGTCGCGCTGACCAAGCCGCGCATCATCGAACTGCTGCTGGTCACCACGTTGCCGGCGATGATCCTGGCCGCAGGCGGCCTGCCGAAGCTGTGGGTGGTTGTCGTCACCATGGTCGGGGGCACGCTGGCCGCCGGCAGCGCCAACGCGCTGAACTGCTACGTCGACCGCGACATCGACGAACTGATGCGCCGCACCGACCACCGTCCGCTGGCCCGCCACGACGTCTCGCCCGGCGGCGCGCTCGTGTTCGGACTGGTGCTCGGGGTCATCGCGGTCGGCCTGATGGGCGCGGTCACCAACTGGCTGGCCGCCGGACTGACTGCCGCCGCGATCGCGTTCTACGTCGTCGTCTACACGATGCTGCTCAAGCGCCGCACCGCCCAGAACATCGTCTGGGGCGGCGCGGCCGGCTGCATGCCGGTGCTGATCGGCTGGTCGGCCGTCACTGGCTCGCTGGCCTGGGCACCGTGCGTCCTGTTCGCCGTGGTCTTCTTCTGGACCCCGCCGCACTTCTGGGCGCTGGCGATCCGCTACCGCGAGGACTACGCGCGGGCCGGCGTGCCGATGCTGCCGGTCGTGGCCTCGCCGCTGCGGGTCGCCCGCGAGATCGTCGCCTACTCCTGGCTGACCGCCCTGGTCTCCCTGCTGCTGTGGCCGGTGGCGACGGGCTGGCTCTACGGCGTCCTGGCCGCGGCCGCGGGTGTCCTGCTGGTGGGCGCGGCGCATCGCCTGCTGGCCCGCACCCGGCGGGGCGAGAACGCCAAGGCGGCGATGCAGCTGTTCCACCTGTCCAACAGCTACCTCGCGTTCCTCTTCGTCGCGGTTGCCGTCGACACCTTCGTCCGCTGATCCCCGCCTCGCCCGCTCCGTACGATCGGATCGTGCCTGCCGTCCTGCTCGCGACCTGCGCCGCCCTGCCCGATGGCGACGAGGACGGGGACGTCCTGCTCGATGCCCTGAACCGCGCCGGCGTCACAGCGCGGTGGGCGGCCTGGACCGATCCCGACGTGCGCTGGGCCGACGCGCTCGTCGTCCTCCGATCGACCTGGGACTACACGGCGGGCCGGGACGCCTACCTGGCCTGGGTGCGCAAGCTGCCGCGGGTGGCCAATGACGCGGCCGTCGTCGCGTGGAACACCGACAAGCTCTACCTGCAGGACCTCGAGGCCGCGGGCGTGCCCATCGTGCCGACCGCCTTCGTGACCCCGGGTGAGGTCGCCCCGCTTCCCGGGTACGGGCAATTCGTGGTCAAACCCTCGGTGGGTGCCGGCTCCCGGGGCGCGGGCCGCTTCAGCGCCGGTCGCGACGACGCGGCGCAGCGGCACGTCGCCCACCTGCACGACGCCGGTCGCGTCGTTCTCGTGCAGCCCTACCTCGACGCCGTCGACACCGCCGGTGAGACGGCGCTGATCTATCTGGACGGCACGTTCAGCCACGCGATCGTGAAGGGCGCGATGCTGCCCCCAGGCATCACGCACCCCGTCCACGGGCGGGAGCTCTACGTCGAGGAGCGGATCGACCGGCGGACCCCGAGCGCGGAGGAACTGGCGGTCGGCGCGGCCGCGATGGCGGCCATCCGAGCGCGCTTCGGCGCGGACCAGCTCTACACCCGCGTCGACCTGCTGCCATCCCCGAACGGACCGGTGGTCATCGAGATCGAGCTCACCGAGCCCTCGCTGTTCCTGCAGTACGGGCCGGTCGAAGCGCCGACGCGACCGGCGGACACGTTCGCGACAGCGATCGCGGCGCGGACGTGACCGCCACCCGGACTGCCCCCGCGTTCCCGGCGGTCGCCGAGGACCGGATCCGGGCCCTGCGGCGGATGAAGCTGATCGCCGCGAGCATGCTGCTCGCCGCCGGCGTCGTATACGTCGTGTGCCGGGCCGTCGGGCATGGGAACGGGGCGTGGGGCTACATCCAAGCCGCCGCCGAGGCGTCCATGGTCGGCGGGCTGGCGGACTGGTTCGCCGTCACCGCGCTGTTCCGGCACCCGCTGCGGCTGCCGATCCCGCACACGGCGATCATCCCGAACAAGAAGGACCAGATCGGCGAGGGGCTGGCCGGCTTCGTCCACCAGTACTTCCTCACCACCGAGATCATCAGCGAGCGGGTCGCGGACGCCCAGGTGCCGCGGCGAGTCGGGGAGTGGCTCGCCGACCCGGCGCACGCGCATCGCATGGCCGAGGAGCTCAGCAGTGCGATCGCCGGGTTGGCCGGTGTCCTGCGCGACGACGAGCTGCGCAACTCCGTCGCCGCGTTTGCCGACAAGCGGCTGCGGGAGCTGGACCTGGCCCCGGTGCTCGCCCGGCTCGTCGACGCCCTCTGCGACTCCGGGCAGCACCAGACCGCGCTGACCAGCACGCTCAAGGGGCTGATGCACTTCTTGGACGACAACCGGGGACTGCTCCGCAAGCGGGTTGCCGAGGAGTCGCCGGAGTGGATCCCGGAATGGGTCGACGAACGGGTCTTCGCGAAGGGCTTCTCGCTCGTCCAGTCGTTCCTCGCTGACGTGACCATCAACCCGGACCACGGCGTGCGGCACAGCTTTGACGCGCAGCTGCGGGCCCTGGCCGAGCGCCTGCGCAACGACCCGGAGCAGATCGCGAAGGTCGAGCGGGCCAAGGTGGAACTGCTCGACCACCCCAGCGTGCATGCCTACCTCGGCAACCTGTGGGGCACGATGAAGAAGCTCATCCTCGACGGCGCCGCCGACCCGGGGTCGGACCTGCGCCGGTCGACGGAATCGGTCACCATGCGCGTGGGCGAGGTGCTGCGCGACGATCCGCACGTCTCGGCCAAGGTCGAAGAAGCCCTGCAGCGGCTGACGGGCCACATCGTCACCCACTACGGCGACGACCTGACCGACATCATCTCGACGACCGTGTCCAGGTGGGACACCGAGGAGACGAGCCGACGGCTCGAGCTCCAGGTGGGCCGGGATCTGCAGTTCATCCGCATCAACGGCACGGTGGTCGGCGCGCTGGCCGGCCTGGCCATCTACACGATCACGCAGCTGTTCTGAGTGCTACTTGCTCGGCTGCGGCACGTGCGGGCACGACGACTTCGGATTGACGCCCAGGTAGTTCAGCGGTCCCGCCACGATCGTCAACAACATCGTCGACACCGAGGCGCAGGTCTGCTTCCGGTCGGTGTAGTAGTGCCTCTGACCGGCGGCGATGGCACCGATGATCAACCAGACGACAACCAGAATCGCCACTATGCGGCCGACACCGCTGCGGCTTCGATAGCGTGAATCCATTGTCATGTCCGGGGTGTACCCGCGCGGTGCCGGTCACAACCAGGCGGGGTCACTGACCAGCGATCGCGGGCGCGGCCGGGACGCTCCCGGCGGCGGAGCTGAGCAGGACCCAGAGCGCGGCCAGCCACACCAGACACGCGCCCAGCATGTGCACGCCGACCAGCAGGGCCGGCACGTGCAGGAAGTACTGCGTGTAGCCGATGGCGCCCTGCGCCAGCTCGACCGCGAGCAGCGCGCCGGCGGCCCGCCGGAGTGGACCGGCCCGCAGGACATGCGCCAGGGCGAGCGCGCCGACCGTCAGGCCAATGAGGACCATCACGAGATCGGCGTGCAACTGCGTCAGTCCGATGATCGGCAGGGCAATCCTGTGCACCTGCCCGTTCTTGACGTCGCCCGCATGCGGACCGGCGCCGGTCACCACGGTGCCCGCGACCAGGACGAGCGCGGCGACCCCCACCATCAGCCGGACGAGCGCCCGCGCCGGGGATGACACCACGGACGCGGGATGCTCGCTCACCCGCCACCAGAGCAGGAACGTCACCGCGATGATGGCCACCGACAGCAGGAAATGCAGGGCGACCAGCCACGGGTTGAGGTCGGTGAGGACGACGATGCCACCGAGCACCGCCTGGGCCGGAATGCCCGCCAGGGCCAGCAACGCCAGACCGGCGTGGCGTCGCTGCCGCCAGGCGACCAGCAAGGTGAGGACGAGGATCACGCCGACGACGCCGGTCAGCGTGCGGTTGGTGAACTCGATCGCGCCGTGGATCCCGAGCTTGTCGCTGGGCACGAGCTGCGAGCCGCTGCACCGCGGCCAGGTGGGGCAGCCCAGACCGGAGTTCGTGAGCCGGACCGCGCCGCCGGTCACGACGATGGCGACGTTGACGACGACCGAGGCCAGGGCGAGCCGACGCAGGGTGCTCGGCGACGTCGTCCAACCCGTCAAGGACCGCGGCGGCCCGGCCAGTGCCGGGCCCGCGCTCACTCCCACCGGAACCACCGCGCCGCGGCGGGCAGGGCCACCGCGGCCCACACGAGCAGGGTGACCACGTCACGAATCGGCCAGCCGCCGGCGGACTGCTGCAGCACCTGGTGCAGCCCGTCCGACAGCGCGGCCGAGGGCAGGTACTGCAGGATGTCGTTGGCCGTGCGCCCGTACTTGTCCAGCGGGATCGCGATGCCGCCGGCGAAGAGCAGGATCAGCCAGATCAGGTTCACGGCGGCCAGCGTGATCTCGGCGCGCAGCGTGCCCGCGACGAGCAGTCCGAGCCCGCCGAACGCGACCGTGCCCAGCACGACCAGCAGGACGGCCGGCACCGGGTTGACCTGCGGATGCCAGGCCAAGGCGAGACCCAGGCCGCAGATCAGGACCAGCTGGACGAGTTCGAGCAGCAGGACGGACAACGTCTTGCCCAGGATCAGCACCGATCGGGGCAAGGCGGTCGCGCCCAGCCGCTTGAGCACCGAGTACTTGCGCTCGAATCCGGTGCCGATGGCCAGGCCGGTGAAGGCCGCCGACATCACGGCCAGCGCGATCATGCTCGGCACGACGAAGTCGATCCGGCGCGGCGTGTTCAGCTTGTAGAGCAGCGGCAGGTTGAAGAAGAAGAGCAGCAGGAGCGGGATCACCAGGGTGAGGCCCACCTGTTCGCCGTTGCGCAGCAGCAGCTTGAACTCCATGGCCACCTGGGCGGCCAGCATGCGCGACCGCGGGGCGGCGGCCGGGGCCGGCGCGAATGAGGGCGCGGTCATGCCCGCAGCTCCCGTCCGGTCAGCTCGAGGAACACGTCCTCAAGGGTCCGCCGGCCGACGGTGATGTCCTCGGCCATGACGTGCTGCGACGCGCACCAGGCGGTGAGCAGGGCCAGCAGCTGGGGCGTGACGTCTCCGGTGATCACGTACCGGCCCGGCTCGTCCTCACGGGCCTGGGATCCGGCGGGCAGCGCGGCCACCAGTGACTCGATGCCCAGGGCCGGCACGGCCCGGAACCGAAGCTGACCCTCGGCGCCGGCGCGGGTCAGCTCGGCCGGGCTGCCGTGGGCCACGACCCGGCCGGCGTCGATCACGACGACGGTGTCGGCCAGCTGTTCGGCCTCGTCCAGGAAGTGCGTGGTGAGGACCACGGTGACGCCGTCGTGCCGCAGCGAGCGGATGAGGTCCCAGGTACCTCGGCGCGACTGCGGGTCCATGCCGGCCGTGGGTTCGTCGAGGAATACCAGCTCGGGACGGGCGACGAGAGCCAGAGCGAGCGAGAGCCGCTGCTGCTGTCCGCCGGAGAGCCGCTTGACCGCGGTGTCCCGGCCTTCGGTGAGGCCGACGATGCCGAGCAGCGTGTCCGGGTCCTGGGGGTTGGCGGCATACGAGGCGAACAAGCGCAACATCTCGAGCGCCGAGGCGCCGGTATAGCCGCCTACCCCGTCCTGCAGCATCACGCCAACCCGCGGACGCAGGGCTCCCGCATCCGCGACCGGGTCCAGGCCGAAGACGCGGACGGTTCCGCTGTCCGGACGCCGGAAACCTTCGCAGATCTCGACGGTCGTTGTCTTGCCGGCGCCGTTGGGTCCGAGCAGGGCCAACACCGACCCGGTCGGGACGATCAGGGACAGCCCGTCCACGGCCCGGCGCGGCCCGTACGCCTTGACGAGATCGACGACCTCGACGGCGTGGAGCGGGGCGGGCACGTCGTCAGTCTAGGAACGGGAACGCGCCGTGACCGCGGCGCATCACCCTGCGGTGACCGGTTCGTCAGCCCGCGCCCGTCCGATCGTCTACTAGGCCAGTTTGACGGGGGGCGCGTAGGCGTCGACGTACTCCTGGCCGGAGAGTTCCTGCACGGCCGCACGGACCTGCTCGGTCACCTCGCGCAACACACGGGCACTGCGTTCCTGCTCGGCCAGGTGCCCGAATCGCATGGGCAGGCCGAAGTGCACCTCGACCGGGGCGCGATGCCACATGCGGCCCTCAGGTGACTTGACGTCGCCGGTGCCGACCAGACCGACGGGCACGACGGGGGCGCCGCTGCGCAACGCCACCCGGGCGATGCCGGTGCGGAACTTGTGCAGCCGGCCGTCCCGGGACCGGGTGCCCTCGGGGTAGATGCCGAGCGCGCGGCCGGCCTCGAGGACCTCGACCCCGATCTCGATGACTCCGGCCGCCGAGCGGGTGTCGCCGCGCGCGACCGGCACGTGCCCCATGGCGTTGAAGAACGCGGCCACGCTGCGCCCGCGCAGCCCGTGTCCGGTGAAGTACTCCGATTTGGCGAAGTACACGATCTGGCGGCGGGCCGCCAGCGGCGTGAACACTTCGTCCGCGAACGACACGTGGTTGGCGGCAAGGATCACCGGTCCGGTCGGGGGGACGTTCTCGAGACCGGTGACCGTCGGCCGGAACACCATCCGCAAGGCGGGGGCGAGCGTCAGTTCGAGGGTCCGGTAGAGCACGACCGCAACCTATCGCGGTATGGCTGCTGAGATCGGCTCCGCGGCAACGCGCCCAGCCGCCGGAAGTCGGCGGCGGAACTCGGCG
>DATAQD010000039.1:0-6802 GCA_036264855.1 Jatrophihabitans sp. | reverse complement strand
GCGTCCGGCCGGACTCAGTAGACTTCGGCAGGTGCTCCTGGCGAACCCCATCAGTCCCGACACCCTCCTGTCCGGTTCGGGCGCGCTGCTGGTGCTGGCGATCGTCCTGTTCGCCGAGTGCGGCCTGCTGATCGGGTTCTTCCTGCCCGGCGACACCCTGCTGTTCGCCGCCGGCATCAGCATCGCGACCGGACGGATCACGACGCCGCTCACCACGTTCCTCATCGTGGCGCCGATCGCCGCGGTGGCGGGAAACCTCGTCGGCTACGGGATCGGCTACCGCGCGGGTCCGGTCGTCTTCGACCGACCCAACTCGAAGTTCTTCCGGCCCGAATACGTCGAACGCTCGCACGCATTCTTCGACCGATTCGGCTCCTGGACCGTCATCATCGGCCGCTTCGTGCCCATCGTGCGCACCGTGGCGACCGTGATGGCCGGTGTCGGTCGCATGCGGTTCGGGCTCTACGCCTTGTACAGCGTGATCGGCGGCGTCCTCTGGGCCGACGGCGTCCTGGTGCTCGGCGACCGCCTGGGCAAGATCAAGTTCGTCCAGCAGCACAAGGGCTGGGTCGACTACGCGGTCATCGCCGTCGTGGTGCTGGCCCTCATCCCGGCCGCGGTCCACTACCTGCAGGGACGCCGCCGCCGCGTCTAGCCGCAGGCGTCCTTGACCGCCTGGGGCGCGTCCAGATGAATGCCGAAGAACGTGGCGCTCAGATCACACTTGTGTGAATTGATCTTGTCTTCGATCGACGAGCGCTGCTGCCACACCACCGCGCCGAGCACGACGACCGCGACCAGGATGATCAGCCGGCCGACCAGCGCGGTGATCACGATGCTCAGCAGCAGACCGATCACGATCAGGGCCACGATCACGATCAGGCCGACCTTGGTGATGTCACCTGCGTTCAACGCCTCGACGTTCGACATGGTTTGGACGATAGCCTCGGGGCGTGACTTCTCACGGCAAGCACGGCTTGCCCGCCCCACCCGAACTCCCTCAGGGCGCGCTGCGCCTCGTCGCCCTCGGCGGCATCAAGGAGATCGGGCGCAACATGACAATGTTCGAGTTCGACGGCCGGCTGATCGTCGTCGACTGCGGGATGCTGCTCGGCAAGACGAATTCGCCGGGCGTCGACATCACGCTCCCGGACTGGTCGGCCTTCGCCGACCGCCTCGACCGCATCGACGCGGTGGTGCTGACCCACGGTCACGAGGACCACATCGGCGCCCTGCCGTACCTGCTCCGCGAGCGGGTGGACATCCCGGTGTTCGGCTCGCGGCTCACCCTCGCTCTGGTCTCGGCCAAGCTCGACCAGCACCGCATCAAGGCCGATCTGCGCACCGTCAAGGAAGGTGAACGGCTCGGCCTGGGGCCGTGGGGGCTGGAGTTCTTTGCGGTGAACCACTCCATCCCCGACGCCCTGGCCGTCGCGATCCGGGTGGGCGGGCAGACCGTGTTGCACACCGGCGACTTCAAGATGGACCAGACCCCGCTGGACGGCCGGCTCACCGACCTGCCCGGCTTCTCGCGGCTGGGCGACGAGGGCGTCGACCTGTTGCTGTCGGACTCGACGAACGCCGAGGTCGGCGGCTTCATCCCCTCCGAGCGCGAGGTCGGCACCGTCGTCACCGACGTGATCCACAAGGCGCCGGGGCGGATCATCGTGGCCTGCTTCGCCTCGCACGTGCACCGCGTGCAGCAGGTGCTCGACGCGGCGGTGGAGAGCGAGCGTCAGGTGGCGCTGGTCGGCCGTTCGATGGTGCGCAACATGCAGATCGCGCGCGATCTCGGCGTGCTCCGCGTGCCGGACGGCCTCATGGTCGATCTGAAGACGGCCGAGGAGCTGCCGTCCCGCCGGGTGCTGCTGATCTCGACCGGCTCGCAGGGCGAACCACTGTCAGCGCTGTCGCGGATGGCGAACCGCGAGCACCAGACGATCCGGATCTCCTCCGACGACACCATCCTGCTGGCGTCCTCGCTGATCCCCGGCAACGAGACGTCGGTCGGCCAGGTGATCAACGGGCTGTCGCGGCTCGGCGCGACGGTGATCCACAAGTCGATGGCGCTGGTGCACGTCTCCGGGCACGCGCCGGCCGGCGAGCTGCGCTACCTGCTGACCGCCGTACGCCCCACCAACCTGATGCCGGTGCACGGCGAATGGCGGCACCTGCGCGCGCACGCCGCGATCGGCCGGTCGATGGGATTGACCGACGAGCGGATCATGCTCGCAGAGGACGGCACCGTGGTGGACCTCGTCGACGGGCTGGCGTCGATCGTCGGCAAGATCCCGGTCGGTTATGTCTACGTCGACGGCCTCGAGGTCGGCGACATCGGCGACACGACCCTCAAGGACCGCCGCATCCTGGGCGAGGACGGCTTCCTGTCCATCCTCGTCGCGGTCGATCTCGAAGCCGGCAGGGTCGTCTATGGGCCTGAGATCACGGCCCGCGGTTTCAGTGACGACCGCGCCGCGCTCGACCCGATCAGCCTGGAGCTGACCGACGTCGTGGAGAAGGCGCTGGCTGACGGCACCCGCGACGCCGAGGCGCTGCAGCATCTGGTGCGCCGGACGGTGGGGCGCTGGGTCGACCGCGAGTACCGCCGCCGCCCCATGCTCGTCCCGATGGTCGTCGAGGTGTGACCGAGGCGTTTCATGCGCTGTCATTGAGCACTCCCCGGCGAGGCAGAATGGACGCATGACCGTCAGCACGCCGCTGCAGCCCGGCACGATCTCGGCCCGCCGCGACGTGCCCAAGTCGATCGTCCGCCCGCACTACGTCGGAACCTGGCCGGGCACCAAGGCCGATTTCGACGATCCGCTGATCAAGGACGCCGACACGATCGAGCGCATGCGGATCGCCGGGCGCATCGCCGCTGACGCCCTGGTCGAGGTCGGTCGGGGGGTCGCGCCGGGCGTCACCACTGACGAACTCGACCGGATCGGGCACGAGTTCATGATCGCGCGCGGGGCGTACCCGTCGACGCTCGGCTACAAGAACTTCCCGAAGTCGCTGTGCACCAGCGTCAACGAGGTCATCTGCCACGGCATCCCCGACTCGCGCCCGCTGCAGGACGGCGACGTCGTCAAGGTCGACATCACCGCCTACATCGGCGGTGTGCACGGCGACACCTGCGCCACGTTCTACGCCGGCGACGTCGCCCAGGACGCCCACGACCTCGGTGAGCGCACGCGTGAGGCGCTGCTGCGCGGGGTCAAGGCGGTCCACCCCGGGCGCCCGATCAGCGTCATCGGCCGCGTCATCGAGTCCTACGCCAAGCGGTTCGGCTACGGCGTCGTGCGCGACTACACCGGGCACGGCGTCGGCCCGAGCTTCCACACCAGACCGACGATCCTGCACTACGACGAGCCCCGGGCGACCACGGTGCTGGAGCCGGGCATGACGTTCACCATCGAGCCCATGCTCACGCTGGGCGGGTACGACTGGTTCATGTGGGACGACGACTGGACCGTCCTCACCAAGGACGGCTCGTGGGCCGCGCAATGGGAGCACACGATCGTCGTCACCGACGACGGCGCCGAAATCCTGACCCTGCCCAGCGAGTGAGTAGATCGGGATCGCTCACATGACCGACGGCATCGACATGCAGGCGATGAACCAGCGGGTGATCGCGAAATTCCGGGCCAGTCGCGGCATCGGGGAAGTCGGGCCCGTCCACTTCGACTCGCTGGTGCTGCTGACCACCACCGGGCGACGCAGCGGCGAGCAGCGCACCGTCCCCCTCGGCTACACCACCGACGCCGACGGCAACCTGTTGCTGTTCGCGTCCAACATGGGTGCGTCGAAGGACCCGGACTGGTACCGCAACCTCGAGGCCGACCCGCACGTGACGGTCGAGATCACTGGCGCGACGTGGTCAGCCGAGGCGGTCATCCTGTTCGGCGCGGAACGCGAGGACGCTTACCGCCGGTGGATCGACATGGCTCCGCACGTCGCCGATCACCAGGACACGGCCGGGCGCGAGATCCCGCTGGTGCGAATCGCGCGACCTGCCCCTTAGGCGTCAGGGACGCCCGAGGGCGCGGAACTGCCAGCCAGCCGCGCGCCATTCGGCCGCGTCGAGGGCGCCGCGGCCGTCGATGATGACGCGTTCGCGCACCACGGCCGCCAGATCATCGGGGCGTAGGTCGCGGAACTCCTGCCACTCGGTCAGGTGCAGGACGACGTCGGCGTCCTTGCAGGCGTCCAGCGCTGTTGGCGCGTAGGCCAGCGTCGGGTAGTCGTCCTTCGCGTTGCGCATGGCCTCCGGGTCGTACACCCGCACCGCCGCGCCGCCGCGCTGGATCGCGAAGGCAACGTCGAGCGCCGGCGAGTCGCGGATGTCGTCACTGTTCGGCTTGAACGCCGCGCCCAGGATGCCGACCCGGCGCCCGGCCAGCGATCCGTCCAGCATCTCGCGGGTGAGATCGACCATGCGGGCGCGCCGGCGCAGGTTGATCTCGTCGACGTTCTTCAGGAATGCGACGGCCTGGTCCACGCCCAGCTCGCCGGCACGGGCCATGAACGCCCGGATGTCCTTGGGCAGGCACCCACCGCCGAAGCCAAGTCCGGCGTGCAGGAATCGATGCCCGATCCGGGCGTCGTGGCCGATCGCGACGGCCAGCTCGTTGACGTCGGCGCCGGTCACCTCGCAGATCTCGGCCATCGCGTTGATGAACGAGATCTTGGTGGCCAGGAAGGAGTTCGCGGCAACCTTGACGAGCTCGGCGGTTTGGAAGTCAGTGACGACGACGGGGATCCCGGTGGCGATGATCGGCGCGTAGGCCCGTTCGAGCACCCCCCGAGCCGTCTCGTCCTCGGCGCCGATGACGATGCGGTCGGGGTTCAGCGTGTCCTTGACCGCGAATCCCTCGCGCAGAAACTCGGGGTTCCAGATCAGCGCGGCTCCGGCTGCGGTGACTGCGAGCGCCAACCGGGACGCCGTCCCGACCGGCACGGTGGACTTTCCGACGACCACGGACCCCGGCCTGACGTGCGCGAGCAGGGCCGCGAAGGCCGCGTCGACGAACATCAGATCGGCGGCGAACTCGCCCGGCTTCTGCGGCGTGCCGACGCAGACGAAATGAATCTCGGCGTCGGCGACATCGGCCAGCGAGGAGCTGAAGCGCAGCGCCCCCGACGCGACGTGCTTGGCGAGCAGCTCGGGCAGGCCCGGCTCGAAGAAGGGCACCTGCCCCGCGGACAGACTCGCGATCTTCGTGGCGTCAATGTCCACCCCGACGACCTGGTGACCGAGTTCGGCCATGGCGGCAGCGTGCGTCGCACCGAGATACCCGGTGCCGATGACCGACAGCTTCATGCGCGCGCTCCAATTCGTCAGCCCGTCGATGCTAGGGCACGCGGCTCACCGCACCTGTCCGCTGTGGCGCTGGCGACCGCCCGCGCGACACGATTGCGCTTTCTCGGTCAATCTGCGGTTTCCGCTAGACAGCCCGATACGGTCCGATACGAGTGACCGCAGCAAACGAGAGGCGATGAGCGATGACCGCTAGCGCGCAGAGCCGGTAGGGCAATGGACCCGGTACGCAACCCGTACGCGCCCGGTGCCGGGCAGCGTCCGCCCGAGCTGGCCGGCCGCGACGCCGAACTGACCGGCTTCGATGTCGCCCTCGAACGCATCGCGCGGGGTCGCCCGGAACGCTCCATGGTGCTGACCGGGCTGCGCGGCGTCGGCAAGACCGTCCTGCTCAACGCCCTGCGCTCGGCCGCGGTCCGCCGGGGTTGGGGAACCGGCAAGCTCGAGGCGCGTCCCGATCAGTCGATCCGGCGGCCGATCGCCGCCGCCCTGCACGTCGCCGTGCGCGAATTGGCCGGACGCAACCAGGACGAGGCGGGCCACGTCCTCGGGGTCGTGAAATCCTTCGCCCAGCGCGACGCCGGCCCGAAGGGGCGCCCATGGCAGCCGGGCATCGACGTGCCCGCGGTACCGGGACGCGCGGATTCCGGCGACATCGAGATCGACCTGGTCGAACTGCTCACCGACGTCGCGGGACTCGCCGGCGATTCCGGTCACGGCGTAGCCGTCTTCATCGACGAGATGCAGGACCTCGGCCCGGATGACGTCTCCGCCCTGTGCGCGGCCTGCCACGAGGTCTCCCAGCAGGGACTGCCCCTGGTCGTCGTCGGCGCCGGACTGCCGCACCTGCCGGCCGTGCTCGCCGCGTCCAAGTCGTACTCCGAACGGCTGTTCCGCTATGCACGCATCGACCGGCTCGACCGCGCGGCCGCCGATGTCGCGCTCCGCTCGCCGGCCCGCGACGAAGGCGCGGACTTCACCGACGACGCGCTCGCCGCGATGTACGACGCGACCGGCGGGTACCCGTACTTCGTGCAGGCCTACGGCAAGGTCGCGTGGGACGTCGCGCCGGGGTCGCCGATCACCGCCGCCGACGTCGCCGTCGCCGCGCCGGAAGCCGAGGCCGAACTCGCCGTCGGGTTCTTCGGATCGCGCTATGAGCGGGCCACGCCGGCCGAGCGGGAGTACCTGCGCGCGATGGCCGAGGTGGCCGAAGCCGCGACCGACGCCGTCGCGACGGCCGCGGTGGCCGAGTCGCTGCGGCGACCGGCCCAATCGCTCTCGCCGGCCCGGGACGGCCTGCTGAAGAAGGGCCTCGTCTACTCCGGTCAGCGCGGCCGCATCGCGTTCACCGTCCCGCACTTCGGCCGCTACCTGCGCGCCCAGGACTGACGTCGGGACCGGGCTCGCCAACGGCCACTCGGCCGCGGCCCGGGACTTCGAGACGATATCGAGTGGTCAGCTGCGGTGCCGGGCGGCTGT
>DATAQD010000014.1:0-5978 GCA_036264855.1 Jatrophihabitans sp. | reverse complement strand
TGACAGCCTCCATCGCACCGGGCCCGCCACCGGTGATCACGGCGAAGCCGGCCCGGGCCAGCGCACCACCGATCGCAACTCCCCAGTCGTACTCGGGGTGACCGGGGCGCGTGCGGGCCGAGCCGAACACCGACACCGCCGCGCCGAGCTCAGCGAGCAGGCCGAAGCCCTCGACGAACTCACTTTGGATGCGAAGGACGCGCCACGGGTCGGTATGCACCCACGCGGACGAGCCCCGCGAGTCGAGCAGTCGCTGATCCGTCGTTCCCGCACTGATCTGGCCGCGCCGCAGCACGACCGGGCCCCGGTGCTGCTCGGTCCGCTTCGAGTCGTCCGCCATGACTCGGACGGTAGTGCCCGCGCCGGCGTGGCCGCACAACCGGGATGGCAGCGATCCCGAGCCGCGACGGGCCGCGAGCGAGTGATCACGATCGGCGGCGAGCCGGGCGCGGTGGCGGTCTTGTCGATTTGCCGGATACGCGGCATCCTGGCGGGAACCCTACCGACGGTGCGTGACGTCAACCGGGACCGCCACCACCGCCCCGGAAGTGCCTGGAGGCGTCATGACGCCGACCCGATCCGCCCTCCGCCGCGTGGCCACCGTCCTCGCGCTCAGCGTCACCTCGGTCGGCGTGCTGACGGCCTCCCCCGCCTCGGCCGGCGCCGGCCCAGCCAGTGGCGTGCGGCTGGCCGCGGCGATGCAGAGCTTGGACCGCTCCGTCGCGTTCGCGGGCACCGCGTGGGGAGTGGACCCCGCCACGAACGAGGTGGTCGTCTCCGTGGACCGGACGGTCGCCGGACGCCGGCTGGCCGCGGTCCGCGCGGCCGTCCATCGCCTCGGTTCGGCCGCGAGACTGCAGACGGAGGCCGGCAGCTTCCACCTGGACATCTCGGGCGGAGACGCGATCTACGGAGCGAGGTACCGGTGCTCGCTCGGGTTCAACGTCATCAAGGGCGCCACCCACTACTTCCTCACCGCGGGACACTGCGGCAAGTCCGAGGCCAAGTGGTGGAGCTCGGCGAACCACACGACATTCCTCGGCAACACGGTCGGCGCGACGTTTCCGGGCAAGGACTACGCGCTCGTGCAGTACGACCCGTCCTTCACCAGCTACCCGGGGACGGTCGGCAGCCAGGAGATCACCACCGCAGCCAACGCCCACGTCGGCGAGTCGGTCACGCGTCGCGGCAGCACGACCGGGATCCACACCGGGCGGGTCACCGCACTCAACGTGACGGTGCACTACAGCAGCGGCGGCACCGTGCGCGGGCTCATCCAGACGACCGTGTGCGCCGAGCCCGGCGACAGCGGCGGCCCGCTGTACGACGGCACGGCCGCCCTCGGCCTGACCTCGGGCGGCAGCGGCGACTGCCGGAGCGGCGGGACGACGTTCTTCCAGCCGGTCACTGCGGCGCTGTCGGCCTACGGGGTGGCCGTCTACTGAGCCGTGCCCGCCCGCCGAGCTGAAGCCTCGAGCCGCAGACGCCCTGGTCACCCGCATGCAGGCCGACGCCGACCCGGCGGATGCGGTTCAGACCGGCTGAAGAGGCTGATGCGGCGGATCGGGCAGCGTCACCTCGATCGCGTCTCCGACCCGCACCGTGCCGTCGCGGACCACCACGGCCATGATCCCGGCCCGGCGCACGAGCGTGCCGTCGGGGGCTCGGTCCACAACGGCGCGCTGCAACCCGGACTGGAAGCGGTCCAGCTGCGGGCACGGGTTGCGCAGACCCGTCACGTCGATCATCGCGTCGGCGCCGAGCCGCAGCCTCGTACCCGTCGGCACGGCGAGCAGATCAAGACCTCGCGTCGTGATGTTCTCGCCCAGGTTCCCGGCCGCCACCTCGAAGCCGCGCTCGAGGAGTTCGTCCAGCAGCTCGCCCGCCAGCAGGTGCAACTGGCGCAGGTTGGGGGCGGTCGGATCACGCCGGACCCGCGACAGGTGCGCGACGGTGCCACCCGCATGGGCGTCCCCCTCGACGCCCCAGCCCGCCCGCAGCCGGATCTGTTCGACCCGGCGTTTGCTGAGCCGGTGCGTGTCATCGCGGTGCACGGCGGCGACGACGCTCACGACAGGAACCGGAGGAGAGCGGCCTCCGCCTCGAGGATCCGGGCCACCGAGACGTGCTCCTCCGGCTTGTGCGCCAGGTTCGCGTCGCCCGGCCCGAAGTTGACGGCCGGGATTCCGAGTTGGCCGAATCGGGCCACGTCGGTCCAGCCCAGCTTCGCCCGGGCCGGGCCACCGACTGCGGCGACGAAGCCGGCCGCGACCGGAGAGTCCAGTCCCGGCCGGGCACCAGGTGCACTGTCGGTCGGCTCGACCTCGAAGCCCGCGAAGACGTCGCGGACGTGCGCCAGCGCCTCGTCCTCGGAACGGTCCGGCGCGAACCGGTAATTGACCGTGATCGCGCACTCGTCCGGAATCACGTTCCCGGCGACACCGCCCGCGATGCCGACCGCGTTGAGACCTTCGCGGTAGGTCAGTCCGTCCACGTCCACGACGCGGGCCTCATAGTCGGTGAGGCGGCCCAGCACCGGGGCGGCCGCGTGGATCGCGTTCGACCCCAGCCACGACCGCGCGCTGTGGGCTCGCACCCCGCTGGTGCGCACCACGGCCCGCATGGTGCCCTGGCAGCCGCCCTCGACCGCGCCGTCGGTCGGCTCGAGCAGGATCGCGAGGTCGCCGGCCAACATGTCCGGACGCGTCCGCGCGAGCCGGCCCAGACCGTTGCGGGACGCTTCCACCTCTTCGCAGTCGTAGCTGACCCAGGTGAGGTCGACGCGTGGGGCGAGCGAGCCCGTACCGACCAGGTGCGCCACCCGGAGCATGACCGCCAGGCCGGACTTCATGTCTGCGGTGCCGCAGCCCCACAACGTGTCGCCCTCCAGCCGCGAAGGCATGTTGTCGGCAATAGGCACGGTGTCGAGATGCCCGGCCAGCACGACCCGTTGGGGACGTCCCAAGCTGGTGCGGGCCACGACGACGTTGCCGTCGCGCTGGACCGACAGGTCCGGACAGGCCCGCAGCGCGTCCTCGACGAGGCCGGCGAGAGGTTCCTCCGAACCCGAGACCGACTCGATGTCGACGAGGGCCGCAGTCAGCACCCCAGCGTCCGCAGCGAGATCCAGCACGTGGGCGAGGCTACGCGGGCCGGCATTGTGCCCGGCACCGGATAAGCGCAGCGTCCCCCCGCTGATCAGGTTCTTCAGGCCGTGCTCGTTACCCTGACAGCGTGAGTGAACGCAGGGCATGGGGCTACGGCCTGGCGACCAGTGTGGCGTCGGGCGAGGCGATGAACCAGGTGCTGGACACCTGGTACCCCGAACCCGAGCTGGGTGCGCTGCCCGTTACTGCGTCCGCGCCGCACGAGCTGTCGTCGGTCACCGGCACCCAGGAGAGCGCGTCTGACCGCCGGGTCCGCCTCGACATCCTCGTCAGCGAGATCGACCTCGATGCGCCCCCGGCCGACGTCCCGGATGTCTATCTGCGGCTGCATCTGCTCTCGCACCGGCTTGTCGCGCCCAACGAGCTCAACCTGGACGGGATCTTCGGTGTGCTGTCCAACGTGGTGTGGACGAGCGTCGGACCGTGCGCGGTCGAGGGCTTCGAGAGCACCCGGCTCGCGCTGCGGCGCAGGGGTCCGGTGCACGTCTACGGGGTCGACAAGTTCCCGACGATGACCGACTACGTCGTGCCGACCGGCGTGCGGATCGCCGATGCCAGCCGGGTCCGGCTCGGCGCCCACCTCGCCCAAGGCACGACCGTCATGCACGAGGGTTTCGTGAACTACAACGCCGGCACGATCGGCGCCTCGATGGTGGAGGGACGCATCTCGGCCGGCGTCGTCGTGGGCGACGGTTCCGACGTCGGCGGCGGCGCATCGATCATGGGCACCCTCTCGGGAGGCGGCAAGGAGCGCATCTCGGTCGGGCGGCGCTGCCTCATCGGCGCCAACGCCGGTATCGGCATCTCACTCGGGGACGACTGCATCGTCGAGGCCGGCACCTACGTCACGGCCGGTTCGAAGCTCACCCTGCCCGACGGTCGCGTGGTGAAGGCCGCCGAGCTGTCCGGCGCCCCGGGCTGGCAGTACTGGCGCAACAGCGTCACTGGCGCGCTCGAGGCCCGGCCGCGCACCGGGAGCGGCGTCACCCTCAACGATGCATTGCACGCGAACTCCTAACCGACCATGGCAACTCGCACCACAAAAGCCCTTGTCGGCGCGCTCGTAGCCGCGGCTGTGGCCGTCGGCGGCGCGTTCGGCCTGCACGCCCTGTGGTCGGTGGCCAAGGACCACTTCACCTCGGACACGTGCACGGTCGGCGGCTACACCCTCGACCCCGACCAGGCGGCGGTCGCGTCGACGATGGTCGGTGCCGTCACGATGTACCGGATCAAGCTCCCCGAGCGGGCCGCCGTCCTCGCCCTCGCCGCCGCCCTGCAGGAGAGCAAGCTGCGCAACCTGGCCTCCGGCGCCGGGGACCGGGACTCGGTCGGTGTGTTGCAACAGCGTCCGTCCCAGGGGTGGGGGAACGGCAACGCCCAGGTCCTCACCGATGTCGGCGAGGCGACCAAGGAGTTCCTGGACGCGCTCGTCAAGATCCCCCACTGGCGGACGCTGCCGCTCGAGGTGGCCGTGCAGGACGTCCAGATCTCGGCCGACGGGCAGGCTTACAAGCAGCACGAGCCCGAGGCGCAGGCCTTGGCCGACGCCTTGACCGGCAAGCGGCCGAAGGGCATCTCATGCACGTTCAGCACCCCGACGAAGGTTGCCGCGCCGGCCGTGGTCGCCGGTCAGGCCGTCGCCCAGCTGGGCGTCAACCCTCCCGCGTCGGACGCCAAGACGGTTCGGGTACCCGGCGCCGGTTGGCAGACGGCGGCCTGGTTCGTCGCCAACGCGGACCGGCTGGGTATCGAGAAGGTCGCCTACGCCGGCAACCAGTGGACCCGGACCGGCGGCTGGAGCAAGTCGACCACCGCGACCCGCTCGGCCGTTGTGGCGACGATGTACGCGTTGTGAGCGCGCCCGGTCAGTGCTCGGTTTCCTGGGGCGGCAGCGCCTTGATGAAGTCCGGGTCGTTGGCGGTCTTGCCGACCTTCGAGGCGCCGCCGGGCGAGCCGAGGGTGTTGAAGAAGTCGACATTCGCCGCGTAGTAGTCGCGCCATTTCTCCGGGAGGTCGTCCTCGTAGAAGATGGCCTCGACCGGGCAGACGGGCTCGCAGGCACCGCAGTCGACGCACTCATCCGGGTGGATGTAGAGCATCCGGTCACCCTCGTAAATGCAATCGACGGGGCATTCCTCGATGCAGGCCTTGTCGAGCAGGTCGACGCACGGCTCGGCGATCACGTAGGTCACTGCACTTCCTCCGGGGCGTCCAGTCAACGGCGTTGGTCTTAGTATGCCGTTCGTGCTCGAGCGTAGTTGGGTGGGTCGGCGGGTCAGCGTCAGACGGGTCCTGGACCGGGCGCCGGACGGCCGACTGGCCTTCGGCGACGTCGTCGGCGATCTGATCGGCCTGGACGCGCAGACCGCGGTCATCGAGTCCCGGAGCGGGCTGGTCGAGGTACCGGTCGGGCTCGTCGCGATCGCGCGCCTCGTGCCGGCCTCGACCGCCGCCGAGCTCGCCCTCGAGGCGGTGGCCGCCCGCGGGCTGCGCGCCGCCGACTCCCAGGAACTGGGCGGCTGGCTGCTGCGCGCCGATCACGGCTTCACGCGGCGCGCCAACTCGGTCCTGCCCGCGAAGGCGCCCGGCCTGCCGCTCGACGAGGCCCTCGGGCGAGCGCACGAGTGGTACGCCGAGCGCGGCCTGCCGGTGCGCCTGCACGTGCCCGTCGAGGCCCGGCGGCTGCTCGATGCAGCGCTCGGCGAGCGCGGCTGGGCGCCGGATTATGAGACGCATGTGATGGTGGCGCGCCTGGACCGGTTGCGGACCGACGGCGCAGAGGGGGTGCCGCTGGAGCTCGCCGACCGCCCG
>DATAQD010000010.1:0-2523 GCA_036264855.1 Jatrophihabitans sp. | reverse complement strand
AACGCAAGCGGATCCTGCTCACCGGCGACGTGCCGAGCCCGGTCAACCCGCCGAGCGGCTGCCGCTTCCGCACCCGGTGCCCGAAGTTCCGCGACGAGCTGGACAACCGGCAGCGCGAGTGGTGCGTGAACGTCGAGCCGGTCCTCGAGTCGAAGTTCACCGGACACGAGGCCGCCTGTCACTTCGCGGCGGCCCGCACGGACATCCTCGAGATCGGGACCGAGGTCGGCACCGAGCAGGCCGCGCTCGCCACGTGGCCGAGCGGACGCCCCAGCGACGAACTCGCCGCGGCGCCGATGGTCTGCATGCCGGGGGCGCCGGCGCTCGTACCGCAGCGGCTCAGCGATGACGTCTTCGTGGACGAAGAGGGCGAGCTGGTGCTCGAAGGCGACTCGTCCTGACCCGGTACGGTTCTGGTTCGTGACCGACCGACGGCTGCTGCTTGTCCACGCCCACCCGGACGACGAGTCGATCACGGCGGGTGCGACGATGGCGTACTACGCCGCTCAGGGTGCCGGCGTCACTCTCGTGACGTGCACGCTCGGCGAAGAGGGCGAGATCCTGGTGCCGGCCTACGCGCAGTTGGAGGCGGCCCAGGCCGACCAGCTCGGCGGGCTGCGGATCTGCGAGCTCGACGCCGCGATGCGGGCGTTGGGGGTCGCCGATCACCGCTACCTGGGTGGGCCGGGCCGATTTCGCGACAGCGGCATGATGGGCACGCCGGCGAACGAGCACCCGCGCGCCTTCTGGCAGGCGGCGAGTTCGCCCGAGGTGTTCGACGCCGCGGTTGCGGCTGCGGTCGAGGTCGTGCGCGAGGTCCGTCCGCAGGTGATGATCACCTCCGACGACAACGGCGACTACGGTCACCCGGACCACATCATGGCCCACCGAGTGGCGACGGCTGCCGCCGAGCGGGCCGCCGACCCGGCCTACGGCGACGGGGATCCGTGGCGGGTGTCGAAGTTCTACTGGACGGCGACGCCGAAGTCGGTGCTCAAGGCCGGCTTCGAGGCGATCGCGAACAGCGGAGGCGACCTGCCGTTCGGCGTGGCCGACGTCGACGCGCTGGCCTTCGGCGTCGACGACGCGCTGGTCACCACGGCCGTGGACGCCACCGGATTCGGCGCGGCCAAGATGGCTGCGCTCGCCGCGCACCGGACCCAGATCTCCGTGGACGGGGTGTTCTTCGCGCTGTCCAACATGCTGGGTCGGGAAGCTCTCGCGGTTGAGTACTTCCGGCTCGTACAGGGCGAGCTCGGACCGGAACGCGACGCCGACGGGCGTGAGCGCGACCTGTTCGCGGGCGTCGAGTGATGAGCCGGCCCACTGCGTCGAAAGCCGCCGAGCCGGTCGCGTCCACCGGCCCGGAATGGATCGGGGTCGTCCTCGTCGCGCTGAGCGGCGCCCTCGCCGCGCTGCTCGAGGCGCTGCTGGTGCCCTACTACGTCGGCAGCACCATCGTCCCGATCGCGGTCCTGCTCGCGATCGCAAGCAACATCGCGCTGCCGCGGCTCGCCCGAGGCCTGATTCCGACGACCTCGGCGATGGCGGCCCCGTTCATGACCTGGCTGATCGTCATGATCGGCTTCGGGGTGATCGCCCGGCCGGAGGGGGACGTCATCCTGCCCGGCGGTGGCGGCGGGCTGCAGTGGGTCACCTACGGCGTGTTGCTGGGCGGGGCGCTCGTCGGGACGGTGAACCTCGTGGTCCTGACCTCGCCGTCAGCTCGCCCGGCATCGACGCCCGGCCGGTGAGGCTTCTCAGCCGCTGAACGGCTCGCGGTTCGCCTCGTTCAGCGCTTCCTGGACGGCGTTGACGGCGGCCGGCGGCATGTTGGTCTCGACGAGCTCGGCCCGGGGGAAGCGGGTCAGCTCGCGCTGCAGATCGGCGACCGACACGTGACTGACCAGCAAGGCGACGGCGGTGCGTCCAGGCGGCACCGCCTTGCGCAGCGCCTCGATGGTCGCGTCCTTGACGCCGGTGTCGCGCAGTTTGGCGTAGAGCGCGCCGCCGCCGGCCGTGGCGGCTCCGACGACCAGCCCGCCGATCGGCCCACCGAACAGCGTCCCGAGCAAGAGCCCCCACACCCCGGCGCCGACCCCAGCCTGACTGGGGCTGACGTCGGTCGTCTCGGTCACCCGTGACGTGCCGTCCTGCTCGCGCCTGATGATGACGGCGTCGTGCAGTTGCAGCTCGTGGTCGCGCTGTAACCGCGCGGCGGCGATGAGGAACTCCTGGGCCCGCAACCCGTCATCGAAGGAGATGACGAGCAACTTGCTGTTCTCCGGCGGCCGCGACATGTCAGCGAGTGTATTGGTCTAATGCACTTCGGCGCCCGGCTCGTTTCGGTACCGGTAGTCGTGGTGGACCCAATAGCCGAGCTTCTCGTACAGGGCGACCGCGCTGTTGTCGACGCCGACCTGCAGGTAGCTGCGGGTCGCCCCCTGGGCGGCGCCCCAGGCGGCCAGGCCGGCCATCACCCCCGAGGCCAAACCCTGCCGCCGGTAGTCGGGCTCGACCTCG
>DATAQD010000158.1:0-2923 GCA_036264855.1 Jatrophihabitans sp. | reverse complement strand
GGGCGCGACGATGACGTCGCGGACGGCCGGGACCTTCTCGACACCGGCCAGCACCTGCGGCAGCAGCTGGGTCTCGATCACGATGCCGCGCGACCCGGAGTGGTCGAGGACGTAGGCGATCTCGTCGGCCCGCCAGCCCAGGTTCAGCGGAACGCAGACGACGCCGAGCTTGGCGCAGGCGAAGTAGGTGACCAGGAACTCGGCACTGTTGCCGGACGCGAGCGCGAGGGCGTGGCCGCGCCGATAGCCGATCGCGTCCAGACCGTTCGCGACGCGGTTCACCCACTCGTTGAGTTCGGCGTAGGTGACCCGGCGCTCGCCGTCGACGACGGCCAGGTGGTCGGGCTGGCGCGCGGCGGTGCGGGTGAGCGCGTCCCCGACGTTGACCCGAGTGATGAGGTTCTTCGCGAGCTCGAAATCGGTCGTCATGGCGTCCACCGTGGCAGACCGGCGCGGGATTGGGGAGGCCCGGGCCACGCGTACTGTCGATCGCATGGCGGAACGTCCCCGGGTCGGGCACATCCAGTTCCTGAACTGCCTGCCGATCTACTGGGGCCTCGTCCGGGCCGGGGCGCTGCTCGACGTCGAACTCACCAAGGACACCCCGGACCGCCTCAACGACATGCTGGTCGCCGGAGACCTCGACATCGGGCCGATCTCGCTCGTCGAGTACCTGCGCAACGCGGCTGACCTGGTGCTTCTGCCCGACCTCGCGATCGGATCGGACGGCCCGGTGCTGTCGGTCAACTTGGTCTCGCAGCGGCCGCTCGCCGAGCTTGATGGGCGGCGGGTGGCGCTCGGGTCGACGTCGCGGACGTCGGTGCTGCTGGCCCGGATGTGGCTGGAACAAGTGCACGGGGTGCGGCCGCAATACTTCGTCTGCCCGCCGGACCTGTCGACGATGCTGCTCGAAGCCGACGCCGCCGTGCTGATCGGGGACGCCGCGCTGCGGGCCACGCACAGCGCGCCCGGGCGCGGGCTCGCCGTCCACGATCTCGGGCAGGCGTGGCGCGACTGGTCCGGGCTGCCCATGGTCTTCGCCGTCTGGGCGGCCCGGCGCTCGTATGCCGAGGCGAACCCGGTCCTGGTCAAGGAGGTCCACACCGCCTTCGTCCGCAGCCGGGACGATGCGCTGGCCCACGTCGACTGGGTCGCCGGTACCGCCGCCCGGTGGGAAGTCTTCGACGCGGCGACCCTGGCGACGTACTTCCGCACGCTGGACTTCTCGCTCGGCCCGCGCCAAGTGGAAGGTTTGCGCGAGTTCGCGCGCCGGGCCGCGGCCGCCGGCGTGGTGCCCGACTTGCCGGACGGCCCGAGCTTCGCCGCGGTGTAAGCGCGCTCACGCGAGCAGGCTGCGGGTTCGTAACAGCGGGAATCGGCTGAAGTCACGGTCCATCGTCAGGAGCTCGGTCATCCCGTGGTCCAGGCGGATCGCCGCAAGCCGAGCGTCGTGAACCATGGGCCCGCGAACGGTGGCGTTCGTCAGCAGCGTTCGCACCGTCCGGTAGTTGCGTGTCAGCCTCGGCCAGCCTCTTTCGGCAACCGCAGCGACGGCGATTCCCGCCAGGCCTGTATCGGGTCGAGGCTTCGAGCGTCGTCGATCCTGCGCCCGCTCGGCGAGCAGCTTGCGCAGGGCCTGCTCGACGAGTGACTCCGTGGTGGTGTTGCGCTCGCGGGCTAGCTTCTGGACGTCGCGCAGCAGCGGCTCAGGGATGTCGAACGTCGTCTTCAGGCTGCCGACCATACTTGCCAATACTGCTGGCAGTATCAGTGCTTGAGGCCGGGATGGTTCTTGGCCAGGATCGGGATCAGCAGGGTGCGCGGAGCGATCTGCGCGAACACCGCCGCCACCCGGTTGGCCACGCCGGGGATCGCCACGAGCCGCCCGCGGGCCAGCCCATCGACCGCCGTCTTGGCGACGGTCTCGGGCGAGACCCACAAGAAGCTCGGCAGGGCGGCCTCGGCGTCGTCCTTGGCGAAGCCAGCCGTCTCGCCGAAGCCGGTGTCGACCGGCCCGGGGCACAGGGCCGTGGCGGTGACGCCCGTGCCGCGTAGCTCGCCGGCCAGGCTCTGCGTGTACGACAGGACGAAGGCCTTGCCGGCAGCGTAGGCGGCCTGGCCGGGTAGGGGCTGGAACGCGGCGGTCGAGGCGACGTTCAGCAGCGCGCCGCGGCCGCGCTCGACCATGCCCGGCAGGAACCGGGTGCAGAGGTCGGCGACGGCCACCACGTCGACCTCGATCATGTTCAGCTCGGCCGCCGGGTCGGCGGCGTGTACCGGCCCCAGCGTCGACAGGCCGGCGTTGTTGATCAGGATGTCCGGGACGAGGCCGAGGTCGGTGATCCGCTCGAGCAGGCCGGCCCGCGTCGGGCGGTCGGACAGATCGGCGGCCAGGACGTGGGCGCGGGCGCCGGACTCGCGCAGCTCGGCCGCGAGCTGGTCGAGCTTGTCGACGGACCGGGCGACCAGGGTGACCTGGTGGCCACGGCCGGCGAGCTCGCGTGCGATGGCGGCGCCGATACCGGACGATGCGCCGGTGACGACGGCGGTGCGGTCGGCGCCGGGCGGGGGAAGACTCATCCGGGAAGCCTAGGGCGGCCCATCCATCCCGTCTCGCCGGGCCGAAACGGTTTCGTCCTCGCTCCGCGCTCGTCCAGTGGTTCCGCCCGTGAGTCTTTCGGGGGTTGGTCTGGTCGGTGAGGTAGGGCCAGCACTCGGGGGGCTTCGGCGTTGCCGGGGGACGCGCCGGTCAGCGGGCTGTTCTCGTTTCTCGGCTTTCTGTTTCGGTCGGGTTGCGTTTCTGAAAGGCGCGGCGACGAGGCTGTTTTGGTTCTCGGTCGGGTCGCGTTTCTCGGCTCTTCGGATCTGAGCATGGTTGAGCTGGACGGCGTGGCGTAGCCGGGGAGTTGGGGTCGGGGGTCTT
>DATAQD010000256.1:0-6236 GCA_036264855.1 Jatrophihabitans sp. | reverse complement strand
GTCCGACCCGCAGGTCGACATCGGCATCGCCTACACGAAGGCGTCGACGGATACCGGCCCCGTTTCCCGCGCGACCGCCAGTTACCTGTGGCCGGGGGACGTGCTCGGCGACGGCTTCAGTCAGCTGGTGGGCGGCGACGTCAGCTACCCGGTGCAGGTGAACTCCAAATACCCGCCGTCCCCGGACGCGCCCGCCCGGAAGACCGCGCAGCTCACCGACGGCAACGGCATGACCACCTCGAGCAACGACACCACCACCCAGGCGACGGTCACCGGGCTGGGCATTGCCGGGCCGGACACGAACCTGTTGTCCAATATCGGGAAGGGACTGCCGGAGCTGCTGGGCGGCAAGCAGTCGGCCAAGCCCACGCCGGACATCCCGATCCCGGTCTCCAAGGCCCTGGCCTCGATCGCCACCATCGAGAACGTGAAGAGCCAGAGCACCACGTCGCTCACCGGGAAGACCTTCACCACGTCGGCGCATGCCGTCGCGTCGAACATCGAGCTGCTGAGTGGCCTGATCTCGGTCGAGAGTATGGACATGACCGCGCAGTCGGTCAGTGACGGCAAGAAGGCGGCGAACACCGGCCACGCGACGGTGGGCGGGATCAGCATCGCCAAGCAGACGATCTCGCTGGACGACAAGGGCGTGAACATCGCCGGCACTACCGTCAAGCTGCCGGCCCTGCCCGCGGTCCTCGCCGACGCCTTGAACGCGATCGGGATCTCGGTGAAGTCGGTGCAGACCACGCATCATGTCGATGGCGCGAGCGGGGATTTCAGCGCGAAGGGCCTGGTCATCACCGTCGACACCAAGCCGCTGAAGTCGGCCCTCAGCGCACCGTTCGGGGTGCTCGCCGACATCGTCAAGATGCTGCCGTCTCAGCTGTCCGACCAACTCGGCCCGCTTCTCAACATCGCTCCCAAGATCGTCATCACCATCGGTGACGTGCGCACATCCGCGAGTGCCGCGCCGGCGTATGTCGGTGGTCCGACCGCTCCACCGGGGGGCGGGACCGCCACGGGGGGCGGGACCGGCACCGTGGGCGGCACCGGCAGTGTCGGCGGGATCGGCACCGTCGGTGGCACCGGGAGTCTCGGGGGCGGGACCGGCGGCACCACGCCGGCGACCGGGCCCGGCCCGGTCGGCCCCAGCACCACGTCGCCGCAGGCCACCGGGTACGAACTGCCAGGGCTGGGCGCCATCCCGCGCATGTTCATCCTCGGCGCATTGGCGTTCGCGGCGGCCATCGGTTGGGTGTTGCGGGCGGCCGGCGGCTTCATCCTGGGCGGCGGGCGCAACTGCGCGTTCGGGCTGTCCACCGGCGTGCCCGATCTACGGAAGGGATAGACGATGGCGTCGACGATGGCCGTTGCCCAGGTGTCTTCGCAGGCGGCCGGCCCGCAGGTCGCCAGCCCGGCGGCGGTCCGCGACCAGCGCTTTCGAACCGTGCAGCTGGTGCTGTTCACCGCCGGTGCGGTGTTGATGCCGTTGGGCGTCGGCGCGATCCTGCTGGGGTGGTACGGCGTGGCCCACACGAAGTACCAGTACGACCAGTTGCCCTACGTGGTCTCCGGCGGATTGCTCGGCCTGGGGCTGATCTTCCTCGGCGGCTTCCTGTATTTCGGCGCCTGGATGGCGAAGGTGGCCAACGACCAGCGCGAGGCGTCCCGGCAGCTCGCGGACACGATCCTGGTACTGGCCGACCTCGTCTCCCGCCAGACGCGGACCGGTGGCACCGACGCCGCGACGGCCGATGCCGGGGCGGTGCCGGTGCTCGCGGGCGCCGGGTCAACCGTCCACCGACGCGACTGTGCCCTGATCGCCCACCGCGAGGACCTGCACGTCCTCACCGGCCAGGAGACCGATCTCGGCACCTGCCGGGTGTGCCGCCCCACGCTGATCTGAGCTCCGCGGTCCGTCCACCTGCCCGGCACAGTCCTGCGCCGTGCCCCGACATGGAAATGAGTGAACTGGAATGAGTTGTCTCGAGGGCCGGGTCGCGATCGTCACCGGCGCCGCGCGCGGCCAGGGCGCCGCGGCGGCACGGCTGTTCGTCTCCGAAGGCGCACGCGTAGTCACCGGCGACGTATTGGACGACGTGGGCAAGGAGCTGGCCGAGTCGCTGGGCGACGCGGCGACGTACCGACACCTGGACGTGTCGTCAGAAGACGACTGGCGAGCCGTCGTCGACGAGGCCGTCGAGACCCTCGGCGGGGTCGACGTGCTGGTGAACAATGCCGGCATCCTGCGATTCGCGGCGCTGCCCGACATGGCGCTGGAGGAGTACATGCGAATCGTCAACATCAACCAGGTCGGGACGTTCCTGGGCATGCGCGCGGTGTCCAAGCCGATGATCGCGGCCGGCCGCGGCTCGATCGTCAACATCTCTTCGGTCGAGGGACTGGCCGGCATGCCCTACCTGACGGCCTACACCGCGACCAAGTTCGCGATCCGCGGCATGACCAAGGTTGCCGCGCTGGAACTCGGGCCGAACGGCATCCGGGTCAACTCGGTGCACCCGGGCATGATCGAGACCGACATGGTGAAGGACGCCGCCGGGGGTCACGCGATCGACCTGTCGCCCGCCGCGAAGCGGATCCCGATCCGGCGGATGGGCCAGTCGGAGGAGATCGCCGAGCTGGTGCTCTTCCTGGCCAGCGACCGCAGTTCGTACATCAGCGGCGCGGAAATCGCGGCCGACGGCGGCGTCACCGCCACCCATGCGTTCTACCTGGTCTGACGCGCTCAGGGCAGGGTCGGCGTGCCGTCGGGCCCCAGCGGCCAGAAGGGGTTGTGCGCGACCTCCCAGAGGTGACCGTCCGGATCGGCGAAATAGCCGTGGTAGCCGCCCCACTCGGTGGCCTGAGCCGGCTTGACGATCCGCGCGCCGGCGGTCCCCGCGGTGTCCAGCGCCCCGTCGACGGCGTCGTTCGACGCGACGTTGACGGCGAGGGTGACGCCACGGAAGGCACCGGGTTCCGGGCTGGACTCGGCCAGCGCGTCGCGGCGCAGGTCTTGCGCCCCGTAGAGCCCGAGGAGCCCGCCCGCGGTGCGGAAGAAGCTCACCTCGCCCTCGACGGAGGCGCAGCTGAGCTCGAAGCCGAGGTCGCGGTAGAAGCGGGTGGACGCCGCGACGTCGTGGACGCCGAGGGTGACGAGACTGATCACTGCGGGGACGCTCATGGACAGAAGGGTAGGAGTGCGGTCCGACACCGCCGTTGAGCAGCCGAATCGTCACACCGGCGAGTTAGGGTGAGATCGAACCGAGAGAGGGGGCCGCGATGCCTACCCACGACAGCGGCCAGAGCCGGCCACAACGCCAGCACGATGAAGAGGTCGAAGACGCCGCCGAGGCGAGCACCGACGTCTCGGAACGGCACGAAAAGTTGACCGAGGACGTCGACGCGATTTTGGACGAAATCGACGACGTCCTCGAGTCCAATGCCGAGGACTTCGTGCGCGCATTCGTCCAAAAGGGAGGGGAGTAGCCGATCTCGGACGGTCGGGAAGGGCGCGAGTACGGGGTCGCGCGTGTCAGACTTCGGTGGTGGGCTCACCGGTCGAGTTCCTTTCCGACCCGCCCGATGGCGACGCGATCCCCGAACGACGCGCAGCCAGGGGTCGTCGTCAGCTTGCGCAGTCCCTGCAGTCCCTGCTCCGCCGGGGCAAGCTCGAGGTCGCCGCAACGGCCAGCTGGGCCGCCGCCGCCGCGCTGTGCATCGTCGGCAGCTACCAGACGGTCTTCACCTACCGCTTCGACGGCGTGGCCATTCACACGCGGGGCGGTTTCGACGCGTCCGGCCGCTCGCTCGACCGGGTGCTGTCCAACGAGCACGGCCCCCGATACGCGATCGTCCTGTTCGTCTGCGCGCTGTGGTTCCTCGTCCTGGCCGTAGTGCTCATCAGGAGGCCGACGGGCCGCGCGACCAGACTGGCCGCTCGGCACGCCGTGTCGCTCGGACTCGCCGGCACCTTCCTGCTCGTCGGTCTGCTCAGCAGTCTCGGGCTTGGGCTCGCGTCCATGTACTCCAGTTACAACGGCCTCGCGGGCGCGCTGGGCGCCGGAGGGGGCGTCGTCGTCCGGTTGCACATCGGCGCCTGTCTCTGGTTCGGGTTGGCGGCGCTGGCCTGCGCCGTCGCCGGCCTCGCCCTCACAGCGCTGCTGCCCAGCCGAGTGGGTGCCGCACCGCCGGCGAAGCCGGCTGCGCCCGATCCAGTCCCGGACGCCCCCCCGGACGAATCCCGCGACTCGCCCGAGGACGAGCTGCTGGTGGCCGATCCCCGGCGTCCCCACGTTCCGCCTCGGCGTTCGCGGCGGTGACCTCGAGGATTCGGGTCCGGCCGGCTGGCGTCGCGAGGCGGCCTGACCGCCAAAGCGCGCGGGGCGCGGCGTGGGTAGGGTCGCGGTAGCCCATCCACATCCAGCGAGGAGCGACGTTGAGCAACGAGCGATCCGACGGGATCCCCGGCATCCTGCGCTACGCGAACTCCCCGGGCTCGTCCTCGTTCACCGACTTCGTCTCCGCCGCGGCCCCCGACCTGCTGCCCGGTCGCATCGGCGAGCTCGCCGCCGTCCCGCACGGCACCACGATCGTTGCCGCCACCTACTCCGACGGGGTGGTGATGGCCGGTGACCGCCGGGCCACCGCGGGGAACCTGATCGCCCAGCGGGACATCGAGAAGGTCTTCGCCGCCGACGAGTTCACCCTCGTCGGCATCGCCGGCGCGGCCGGCCTCGCGATCGAGATCGTGCGGCTCTACCAGGTCGAGCTCGAGCACTACGAGAAGATCGAAGGCACCCACCTCACCCTCGACGGCAAGGCCAACCGGCTGGCCACGATGATCCGCGGCAACCTCGGCGAGGCGCTGCAGGGTCTGGCCGTCGTCCCGTTGTTCGCCGGCTTCGACATCGACGCGCCGGACGCGGCCAGTGCCGGACGGATCTTCAGCTTCGACATCACCGGCGGCCGCTACCCCGAGCAGTACCACCACTGCGTCGGGTCGGGCTCGCTGTTCGCGCGCGGGGCGCTCAAGAAGCTCTGGCGCCCGGGCCTCGGTCGGGCCGAGGCGATCCGGGTGGTGGTCGAGTCGCTGTACGACGCCGCCGACGACGACTCCGCCACCGGCGGCCCGGACATCACCCGCGGCATCTACCCGGTAGTCATGCTCGCGACCGCCTCGGGCGCCGAGCGGGTCGGGGACGAGGAGCTCGACACCGTCGTGCGCGCGATCCTGACCGACCGCGAAGCGCGCCCGGGCGCTTGAGCAGCAAGGGGACCCGCTCATGAGCATGCCGTTCTACGCCTCGGCCGAGCAGATCATGCGCGACCGCTCGGAATACGCCCGCAAGGGCATCGCGCGTGGCCGCGGTGCCGTCGTCCTGGCCTACGCCGACGGCATCCTCTTCGTCACCGAGAACACCAGCTCGGCCCTGCACAAGGTGAGCGAGATCTATGACCGCATCGGCTTCGCCGGCGTGGGCAAGTACAACGAGTACGAGAGCCTGCGCGTCGCCGGCATCCGGTTGGCCGACCTGCGCGGCTACTCCTACGACCGCCGCGACGTCACCGCCCGGGCGCTGGCCAACGCGTACGCGCAGACCCTGGGGACGATCTTCACCGAGCAGCCGAAGCCGTATGAGGTCGAGATCTGCGTGGCCGAAGTCGGCGACAGCGCGGCGCAGGACCAGATCTACCGGCTCACCTATGACGGCACGATCGTCGACGAGCCCGAGTTCCTCGTCATGGGCGGGCAGGCCGAGGCGCTCACCACCGAGGTCCGCAACGCCTATGCGCCCGGGCTGCCGCTGCGCGACGCCCTCGGGGTCGCCGTCCGGTCGCTGGGCAGCATCGGTGGCACCAACGGGACCCGGCGCGAGCTCCCGGCCAGCCAGATCGAGGTCGCCGTCCTCGACCGCACCCGCGGCAAGCGCAAGTTCAAGCGCATCTCGGGCCTGGCCCTGACCGAGCTGTTGCCGGCGCCGCCACCGGCGGCCGCCGACCCGCCTGCGAACGTCGAGCCGGCGGCGCCGGATGCGAGCCCGGCCGAGAATGGTGATCAGGCCGGCGAGACAGCCGACTGAGGCCGCCTACGCGGTAACGACCTCGCCGTCGGCGACCTTGACCGGCACCGGCGGCAAGGGCTTCGGCGCCGGCCCGCGCAGGACCTTTCCGGTCAGCGCGTCGTACTGGGACCCGTGACACGGACAGTCCAGCTTGGCTCCCGCGGGGGC
>DATAQD010000147.1:0-13630 GCA_036264855.1 Jatrophihabitans sp. | reverse complement strand
CCCGATCCGCAAGGCGTTCGCGAAGGCCAACGGCGTGAAGCCGGCGCTGTTCAGCGCCAACTCCGAGGGCGCCTGCGCCACCTGCAACGGCGCCGGTGTCATCTACACCGACCTCGCGATGATGGCCGGCGTCGCCACCACGTGCGAGGAGTGCGAGGGGAAGCGGTTCCAGGCATCGGTGCTGGAATACCGCCTCGGCGGCCGCGACATCAGCCAGGTGCTCGCGATGTCGGTTGCCGAGGCCGAGGAGTTCCTCGGCGCCGGCGCCGCGCGCACGCCGGCCGCGCACGTCATCCTCGACCGGCTCGCCGACGTCGGGCTCGGCTACCTCAGCCTCGGCCAGCCGCTCACCACGCTGTCCGGCGGCGAGCGGCAGCGGTTGAAGCTGGCCACCCAGATGGCCGAGAAGGGCCGCGTCTACGTCCTCGACGAGCCGACCTCGGGCTTGCACCTCGCCGACGTCGAGCAACTGCTCGGCTTGCTCGACCGGCTGGTCGACTCCGGCAAGTCGGTCATCGTCATCGAGCACCACCAGGCGGTCATGGCGCACGCCGACTGGATCATCGATCTCGGTCCCGGCGCCGGTCACGACGGCGGCCGGCTCGTCTTCGAGGGCCCGCCCGCCGACCTCGTCGCCGCCCGGTCCACCCTCACCGGCCAGCATCTCGCGGCCTATGTCGGCAGCTGACCGGCAGTCGGGTGTGGCACGATCTCGCGGGTGACGAGCAGACCGGCCGCGGCGCAGCGCCTCAGCGATCTGGCCCGGCTGCGCCGCGTCCGCGACCGGATCGACCGCGAGTACACCCAGCCACTGGACGTCGAGGCGCTCGCCCGCGGCGTGAACATGTCGGCCGGGCACCTCAGCCGCCAGTTCCGGCTCGCTTACGGCGAGTCGCCGTACGGCTACCTGATGACCCGGCGCATCGAGCGCGCGATGGCGCTGCTGCGTCGGGGCGACCTCAGCGTCACCGACGTCTGTTTCGCGGTCGGCTGCTCGTCGCTGGGCACCTTCAGCACCCGCTTCACCGAGCTGGTCGGGGTGCCGCCCAGCGTCTATCGCCGCGAGGCGACGCGCGCGACGACGGGGATGCCGCCGTGCGTGGCGAAACAGGTGACCAGACCGATCAGGAATCGAGAAGCGCCGACCTCCGAGCCGCACCTAGCGTGATCGCCATGGACATCACGATTCACACGAGCTTCCTGCCGCACGACGACCCGGACGCCTCCCTGGCCTTCTATCGCGACACCCTCGGCTTCGAGGTCCGCAACGACGTCGGCAACGGCAAGATGCGCTGGATCACGGTCGGCCCTGCCGCCCAGCCCGGCACGTCCATCCTCCTGGCGCCGCCGGCCACTGACCCGGGGATCACCGACGACGAGCGCCGCACGATCGCCGAGATGATGGCCAAGGGCACCTACGGCTGGATCCTGCTGGCCACCCCCGACCTCGACGGCACGTTCGAGAAGCTGCAGGCCAGCGACGCCGACGTCGTCCAAGAGCCGACCGAGCAGCCGTACGGCGTTCGCGACTGCGCCGTTCGCGATCCCGCCGGCAACCTGATCCGCATCCAGGAGCGAGCCCGCGATTGACGGCGGTGGCGGCCGGGACCCGGCCGGCGTTCGAGCCCAACCGGCGCGGTCAGATCAAGACCTCGGCGTCGCTGCGGGCGGTCAGCGACAGGGCGATGACCTCGTCGACCGCGGACTCGAGCCGGGCGAGCGGGTCGGCGCCCTCGGCGGGCGCGGCCCCTCCACCCATGCGTCCGATAATACGTCAGATACCCGACAGGACCAAGGTCGAACGCCGACCAACGAGGGCGATTTCCGAGAAGTTGGTCAACGCGAGCCGACGCGAGCCCCACGAGACCCGAAGCAAAGTCGACCGGCCCCAGGGGCTGCTCGTCGCCGCGCTGTTCAAGGCTCTTGACACCTAACGTCGTCAGGCGCAGTGTCAGTTTGCGAGCATTGATCCATAAAGCGTGCTTCACCATTCGCCAATGATCTGTCGAACGTTGTGGAGGACAGCGCCATGTCTCGTACCTTCGTTGCCGTCACCTGCGCCGGCGTGCTGGCGCTGAGCACGTTGGCGTCGACCCAGGCCATGGCCAATCCGAGAGTGGGCACGACGGCCCCGGCGTCGAGCTCGGCGACCTACCCGCCCGAGCTCCCGGTCACGACCCGGCTGGCGGACCGCCGTGAGGTGGCGGCGGGCACCCGCGCCTACTCCATCGGCTTCGAGGACGGCGGCTTCTATGCCAACGGGTGGCACATCACTGGCGAGATGGGCGGCGTGTGGACGCCACCGCTGAAGCTCGTCGACGGCGTGTGGTTCGGCCTCGACGGGCAATGGATCGGTCCGGCGACACGGTTCCTCAGCGGGCAGGGATACACCCGCTATGAACTCCCCGCCACCGCAGGCCTTCAGGTCCAACGCACCGACTTCGTCCCCGATGGCGTGCGGGGGGCGCTGTTCGGGCTGACCATCACCAACCCGGGTGCGGCCCGGACGGCGACGCTGTCCGTCGACGCCCACTCCGAGCTCATGGGGCAGTACCCGTGGGGGTTCTCCGGCGTCACGCCCAACGCGAGCGACAACCGGCCCGACGTCGGCAGGTACGACGGTCAAGATCTGGCATTCACTGACGACGGCGCATTGCCCGCAGCGCCGGTGCACCATTATGCAGCGCTCGTCGGCACATCGCTCACGCCGGACTCGGGCGCGATCGGACAACAGTTCTGGGGCCCGCGGCCCGGACATCGGTGCACCGGGACCGAGCCGGGGGCTCCGGCGGACCCGAAGCCGTCGGCGTGCGACGACGGCCCGTTCGGTCGCGGCACCGGCGGCGAACTGAAGTACACCCTTGCGCTGCCCGCGAGCGGCTCCCGGACGGTGTGGCTCGGGGTCGCGGGTTCGGACGGCGGGCTCGCCGCGGCGCACCGACAGCTGACCCGGGCCTTGCAGAACCCCGCGGGCGCGCTGGCCGCCAAGATGGCATCCCGGCAGCGGTTGGCGAACATGACCAGGCTCTCGCTACCGGGCGACCCGCTGGTACAGCAGGCCGTCGAGTGGGGCAAGCAGAACATCGCGGACCTGACCCAGACCGCCCGGAACCTGCACATTCGCTGGACCAACCAGGGCAAGCAGTTCCCGCCGCCGCTGGGGACGGTGAGCACGGCACACTGGATCGGCGCCGGCTTCCCCGACTATCCGTGGATCTTCGGGACCGACGCCGAGTACACCGCGTTCGCCGCACTGGCGGTCGGCCAGTTCGCAGCGATCAAGGGACATCTGCGCACACTTCGCGACGTGTCCGACATCCTCAACAACCGCTCCGGCGTCGTCACCCACGAGGTCGTGTCCGACGGCTCGATCTGGTTCGGGCACGACTCGCGCACCACGAACCCGGACGGCACCACGAGCTACGACTTCAATACCGACGAGACCGTGAAGTTCCCGAGCACCGTGGCGTTGGTCTGGCGATGGACCGGCGACAACCGCTTCCGCGACGAGATGTACGACTTCACGGTGCGCAACCTGTAGTACGTCGTGCGCAACCTCGATGCCGACCACGACGGCTGGCCCGAGGGGCTCGGCAACGTCGAACGCAGCGGCATGGGCCCGGAGAAGCTGGACAACACGGTGTACTTCATCCGGGGCTTGTACGACCTGGCGGACATGGCGCAGTCGAAGCACGATGGCGCGACGTATGCCTGGACGACGAGCCTGGCGCGGAAATTGAAGCAACGCTTCGACCACACCTGGTGGTACCAGGCCGCGCAGCAGTACGCAGACTCGCTCAGCGATCCGGGCAACGTGCAGGTCTTCCAGAAGCACTGGATCGGGCAGACGCCGATGGAGGCGGAGTTGCACATCGGCGGTCAGACCGTGCCGGGTCTGGCGCCGTTGGCCCACGGCACCACTGCCCTCGCCGGACGGGAGAACGACTGCTTCAGCGGCACTCCGCCCGACAACCCGGGGCTGTTCCACACGGGCTGTGGCGGCGGCCCGACCGGTCTCGGCGAGAAGGTCATCTTCGGGCTGACCACCTCGATCCAATCGGTCGGCGAGGGCAACTACGGTCGGTTGGGCCCGGGGCAGCAGCAGCGGTACACACACGCATTGGCCGAGCCGATGTTCGCCGAGCCCGCGACGGGCGGCACGCCGGACGAACAACCGGGAGCGATGCCCGAGATCTTCCCGTCGCCGGACCAGGGCGCCAACATCGACCGGTGCTGGACCTGCCGCTCGATGTTCATGCAGGCCTGGGGAAATTACGGCACGGCCTGGGCCGTCGTGCACCAGTGGCTGGGCGTGCGCGCGGACTTGGGCCGCCACGAGGTCGACTACGTCCCGCAGGTCCCGCAGGGTCAGACGTCCGTCGCGGGGAGCCATATCCGACTCGGCGGCGGGTGGGCCGCCGTCCGGGCCACCCGTCACGGCACCAGTTACGTCACCGCGATCAACACCGGGTGCGGCGTCGGCGCTGACACCGTGCGGATCGGCCACACCCTGCCGCGGGGTGAGCGGCCGGCGGCGGTGGTTCTGGACGGACGGCGGGTGCAGCACTACCGCGTCACCATGACGAACCGCGGGGTCGAGGTGACGGTCGCGACCACGGCGGGGCAGCACACGCTGACGGTCACGAGCACGGTCGCCTGACGCCGCCGACCCCGGTTCCTCACTGGTCGCCGAACACGACCGTCCCGGACGCGACGGTGCATTGGACGCTGGCATCGGCGATCCGTCCGTCGAGGTCGAAGAGGTCGTGGTCGAGGATTGCGAAGTCGGCCCGCGCGCCGACGCCCAACCGCCCCCGTCGTCGTCGTGGTTGAGATACGCCGTGCCGGACGTGAAGCCGGCGAGCGCGACCTCCACACTTACGCCCTCCTCGGGCAGGAACGGCGCCCCGGCGCGCAGGGCGGGGTCCACGCGTCGCACGGCCACCTCGATCTGGCGAAGCGGGTCAGCCGTCGTCACCGGCCAGTCGCTGCCCATCGCCAGCCGCGTCCCGGCTCGGCGCAGCGAGCCGAACGGGTACTGCAGGTCGGCGCGATCACGGCCGATCCACGGGATGGTGTGTTCCTCCATCTGGGGCTCGCGCTGCGCCCAGTAGGTCTGGCAATTCGCGATGACATCGAGCTGGGCGAATCGCGGGATGTCCGCGGGCTGCACGACCTGGACGTGCGCGATGTGGTGCCGGTTGTCCGACGGTCCGTTCGCCGCCCGCGCTGCGGCCACGGCATCGAGCGCGGTGCGGATCGCCCGGTCGCCGATCGCGTGCATGTGCACCTGGAAGCCGAGCCGGTCCAGCTCGGTCACGGCGGGGAGCAGCACGTCGCGATCGACGTACATCAAGCCCGCGTTGTCGGTGTGCCCGCCGCAACCGTCACCGAACGGCTCGATCATTCCGGCCGTCTGGTTCTCGATGATGCCGTCGACCATGATCTTGACGGTCGTGGGACGGAAGTTGCCCAGCGCCTGCTCGCGTTGGCCGCGCAGGCCGGTGATCTGGTCGAGGTCGCCGTGCCGGTCCCACCACAGCGCGCCGACCACGCGCGCGGTCAGCCGCCCGTCGCCGGCGAGTGACCGGTACGCCTCCAGGGTCGCCGGCGTGACCCAGGCGTCCTGCCAGCCGGTGATTCCGAGCGCGTGCAGCTGCCGCTGCGCGGTCAAGATCGCCCGCTCCCATTCGGCGCGCGTGAGGGCCGGCGTCCAGCCAGTCTCGAAGGAGTACGCCGCGCCCTCGTGCAGCATCCCGGCTGGAACGCCGTCGATATCGCGCTCGTACCGTCCGTCGGGCGGGTCGGGCGTGCGCGCGTCGATGCCGGCGAGGGCCAGCGCCGCGCTGTTGACCCATGCGCCGTGCACGTCGCGGTTGAACAGGAAGGCCGGCTTTCCCGCGGTCACCCTGTCCAGGTCGTCGCGGTGCGGTGTCCCGCCCGGGAAGTGCTCCATCGACCAGCCGCCGCCGATAATCCACGACACATCCGGATGGTCGGCGACGTACCGAGCGATCCGGTCCAGATACGCCGCTCGGCTCGACAGATCCCGCAGGTCGACGTGGTTGAGGTTGCGCCCCGCGTGGGGCACGTGGATGTGCGCGTCCTGGAAGCCGGGGACGACCAGCGCGCCCACCCGGTCGAGCACGTGCGTCCGGGGATCGATCCACTGCGCGACGTCCTCGCCGAGCGCCACCACCCGGCCGTCCTTCACGGCGATCGCGCTGGACGTCGTCCCGTCCCCGACCCAGATCCGCGAACCGGTCACTGCGAGATCGGCGCTCGGACCCACCCGGCCACGGTAGCCCGGCCCAAGGCGGGGAACCCATCCTGCCGCTGGACCGCCGTCCCTGTCAGGCCCGACGGCCGTCGCGGTCAACTCGAGCCGGGCCTCGATCGCGACGACCCCGGCCGCGGTGGCCGGGGTCCGTCGGTCGCATGGTGGGCACGGCTGGGATTGAACCAGCGACTTCTCGCGTGTGAAGCGAGCGCTCTCCCACTGAGCTACGCGCCCATGCTCGGCTCGAACAGCCTGATCAGACTACACGGAGCACCATCACAGCCAGCGCGGCAGGAACCACGCGGCGAGCGCGATGCCGGCGAGGAGGACCAGGGTGAGCAGACCCGCGAGCAGGCGCACCCACAACGGTTCGGCGGCCAGCCGCCGGGTCCAGCCGCGGACGACACTGCGCACCCACCCGAGCAGCCGCTTCGCCCACTGATATTCGGAGCCGAGGATGCCGAGACCGGCAAAGATGATCAGCCAGCCCGGCCCGGGCAGCGGCAGCAGCACGACGCCAACCGCGACGACGACCAGCCCGACGAAGGTGACGCCGATCCGCCAGACGATGCCACCACCCGGCCAGGAGCGAACGCGGGCGCGGAAATTCCCCAGTCTGCGGCGGCGCGAGCGAGTCGGAGCGCTGGGCGCCTCGGTGCTCGACATGGCATCACCGTACGGGCCCGAACCCGTCCTCGAGCAAGGTACGTCGTTGACGACCTAGACCATGCGCAGCTACAGGCTGACCGCGCGGGCCTCGAAGAAGTCCGCGCCGGTGACCAGGGTCGCCAGGACCGGCGTCGGCACCCGCGAATCCGTCGTGACGATCATGACGGCCTCGTCGTCGCTGTCACCGTCCGGGCGACGGCCGACCGCGGCCGAGACGATGTTCACGCGGGCGTCGCCCAGCGCGGTTCCGACCCGGCCGAGCATCCCGGGCTGGTCGCGGTAGCGGAACACCGCGAGATGCTGCTCGAGCTGCACGTTGAACCGCGAACCCCACGCCTCGAGCAGGTGCGGGCGGTTCCGGCGGCCGAGGACCGTGCCGACCACGCGCGTCGTTTCAGCTCCGCTCCGCAAGCGCACCCGGACGAGATCGGTGAAGTCGTGCGCCTGCGGGGTGCTGCGCTCGGCGATCGCGATGCCGCGCTCGTGCGCCAGTGTGAACGCGTTGACGTCGTTCACCGCCTCCTCGGTATGCCCGGCAAGGAGCCCCTTGACGACCTGGATCGTGAGCAGCCGGCTGTCGCGCTCCGCGATCCGGCCCAGAAACTCGACGTCGACGGCGTCAATCGACGTGCCCGGCGCCAGCGCGGCGGCGATCGCGCCCAGGCTCGCGCACAGCCCGACGAACGGCCCCATCGCCGCGAGATCGTCGGGGGCGATCGCCGGCAGGTTCACGGCACTCGTCACGCCACCGCCGGCGAGCGCGGCGACGATCTGCTCCGCCGCTTGATAGCCGGCCCGGTCCGTCGCCTCGGCCGTCGACGCCCCCAGGTGCGGGGTGACGACCACGTTCGGGTAACCGAACAGGGGATGGTCGGTGACGGGCTCGGTGCGGAAGACGTCCAGCGCGGCCCCGGCGACCTTGCCGGAATCCAGCGCCGCGCGCAGGTCTTCGTCGACGACGAGCGGTCCGCGGGCGACATTCAGGATTCGCACGCCGTCCTTCATCTTCGCGAAGGCCGCCGCGTTCAGCCACCCCTCGGTCTCCTTGTTCTTGGGCAGGTGCACCGTGATGAAGTCGGCGCCGGCATAGATCTGGTCAGGATGCGCGGCCCGCTCGACCCCGAGCTCGCGGAAGCGCTCCTCGGCGAGATAGGCGTCGAACGCGATCACCCGCATGCCGAACCCGCGGGCGCGGTGCGCAACGAGCTGGCCGATGCGGCCGAACCCGATGATGCCGAGCGTCTTCTCGTGCAACTCCACCCCACTGAACCGCGCGCGGTCCCACGCTCCGCCGATCAGGGAGGCGTGCGCCTGCGGGACGTTGCGGGCCAGCGCGAGCAGCAGCGCCATCGTGTGCTCGGCCGCGGTGATGACGTTGGACTGCGGGGCGTTCGCGACCACGACGCCGCGGCGGGTAGCCGCCTCGACGTCGACGTTGTCGACGCCGACCCCGGCCCGGGCGACGATCCGGAGCCGGTCGGCCTTGGCCAGCAGATCGGCGTCGACCTGGGTGGCCGAGCGGATCAGGATCGCGTCGAAGTCGGCGATGCGCCGTTCCAGTTCGGCGCGATCCCACCCCGCCCCCAGCTCGACCTCGAGTGCGGCCGTCCTGAGCAGCGCGACCCCGGAGTCGCCGATCTTCTCGGCCACGAGAACCTTCATGCCGTGGCCGCCACGACCCAGTCGATGCAGGCGGTCAGCGCTTCGACGTCGGCCGGCTCGACGGCCGGGAACATCCCGACCCGCAGCTGGTTGCGACCCAGCTTGCGGTAGGGCTCGACGTCGACGATGCCGTTCGCCCGCAAGATCTTGGCGATCGCGGCCGCGTCGACGCCGTCGGCGAAGTCGATGGTGCCGACGACCAGCGAGCGCTTCGAGGGATCGGTGACGAACGGCGTGGCGTACGCCGAGGCCTCGGCCCACCCGTACAGGTGATCGGAGGACGTCCGCGTCCGGCCCACGCAGAAGTCGAGGCCGCCGCCGGCGAGCATCCAGTCGATCTGGTCGGCGAGCAACAGCAGCGTCGCCAGCGCCGGCGTGTTGTAGGTCTGATCCTGTCGGCTGTTCTCCAGGGCCGTGCCGAGCGACAAGGAGGTCGGTGTCCACCGGTCAGTCGCGCCGTCGAGTTCCCCGATGCGCTCGATCGCCTTCGGGCTGACCAGCGCCAGCCACAGCCCGCCGTCCGAGCCGAACGCCTTCTGGGGCGCGAAGTAGTAGGTATCCGCCTGGCGGATGTCGACCGGCAGTCCGCCGGCACCCGACGTGGCATCGACCACGACGAGGGCGTGGTCCGCGCCGGCTGGCCGGCGAACATCGACCATGACGCCGGTCGAGGTCTCGTTGTGGGCCCAGGCGATGACGTCGGCGTCCGGGTCGCTGACCGGTTCGGGCGCGTCGCCGGGCGCGGCCGAGATCACGATCGGCTCGTCGAGGAACGGCGCGCCGGCGGTGACGGTGGCGAACTTCTGGGTGAACTCGCCGCAGACCAGGTGCAGCGCGCGGCGCCGGACGAGCCCGCACGCCGCGGCGTCCCAGAACGCGGTCGAGCCGCCGTTGCCGAGCATGACCTCGTACCCCTCGGGCAGGCCGAACAGGTCGCGCAGGCCATCCCGCACCCGCCGCACCACCGCCTTGACCGGCGCCTGCCGGTGTGACGTGCCCATCAGGTCGTGCCGCGCGGCGAGCCCGGACAACGCCTCGCGGCGCACTTTGGACGGCCCGCACCCGAACCGCCCGTCGGCGGGCTTGAGGTCGTCGGGGATCTGCAGGGTCGTGTCGATCGTCGTCACAGTCGAGCTCTCTGTTCGGTTGGGCTCGGGCAGCGCTCTCGCCGCGTTCGGTTTGCTGAGGCGTCGCGGGCTGATGCTAACCGTAGGCCCGGAGATATTTCGCCACCCGTAACCGCCCGTACGGCACCCGACCGGCGCCGGAAGCACCCCGAGCAGCTGGGCGGCGGGCCGGGCCGGGACTCCCCCGGGCAACCACGGGAGGTACCCGCGCCGCCGCGCCGGCCGTGCGTCGTGCGGACGTCTGGGCAAGCGCGACCCAGGCGGCGGGGCCCAGATGCGTCCCGACCGGCGCAGGCGGCGGCGCGCTCGAGCATCGGACCGAGCTGGGCATGTCAATCATGGGAGGTGCCTTTCGGGTGCGGTGATCGGGCGGGCCTATCAGGCCCGCCCCGGCTCGGCCTCGCCCCGGGTGTTGTTGGAGCGCAGGGCGAGGACGGCGGCCGAGAGCAGGAAGATGCTGCTCGCCAGCAGGGCACGGTGGAATCCGGAGGTGAGCGCCAGCGGCACGGGCGCGCGGACGGAGAGCAGGTGGTTCGTCCGGGCGGTCGCGATCGCGGAGAAGATCGCCAGACCGAGGGCGCCGCCGAGCTGCTGCGAGGCGTTCAGCAACGCCGCGGCCAGCCCCGCTTGCTCGGCCGGGACACCCGCGTTGGCTGCGGTCGTCACGCCGACGAACACCGCACCGAGCCCGAAGGACATGATCAACGTGCCGGGCAGGAGATCGGTCAGGTAGGACCCGCCGACCGGGATGTGGGACAGCAAGTACACCCCCGCGGCCGCGATCAGGCAGCCCGCGACGATGACCGGCCGGGTGCCGGTGCGCGACAGGATCTTGGCGGTGCTGCCCGCGGCGATCCCGACACCGACGCACAGCGGCAGGTACGCGGCGCCGGTCTGGATGGGCGAGTATCCCAGGACGTTCTGCATATAGAGGGTGAGGAAGAAGAACATTGCGAGGAAGCCCGCGAACGCGATGAGCTGGGTGGCGTCGGCCGCGGCCAAACCCCTGACCCTGAAGATCGAGAGCGGTAGCAGCGGGTTGGAGTTGCGCTGCTCGTTGACGACGAATCCGACGAGCAGTAGGACGGCGCCGGCGAGCTCGAGCGCGGTCCGGGCCGAGCCCCAGCCCTGGTCGGGGGCCTTGATCAGCGTGAAGACCAGCAGGAGCATCCCGCCCGTAGCCAGGACCGAGCCGACGAGGTCGAAGGTAGCCGATCGGGTGACCGGTCGTTCGCCATCGATCAGGCGGTAGATCCCGAGCAGTACGAGGGCGGCGGCCGGAGGGTTCACGAACATCACCCATCGCCAGCCGGGGCCCTCGGTGAGGACGCCCCCGAGCAGTACGCCGGCGGCGGAGGCCAGCCCGCCGACGCCGCCCCACACGCCGAGGGCCTTGTGCCGATCGGCGTCCTCGGTGAAGGTCGTCGTCAGGATCGACAGCGCGGCCGGCAGCATCATGGCCGCGCCGATTCCCTGCACGAGACGCGCGGCGACCAGCGTCCCTTCGTTGGCGGCCAGCCCGCCGGCGAGGGACGCCAGCCCGATGAGCACGGTCCCGCTGACCAGGATGCGCCGTCGCCCGAGCAGGTCGGCGGCGCGCCCACCGAGGAGCATGAAGCCGCCGTAGGTCAGCAGGTACGCGCTGGGAATCCATTGCAGGCCCTGCACCGAGACGTGCAGGTCGTCGCGGATCGAGGGCAACGCCACATTCACGATCGAGGCGTCGACGAAGTCGAGGAACGCGACGGCGCACAGCAGAGCCAGGACGAGCTTGCCGCGCCGCGTCGCCAGCGTGGATGGTCGGGCGAGTAACACAGTCATGTGCGGTCCTTCGTGAGTCGGGGTTCTGCACAGAGGACGAGACGCCTCGGCGAAAGGTGACAGGGCCGGTTCGACGTCACTCGTTACCGTGGGGCGTCACTTTTCGCCGGCCTACTTCGTCCTTCAAGTGATAGCGAAACGCGACGGCGAATTAGGGTTGGCAGCACATGGCATCGACACAACGACCGCGCGTCCGGCCCACCGAAGCGCAATTCTCCGAGGTGTGGCGGACCAACCGTCCGCACCTGATGAACCTGGCGTTCGGGATGCTCGGCGACATCGGCTCGGCCGAAGACGCCGTGCAAGAGGCCTTCGCCCGGTTCGCGGCGGCCGACTACGCGCAACTGGACGAGCCGCGCGCCTGGCTGATCGTCGTCACGAGCCGAATCTGCCTCGATCAGATCAACTCCGCGCCATCCCGGCGCGAGTACACGCACGACACGAGCACCATCGAGTCCGTCGGCGAACCAGCGTTGCGGGTGCGTCCGGTCGACCCGGCCGATCGGGTCACGCTCGATGACGAGGTCAGGTCGGCCCTGCACGTTGTCCTCGAACGGCTGACGCCGGCCGAGCGCGTCGTGTTCGTGCTGCACGACGTCTTCCAGACCCCGTTCGCCAGCATTGCCGAGACGGTCGGGCGCCCGGTCGCGACCTGCCGGCAACTGGCGCGCCGGGCCCGGCTGAAGATCCAAGAGGAGCAGGCCCGGACGGCCGGTGCGGTCGACCGGACGCAGCACCGGCTCGTCGCCGAGCGGTTCATCCAAGCCGCCTCGCTCGGCGACGTGTCGGCGCTCGTCCGGCTGTTGGACCCCGACGTGTGGGGCGACGCGGACCTCGGACCGCTGGACCGACGGACCGGCGTGGCGAATCACGGCTACCGCAAGGTGTCGCGCAACCTGCTCCGCTGGTTCGGGCCGGGCACGACGCTGGTGTGCAACCCCGTCGGCGATCCCGGCGAGGTACTGGCCTTCGTCGACCGTCAGCTCTACGCCGTCATCCAGCTCACCGCCGACAACGACCTGGTCAAGCGCCTGCACGTGATCGCCGACCCGGACCAGCTCGAGGTCATCGGGCGGCAGTTCGCGCCCGACATGTGAGTGCTCAGAACGGAGACGCCGCCGCGAGGCAGGCCGCGGGCAGCTCGAACCATCTGAGCTCTTCGAAGTCGCCGGACACCGCCCCCTCCGGTAGCTGCGCGTCGGAGTCCACGGCGCCGGCGGCGGCGAACACCGCGGCCGCCTCGTCGAGGTAGCCGGCCAGCTCGGACTCCGGCGCGCGGTCGTCATGGCGCGGGTACTTCATGACGCCGTCGCGGTCGTAGCCGACCTGCGTCAGGCGCAGCGGGGGCTCGACGAGTCCGCGGCGGTGGCGCCAGAGCCCGGTCGCCGGCTCGAAGTGGTAGTCCCCCAGCAGCCGCCAGCCGTCGCGGGCAATGAGGCGGACGGCGTCGATGATGTAGCTGAAGACCGGTTCGGAGACGAAGTAGTTGAAGTTGACGCGCACCCAGCCGGGCTTGATGCCCTCGCACCCGTGCGCGATCTCGCGCTCGAATTCGTGCGACCGGTCCAGGTCGATCCCGAGCAGCCGGTGCCCGTACGGCCCGGCGCACGAACAGCCGCCGCGCGCTTGGATCCCGAACAGGTCGTTCAGCAGGGCCACGACGAAATTGTGGTGCAGGTAGCGGCCGCTGGGCGCCTTCACGACGAACGAGACGATGGACAGCCGCTCGGCATCCAGATTGCCCAGGATCTCGACGGCCGGCTCCTCCTGCCACGCGGTAACCGCACGATGCAGGTAGTGCTCCTCGTGGGCGCGGATGACGTCGATACCCACCGCCTGTTTGAGCTGGAACACCAGCCCGGCCCGGATCGATTCCACGATCGCCGGGGTGCCGCCTTCCTCTCGTTGCGCCGGGTCGGTCAGGTAGCGGTGTTCGGTCGGATTGACGTAGGCCACGGTGCCGCCGCCGGGCACGTCCGGGACGCGGTTCCGCACGAGTTCCCGCCGCACGACGAGGACACCGGGTGTGCTGGGGCCGCCGATGAACTTGTGCGGGCTCAGGAAGATCGCG
>DATAQD010000114.1:0-17669 GCA_036264855.1 Jatrophihabitans sp. | reverse complement strand
CGCCCGAGGCCATGAACTGCTCGGCGCCCGACACCGGGAACATGGAGCTGCTGGCCATGTTCGCGACCGAGGCGCAGCGCCGCGATTGGCTCGAGCCACTGCTGCGCGCCGAGATCCGCTCGTGCTTCTCGATGACCGAGCCCGCGGTCGCCTCGTCGGACGCGACCAACATCGCCACCACCATCACCCCGGACGGCGACAGCTTCGTCGTGCACGGCCGCAAGTGGTGGTCCACCGGCGCCCTGCGTCCGGAGTGCAAGCTCGCCATCGTCATGGGCGTCAGCGACCCCGACGCCGGCAAGTACGCACGGCACTCGATGATCCTGGTCCCGCTCGACACGCCGGGCGTCACGATCGAGCGCTCGACGACCGTCTACGGCTACGACGACGGGCCACACGGCGGTCACGGCGTCATCGACTACGGCAACGTCCGGGTGCCGCGCGAGAACCTGCTCGGGCCGCAGGGCGGTGGGTTCATGATGGCGCAGGCGCGGCTCGGTCCCGGCCGCATCCACCACTGCATGCGCTCGCTCGGGATGGCCGAACGCGCGCTGGAGCTGATGTGCGCCCGGGCCGCGTCCCGCTCGACGTTCGGTCAGCCCATTGCCGGGCACGGCGTCGTCCAGGAGTGGATCGCCGAGTCGCGGCTCGCGATCGAACAAGCCCGGTTACTGGTGCTCAAGGCGGCCTGGATGATCGACACCGTCGGCGCCAAGGACGCCCGGACCGAGATCGCCGCGATCAAGGTGGCGGCGCCGCGGGCGGCGTCGTACGTGCTCGATCGGGCGGTGCAGGTGTTCGGCGCGGCCGGCGTGTCGGCCGACGTACCGCTCGCCGCGTCCTGGGCCCAGCTGCGCACGCTGCACCTCGCCGATGGCCCGGACGAGGTGCACCTGCGCTCAGTCGCCCGCGACGAGCTGCGCAGGTTCGCCCAGCAATGAGCGAGAGCACCCCACGATGACCGCACCGGACCTGCGGGCGCGGGTGCTCGACGCGGCGGTGGAGCTGTTCGCGCAGCAGGGCTACGACGGCACGAGCGTCACCCAGGTGATCACCCGGGCCGGGGTGGCGAAGGGTGGCTTCTACCATCACTTCGCGAGCAAGGAGGCGCTGCTCTACGAGGTGTACGGCGACCTCATCTCTCGTCAGCTCGAGGGCATGGACGCGATCCTGGCGCGGGGTCTGCCCGCGGCCGGCACGCTGCGGGCGCTGATCCACGACCTCGTCGAGACGACGGCCGCGAGCGCCCGCCCGGCGCTGGTGTTCTGGCGGGAGCTGCACCGCCTGGGCGACGAGCGCACCGAGCAGTACCGCTCGGCGCGCCGTCGCTACCACGACACCGTGAAGCGCCTCGTCGGCGACGCCCAGGCGGCCGGCGAGTTCAGCGCGGTGGCCACGGCCGACACGGTGACCTTCACGATCTTCGGCTTCGTCAACGAACTTCCGCTGTGGTACCGGCCCGCGGGCCACAAGCGGCCCGCCGAGCTTGCCGCCGAACTCGCCGATCTCGTCCTCGCCGCACTGGAGGTGCGCATATGAGCCGATGGGGGCTCACGGTCCCGCTCATCGGGGTGCCGCTGCTCGAGCACGCCGAGATCATCCGGGCGCTGCCGGACCTGGGGTACACCGACGTGTGGTCGGCCGAGACGAACGGGACGGACGCGTTCACACCCCTCGCGCTCGCGGCGGCGTGGGAACCCACGCTGCGCCTCGGCACGGCCATCGTGCCCGTCTACACCCGCGGCCCGGCCCTCATCGCCATGTCCGCGGCCGCGCTCGAAGCCGCGGCGCCCGGACGCTTCGTGCTCGGTCTCGGCGCGTCCAGCCCGGTGATCGTCGGCAACTGGAACGGGATCCCGTTCGTCGAGCCCTATCGGCGCAGCCGCGACGTGCTGCGGGCGGTGCGCACCGCCCTCGCCGGCGAACGCGTGGACGGTGAGTTCGACTCGTTCACGATCAAGCGGTTCAAGCTGGAGCAGCCCCCAGCGACGCCACCGAAGATCGTCCTGGCGGCGCTGCGTCCCCAGATGCTGCGGCTGGCCGGCCGGGAGGCCGACGGCGCGATCCTGAACTGGCTGGCGAGTACGGACGTGGCCACCTGTGTGGCCGCCATCGGCGCCGAGGACGCCGAGGTCGTCGCCCGCATCTTCGTGTGCCCGACCGAGGACGCCGAGTTCGCCCGCACCGTCGGCCGCCTGCTCATCTCGACGTACCTGACCGTTCCCGCCTACGCCGCCTTCCACGACTGGCTCGGCCGCGGTCCGGCCCTCAAGCCGATGCACGACGCGTGGGCCGCGGGCGATCGGGCCGGCGCGGCGGCCGCGGTCCCGGACGCCGTGGTCGACGAGCTCGTCCTGCACGGCAGCCCGCAGCAGTGCCGCGAGCAGGTCCAGGCCTATGTCGCGGCCGGGGTGCGGGCGCCGGTGCTGGCCCTGTTGCCCACCCCGGCCGGACCGCCGACCCTTGACCTGCTGCGCGAGCTCGGACCGGAGGCCTGACCATGGACGTCACGAACTCGATCGTCGTCGTCACCGGAGGCGCGAGCGGTATCGGCGCCGCCCTGGCGCGCCGGTTCGCGGCCGAGGGCGCGCGCAATGTCGTCGTGGTCGACCGCGACCTCACCGCAGCCCAGGCTGTCGCCGACGAGATCGGCGGGGTCGCCGAGTGCATCGACGTCGCCGACGCCGCCGCGATCAACGGCGTCGTCGACCGAACGCTGGCCCGCGACGGTGAGATCGACCTGTTCTGCTCCAACGCGGGCATCGCCACCGGCGTCGGCCTCGAAGACCCCGACGACCAGTGGCACCGCGCGTTCGAGATCAACGTGATGGCGCACGTCCACGCCGCGCGGGCCGTGCTGCCCTCGATGCTGGAGCGGGGCCAGGGCTGGTTGCTGAACACCGCCTCGGCCGCTGGGCTGCTCACCTCGCCCGGCGACGCCCCTTATGCCGTCACCAAGCACGGCGCGGTCGCCCTAGCCGAATGGTTGGCGGTCACCTACGGGTCGCGGGGGATCGGTGTCAGCGTGCTCTGCCCGATGGGTGTCGCCACGCCGCTGCTGATGGATCCGCTCGCCGCCGGCGACGCCGGCGCGCGGGCCGTCGCCGCGTCCGGTGAGATCATCACGGCCGAGCAGGTGGCCGACAGCGTGGTGAACGGCCTCACTGAAGAGCGGTTCCTGATCCTGCCGCATCCGCAGGTCGGTACGTTCTGGGCTCAGAAGGCCTCCGATCCCGACCGGTGGCTGGCCGGTATGCGCCGCCTCGTCGATACCCCGTAGAAGGAGAACCACATGCCAGGAGTTCAGGACCGAGTCGCGCTCGTCACCGGGGCCGCGCAGGGTATCGGCGCGGCCGTGGCCAAGCGGCTCGCGGCGGGTGGCGCGAAGGTCGGCGTGCTCGACCTGCAGCCGGACGCCGCGCAGGCCGTCGCGGACGAGATCACGAAGGCCGGGGGCACGGCGATCGGCCTGGGTGCCGACGTGTCCAAGCGTGACCAGGTGCAGGCGGCCGTCGACACCCTCGCCGACGAGTTCGGCGGCCTGCACATCCTCGTCAACAACGCTGGCGTACTGCGCGACAACCTGCTGTTCAAGATGACCGACGACGACTGGACCCTGGTCATGGACGTCCACCTGCGCGGGGCGTTCCTGTGCAGCCAGATCGCGCAGAAGCACATGGTCGAGGCCAAGTACGGGCGCATCGTCTGCATGTCGTCCACATCGGCGCTGGGCAACCGTGGCCAGGCGAACTACTCGACGGCTAAAGCTGGACTTCAGGGTCTGACCAAGACCCTGGCGATCGAGCTCGGCCCGTTCGGCGTCACCGCCAACGCCATCGCCCCGGGCTTCATCGAGACTGCGATGACCAAAGCCACGGCCGAACGGATCGGCACGACCACCGAGGCCATGCGCGAGGCGACCGCCTCGGCGGTCCCGGTGCGCCGGGGTGGCGTGCCGGACGACGTCGCCAACACGGTGGCGTTCTTCGCCGGCGAGGAGGCCGGCTATGTCACCGGCCAGGTCCTGTACCTCGACGGCGGGCGCGGCCTGCTCTGAGCCCGGGCACGTACCCTGGGTACGTCCGACCACCCGCCGCCTGTGCGAAGGAACCCTCGTGTTCGACACGCTGTCCGACCGTCTGACCGCGGCCTTCACGAACCTGCGCGGCAAGGGACGGCTCTCCGATGCCGACATCGACGCGACGGCCCGTGAGATCCGCATCGCACTGCTCGAGGCCGACGTCGCGCTCCCGGTCGTGCGGCACTTCATCGCCAGGATCAAGGAACGCGCGCGGGGTGAGGACGTCTCTAAGGCGCTCAACCCGGCGCAGCAGGTCATCAAGATCGTCAACGAGGAGCTCGTCCAGATCCTCGGGGGCGAGACCCGGCGCCTGCAGTACGCCAAGCAGCCGCCGACGGTGATCATGCTCGCGGGCCTGCAGGGCGCCGGAAAGACGACGCTGGCCGGCAAGCTTGCGCTCTGGCTGCGCAGTCAGGGACACACGCCGTTGCTGGTCGCCTGCGACCTGCAACGTCCGAACGCGGTCAACCAGTTACAGGTCGTGGGCGAGCGGGCCGGCGTGCCGACCTACGCCCCGCAGCCGGGCAACGGCGTCGGGGACCCGGTACAGGTGGCCCGCGATTCGATCGATTTCGCCCGGCGCGCGCAGCACGACATGGTCGTCGTCGACACCGCGGGTCGCCTAGGCATCGACGCGGACATGATGCAGCAGGCGGCCGATATCCGCGATGCCGTCCAGCCACAAGAGATCCTGTTCGTAGTCGACGCGATGGTCGGCCAGGACGCCGTGAACACCGCTGAGGCCTTCCGGGACGGCGTCGGCTTCAGTGGCGTCGTGCTCACGAAGCTCGATGGCGACGCGCGTGGCGGCGCGGCCCTGTCGGTGCGCGAGGTGACCGGACAACCGATCATGTTCGCGTCCAACGGCGAGAAGCTCGAGGACTTCGATGTCTTCCACCCGGACCGGATGGCCTCCCGGATCCTCGGTATGGGCGACATGCTGACGCTGATCGAGCAGGCCCAGCAGCACTTCGACGAGGACGAGGCCCAGGCGATGGCCGCCAAGCTGGCGGCCGGCAACAAGTTCACCCTCGAGGACTTCCTGGACCAGCTGCAGGCGATCCGCAAGATGGGTCCGATCGGCAACCTGCTCGGCATGCTGCCGGGCATGGGCCAGATGAAGGACGCGCTCGCGCAGGTCGACGACAAGGACCTCGACCGGACCGCGGCGATCATCCGCGGCATGACCCCGCTCGAGCGGGAGAACCCGAAGATCATCAACGGCTCGCGCCGGCTGCGGATCGCGAACGGGTCGGGCGTGAAGGTCAACGAGGTCAACCAGCTCGTCGATCGTTTCTTCGAGGCCCGCAAGATGATGGGCCAGATGGGCAACATGGGCATCCCCGGGATGCGCAAGCGCAGCGCGACGAAGTCGTCGAAGAACAGCCGCAAGGGCAAGAAGGGCAAGAACAGCCAGCAGGGGCGCGGTCCGACGCAGCCGCGGATGCCTGCGGGCTTCGGTGGCGGGATGCCCGGCGGATTTCCGGGTGGGCCCGGCGGGTTCCCGGGTGCTGGCGGGCTGCCGCCGAACCTCCCGCCCGGCATGGAGATGCCGGACCTGTCCAAGCTCAAGTTCCCCAAGGAGTAGCCGCGCCCGGGCGCGGGACGGCGCCAAGATCACGGGGTCGCCCCGGCCGTAGGGTGACCCCATGGCGCGGCACGAGGTCTGGCTCGAGCTGGTCAGCGGGACCCGGGTGCTGGTCGGCTCCGACCTGCCCGACGTCCCGGCCGCGAACGCGGTCGCCCGGCGCTGGCGCGAGATCGCCGAAACCCAGCCCGACGCGATGCACGAGACGACGCCGGGCAGCGGCTGCATCGTGCGCGGTTCGGCCATTATCGCGATCAAGGCCCAGGAACAGGCCAAGGTGGGTGTCGCGGAGACGCTGTTGAAGGTCAGCCGTCCCGGCAGCTGGCTCTGAGCGCGTTCAGCCGCGCCGCATGCGCGCCGTCTGGGCGGCGGTGATCCGGGCGACGACAAAGATCGCCAGCACACCGGTGATGATCCGCAGACAGATGTTCACGATCTCCAGAACGAGGTAGCCCGAGAGGTTGTCGACGGTCTGCAGGTCGCCCCCCTGCACGGAGACGATCGCGCTCAGGACGACCGCCGCGATCCAGCCGATCCACCAGGCGGTGAGCAGCGGATAGGTGTCGCGCCACCCGGAGGCATCCGTCTCCGTCCGCTCGCTGTTGTCGAGGACGTCCCACGCAATCTGGTACGGGATCCACAGGTTGACAATCGGGCACAGCCAGCTGCCGATCGCCCAGCCCTTGGGGTAGCGCTGGTACCCGGCGTTCCACGTGTCGACGTTGGCCCGGGCCCGGTAGAACCAGATGATCCACACGACCGCTGTGGCGAGCAGCAGCAGCACAACGACGACCGATACCGCGGCCACGGCGTCGTCGGCGTTGCGCAAGTCGCCGATCTGGACCGAGGCGGGGTCGTTCGCGAGCTGACCGACCAGGGTGTGCTCGTGGACGAGCGCCACGATCAGCCCGAGGTAGGCCGCCAGCTGCACCCCGAGCAGCACCTGCGTCGCGATCGCCAGCCCACGCAGCGGCGCCGCCCGCGCCGCCGGCCTCGGATAGGCCGGGCCATATCCAGTGGGCGGGTACGCCGGGTACGGCGGGTAGGCGGCGTCCGCGCCCTGTGGGTAGGTCGGATCCCCAGCGAGCAGGTCGTGCTCGCGCCCCGGAGGCGGGCCGGCATCGGTCACCTCGCTCCCTCCCGATCGAGCCGAGCGATCTCAGGCGACGGTCGGCGCCCGCAGCGAGGCGGCGACGTTGGGCGGCACGAGTTCCATGCGGGCGAAGCGCCGGTTGAACCGCCCAGTCCCGGCGGTGATGGACCGCAGCGTGGTCGCGTAGCGCACCAGCTCGGCGTCCGGGATCTCGGCGTGCACGATCGTGCGTTCCATGCCGACCATCGCCGACGGATCCGGCTCGGTGCCGGTGACCCGGCCGCGGCGTCCGGAGAGGTCCGACAGGACCGATCCGACGTGCGTATCGGGAACGGTGATGTCGACGGCGGCCAGCGGCTCCAGCAGCGTCAGGTTGCCGGCTTCCGCGGCGTCCTTCACCGCGAGCGCGCCGGCCATCTGGAACGCCGCGTCGGAGGAGTCGACGCTGTGCGACTTGCCGTCGACGAGGGTCACCCGGACGTCGACGACCGGGATGCGCTCCTGCGTCAGCCCGTGTTCGAGCTGGGTCCGCACCCCCTTCTCGACCGAGCTGATGAACTGCGAGGGCACGGCCCCGCCGACCACCTTCTCGGCGAATTCGACGCCCGATCCGCGCGCCAGCGGGGACACGATGACGTCGCACACCGCGTACTGGCCATGCCCGCCGGACTGCTTGACCAGCCGGCCGTGCCCGCGCGACTCGGCGGTGAACGTCTCGTGCAGGCCGATCCGCAGCGGCACGGTCTCGACGTGCGCGCCGGTCGCCCGCAGCCGCTCCAACACGACGTCGGCGTGCGCTTCGCCCAGGCACCACAGGACCAGCTGGTTGGTGTCGGCGTGCCGTTCGATCCGCACCGTGGGATCGCCGGCGGTGAGCCGCCCCAGCGCTTTCGCCAGCGCGTCCTCGTCCGCGCGGGTCGCCGCCTCGACGGCGATCGGCAGCAGCGGCTCGGGCATCTCCCACGGCGCGATCAGCATGGGCGCCGCCTTCGCCGAGATCGTGTCGCCGGTCTCGGCGACGCCGAGGCGGCCGATCGCGCAGATGTCGCCGGCGATGACGCGCTCGACCGGACGCAGGGTGGCGCCGAGCGGCGAGAAGATCTGGGTCACCCGCTCGTCGGCGTCGTGGTCGGGATGGCCACGCTCGGCCCCGCCGTGGCCCGAGATGTGGATCGGCGTCTCGGGGGTGAGGGTGCCCGAGAAGATCCGCAGGACCGACAGCCGGCCGAGGTAGGGGTCGACCGTGGTGCGCACCACCTCGGCGAGCAGCGGACCCTCGGGCGTGCACTCGACGGCCTTCGCGTCGGTGCCGTACAGCCCCAGCGACTCCGGCAGATCCAGTTCGACCGGCGACGGGAAGGCGCCGGTGAGGACTTCCAACAGCTCGGCCAGACCGAGTCCGGTCTCGGCGCACACCGGAAGCACCGGATAGAACGTGGCCCGGGCGACCGCGGTCTCGAGATCGTCGACCAGGACCTCGAGGCCGATGTCCGCACCGGAGATGTAGCGCTCCAGGAGCGTCTCGTCCTCACTGTTGTTGATGATCGCTTCGATGAGCGCGCCGCGCGGCTCGTCGATGTCGGTGTCGTCGGCCGGCGTCTCGGTGGGCGGGAACCCATCCGCATAGTCGAAGCGCGATCGGCTGAGCAGACCGACCAGACTGGATGCGCCGACCGGGAGGTAGAGCGGCAGCACGGCCTGCCCGTCCGCACCGCCGAAGACGCGCTGGCAGGCGGCGACGGTGGCCGGGTAGTTCGCCCGCGGCACGTCCAGCTTGGTGATGACCACCGCCCGCGGCGTGCGCAGGGCCGCGCACTCCTCCCACATCGAGACGGTGATCGGATCGATGTCGTCGGCGGCCGAGACGACGAACAACGCCCCGTCCGCCGCGCGCAGCCCGGCCCGGAGCTCCCCGGTGAAATCGGGGTACCCGGGCGTGTCCAGCAGGTTGATCACCACGTCGTCCCACACGAGCGGGCATACCGACAGCGCCACCGAGCGCTGCTGCGCCACCTCGACCGGATCGTGGTCGCTGACCGTGGTGCCCTCGGCGATCGTCCCGGCCCGGGTGATCGTGCCGGTTGCGGCCAAGAGCGACTCGACGAGTGTCGTCTTGCCGGCTCCGGAGTGTCCGACGAGGGCGATGTTACGGAGCTTCTCGGGTCTGTCTGCGGTGTCGATCGTGGCCGTCGTACTCCGGGCGGCGGCCCTCTGTTTCGACATCCCCGCACCTCTCCACATCGCCGTCGAGTGGTCGTCGGCGGTGTACGCCGACTCCGGCATTCGACACCCAAGCGCGCCCGTCCGACAAGCGCTCGCCGCAGATCGGTGCGGGCCATGCGGCTATCGTTGGCGCCCTACGGACTCAACCGCCCAGTGCCCCGACCCTCGGAACGGACAGCTCCCCAGCGTGTGGACCGCCCGCCTGCGCATCCTGTTCACCAGACTGCTCACCCCTATCGGGACGCGCCTGGTGCGCTTGGGTGTCACGCCCAATGTCATCACCGTCGTGGGCACCGTGGGGGTCGTGGGCGGCGCCGTCGTGTTCTTCACCCGCGGCTGGTGGCTCACCGGCACGCTGGTGTGCTGGGGCTTTGTCATGCTTGACGCCCTGGACGGCATCGTCGCCCGCTTGAGTGGACGGACCTCGCAGTTCGGGGCGGTGCTCGACTCCACCTGCGACCGCTTCGCCGACGCGGCGGTCTTCGGTTCGTTGGCCTGGTACTTCGCCGGGCACGGCCAGCGCTGGATGTTCCTGGCCGCGCTGCTCTGCCTGGTGCTCGGCGCCGTGACCTCCTACATCCGGGCCCGGGCCGAGTCGGTCGGGTTCACCTGCAACGTCGGCATCGCCGAGCGCACCGAGCGGCTCATCATCGCCCTCGTCGGCACCGGGCTGTCCGGCGGACCGTTCAACGTGCCCTATGTCCAGGCGGTGGCGCTGTGGCTGCTGGTGGGGGCGTCGACGATCACCGTGGGGCAGCGGCTGGGCGCCGTCCACCGCCAGTCCAAGGAGCTTCAGGCGGCCGAGCGCTGATGTTCGAGCGAACCCGCGAACGTGCGATCGGTCTCGGCTATGCCGCCGGCTGGGGCGTCGTGAAATCGATGCCCGGCGGCGTCGCGGCGCGGACCTTCCGCTCCGCTGCCGACGCGGCCACGGTCCGCAACGGCGGGGGAGTCCGGCAGCTGCGCAAGAACCTGCGCCGCGTCGTGGGCCCGGCGATGTCCGAGCTGCGGATGGACGCGCTCGTCGGGGACGCGGTGCGCTCCTACTCGCGCTACTGGATGGAGACCTTCCGGCTCGAGGGCATGGATCACGCGGCGATCGCCGAGAACACCCGGGCGAACCTGGCCGGCGGCGAGCACGTCGAAGCGGCTTTGCGGGCGGGCAAGGGCCTCATCTTCGCGCTGCCGCACTCCGGTAACTGGGACGCGGCGGGGCTGTGGATGATCCAGCAGCACGGCCCGTTCACCACCGTGGCCGAGCGGCTCAAGCCCGAGTCGCTCTTCGACCGCTTCGTGGCCTACCGCGAGAGCATCGGCATGGAGGTCATCGCGCTGACCGGCGGCGCGCGTTCGCCGATGGACGTGCTCTCCGAACGGCTGCGCGCCAACGGCGTCGTCTGCTTGCTGGCCGACCGCGACCTGTCCCGCAACGGCATCGAGGTCGACTTCTTCGGCGAGCCGACCCGGATGCCCGCCGGTCCCGCGCTGCTCGCGGCCAGGACCGGCGCGACGCTGATCGCTGCGTATCCCTACTTCGTCCCGGACGGCTGGGGGGTGACGTTCAGCGCCCCGATCGAGTTGCCCGAGGGACGCCTGCGCGACCGCGTCGCCGTCGGTACCCAGTCGCTGGCCGACCATTTCGCGGTCCAGATCGCAAAGCGCCCGGCCGACTGGCACATGCTGCAGCGGCTGTGGCTGGCCGATCTGGCTCCGCGGCCGGCCGAATCCGTCGCGGCCGCGGCCGGCTAGGACGACGGCATGCGGATCGGCATCGTCTGCCCGTACTCGTGGGACATCCCCGGTGGAGTCCAGGCCCACGTGCGCGACCTCGCGGAGAAACTCATCGAGCTCGGGCACACCGTTTCCGTCCTGGCCCCTGGCGACGAGGACACCCCGGGACTGTCCCCGTATGTGGTGGCCGCGGGCAAGGCGGTCCCGGTGCCCTACAACGGCTCGATCGCTCGAGTGCAGTTCGGCGTCGTGTCCGCCGCCCGGGTGCGGCGCTGGCTGCGCGACGGCGCGTTCGACGTGGTGCACGTCCATGAGCCCGCCCCGCCGAGCCTGTCCCTGCTCACCTGCATGATCCACGACGGTCCGCTCGTCGCGACATTCCACGCCGCGACGGTCCGCTCCCGATTCCTGTCGATGTTCGACACCGTGCTGCAGCCGTTCCTCGAGAAGATCACCGGACGGATCGCAGTCTCCTCCGCCGCCCGCAAGGTGATCGTCGAGCACCTGGGCGGGGACGCGGTCGTGATCCCCAACGGCGTTGCGCTGGCCCACTACACCAGCGCCGCGCCGCTCGACGGTTACCCGCGACCGGGCGGCACCATCGGATTCATCGGTCGATACGACGAGGCCCGCAAGGGGATGGACGTGCTCGTCGACGCCCTCGAAATACTCGCGCCTAAGCGACCCGACCTGCGGGTGCTCGTGGCCGGGCGGGGGGACGCCGAGGACTTCGTGGACGGGTTGCCCGCCGGGCTCGCCGAGCGCTTCGACCTGCTCGGTCAGGTCAGCGAGAAGGACAAGGCGCGGATGCTGCGCAGCATCGACGTCTACTGCGCGCCCAACACCGGCCAGGAGAGCTTCGGCGTGATCCTGCTCGAGGCCATGGCGGCTCGGACCGCGATCGTGGCCAGTGACATCGACGCCTTCCGGCGGGTCCTGGCCGGCGGGGCGGCGGGTCGGCAGTTCCCGACCGGCGATCCGGCCGCGCTGGCCGTCGCCCTGACCGACGTGCTGGACGACCCGGTCCTGCGAGAGCACCTCGTCACCAGGGGCGCCGCCGCGGTGGCGCCGTACGACTGGTCGCTCATCATCGCCGACGTCCTGCGGGTGTACGAACTCGCGATCGCCGGCGCCGGCGTGGCGAGTTGATTCCGGGGCCGCCACCGCCCGGGTCGGGCGCGGCTCCGCGGCGGCGCTGACCGCCTCGCCTAGAGTCGGCGGGCGTGCTCCCCATTGGCTGGCTGGCGGTCGCCGTGGTCATCGCCGTGCTGCTGACCATGTGGATCACGTTCACCCTGACCCGCCTCGACCGGCTGCACGCCCGCATCGATGCCGCGCAGGCCGCGCTGGATGCCCAGCTCGTGCGGCGGGCGGCGGCCCTGCTCCACGTCGCCGAGTCATCGGACAGCGGCGTACCGGACGACCTGCGGGCCGGTTACGACGCCATCGCCCAGAAGGCCCTCAGCCCCGGGCAGCCGGACGCCGAGCGCCAGGACGTCGAGAACGCGGTGGGGCGCGCGGTGGCCGACCTGTCCGAACTGCCCCAGCCGCTGCGCCGCGACGCCGCCGAGGAACTGCAGGAGGCGGCGGCGCGCGTTCTCATCGCCCGGCGTTTCTACAATGACGCTGTACGAGACACGAGGGCGCTGCGCGCCCGGCGCATGCCCCGCCTGTTCCGAATGGCCGGCCGGCGCGCCATGCCGCAGTTCTTCGACATCGACGACACCCTGCCCGCGCGCCCGTCCCGCACCACCACGGAAGAGGATCAATCATGATCAGCCCGTCCCGTCCCCGCCGCGTGTTCGCCGCGTCGCTCGTGGTGACCGCCCTGCTGGGGACCGCCGCGTGCACCGGTAACAGCAAGCCGAAGCAGTCGGCATCGGCGACAACCCCGGTACCGTCGGCCTCGACCCCGGCGCCCAAGCCACCGGCCAAGAACCCGCTCACCGGCGTCGGCCCGGTGCCGCGCAACCCGGTCATCGCCGTCAAGGTGGACGACACCGCGCCCGGGCGTCCCCAGGTCGGCATCGACCAAGCTGACGTCGTCTACATCGAGGCCGCCGAGGGCGGCCTGACCCGGTTGGCCGCGATCTACGCGACGCACATGCCCACGGTCGGCTATGTCCGCAGCACCCGGCCGAGCGACCCGGACCTCCTCCTCCAGTACGGCAAGATCACCGAGGCCTACTCCGGCGGCGCGCACGACTCGCTGCCGCGGGTGCGCAAATCCGGCATCACGAGCTGGAGCAACGACGCCGGGGCCGCGTATTACTCGCGGGTGAACCGCGCCGCGTCGACTTACATCAATCTCGTGCTCAACCTCGCCAAGGTCGCCAAGAAGACGAAGACGAACCGGCCCAAAAGCATCGGCTGGACGTTCAACCCGAGCCTGGCCGGCCTGCCCGTCCACGCCGGCACCGACGTCCGGACCGCCGTCACGGGCTCCTACGCCAGCGGCACGCCGGTCGAGTTCCGCTACCACCCCAGGATCAACAAGTACGTGCGCTACATCGGCGGCGTCGCCCAGAAGGCCGCCGATGGTCGCCTCGTCACCGCGACCAACGTCATCGTGCAGAGCTGTCGCATCGTCGCCCACCCGGCGGACACGGACGTCAACGGCAACCCGTCGCAGTTCACGTACACCGTCGGCAAGGGCAACGTGGCGGTCTTCCGGCAGGGCAAGCGCCTCAACGGCACGTGGTCGCGGCCGAAGGTGAGCGCGGGCACCACGCTGCGCCTGAGCAACGGCAAGACCCTGCCGCTCGCGCCCGGCAACACGTGGGTCGTGCTGATCCGCAACGGGATCCCCACCGCGGGCTGAAGGCACCCGGCAGGCCACCGGATGCCCAGCGGTCTGGCCCGCGCGGGCATCCGGGGCCCGGCCGCCTCGTAGACTCGAACCCATGTCTGATCAGCACACAGTGGGAACCGCCCGCGTCAAGCGCGGAATGGCCGAGATGCTCAAGGGCGGCGTCATCATGGACGTCGTCACGGCCGAGCAGGCCAAGATCGCCGAGGACGCCGGTGCCGTAGCGGTGATGGCGCTCGAGCGGGTGCCGGCCGACATCCGGGCGCAGGGCGGCGTCTCGCGGATGAGCGATCCCGACATGATCGAGTCGATCATCAACACCGTCTCGATCCCGGTGATGGCCAAGGCGCGGATCGGGCACTTCGTCGAGGCCCAGGTGCTGCAGTCCCTGGGCGTGGACTACGTGGACGAGTCCGAGGTGCTGACGCCGGCCGACTACGCCAACCACATCGACAAGTGGGCTTTCACGGTTCCCTTCGTCTGCGGGGCCACCAACCTGGGCGAGGCGCTGCGCCGGATCACCGAGGGCGCGGCGATGATCCGGTCCAAGGGCGAGGCCGGCACCGGCGACGTCTCGAACGCCACGACGCACATGCGCGCGATCCGCGCCGAGATCCGTCGCATCCAGAACCTGGCCGAGGACGAGCTGTTCGTCGCGGCCAAGCAGCTGCAGGCGCCGTACGAACTCGTCGCCGAGGTGGCCCGCGCCGGCAAGCTGCCCGTCGTGCTGTTCACTGCCGGCGGCATCGCCACACCGGCCGACGCCGCGATGATGATGCAGCTCGGCGCCGAGGGCGTGTTCGTGGGCTCGGGCATCTTCAAGTCCGGCAACCCGGCCCAGCGGGCCGAGGCGATCGTCAAGGCCACGACGTTCTTCGACGATCCCGACGTCATCGCCAAGGTCTCGCGCGGGCTCGGCGAGGCGATGGTCGGCATCAACGTCGAGGACATCGCCCAGCCGCACCGACTCGCCGAGCGTGGCTGGTAGGTGCCCGCGCCGACCGTCGGCGTCTTCGCGGTCCAGGGCGACGTCCGAGAGCACCTGCGTGCCCTGACAGCGGCCGGGGTCGATGCGGTCACGGTGCGCCGGCCGCACGAGCTGGCCCGGGTCGACGGGCTCGTGCTGCCGGGCGGCGAGTCAACCACCATCGTCAAGCTGGCCCGGATCTTCGACCTGGTCGAGCCGCTGCAGGCCCGGATCAAAGAGGGCCTGCCGGTCTACGGCTCGTGCGCGGGCCTGATCCTGCTGGCCGACCGGGTCGACGCGGGTGGTTCGCCGATCGAGGCCACGTTCGGAGGGATCGACGTCACCGTCCGCCGCAACGCGTTCGGCCGCCAGGTCGACTCGTTCGAGGAAGACCTCATCATCGACGGGATCGAGGGCGAGCCGGTGCGAGCCGTGTTCATCCGCGCCCCCTGGGTGCAGGAGGTCGGCCCCGCGGCCACGGCGATCGGTCACGTCAGCGGCGGCGAGCACGCCGGTAGAATCGTGGCGGTGCGTCAGGCCAACCTGCTGGCCACGTCGTTCCACCCGGAACTGACCGGCGACGGACGCATTCACGCGTACTTCTGCGAGATGGTGAGGAACAGGACGTGAGTGGCCACTCCAAGTGGGCGACGACCAAGCATCAGAAGGCCGCCAAGGACGCCAAACGGGGCAAGCTCTTCGCCAAGCTGATCAAGAACATCGAGGTCGCCGCGCGCACCGGAGGCGGGGACCCCGACGGCAACCCCACGCTGTACGACGCCATTCAGAAGGCCCGGAAGACGTCGGTCCCGATCGACAACATCGAGCGCGCCGTGAAGCGCGGCTCCGGCGCCGAGGCGGGCGGGGCCGACTGGCAGACGATCATGTACGAGGGGTACGGCCCCAGCGGCGTCGCCCTGCTCATCGAGTGCCTCACCGACAACCGCAACCGTGCGGCGATGGAGGTCCGCACCGCGATGACCCGCAACGGCGGCTCGATGGCCGACCCGGGTTCGGTGTCCTACCTGTTCAACCGCAAGGGCGTGGTGATCGTCCCGGACACCGGTTTGGCCGAGGATGACGTCCTGACGGCCGTGCTCGACGCCGGCGCCGAGGAGGTCAACAACATCGGGGACGCCTACGAGGTGATCAGCGAGGCGACTGATCTGGTGCCGGTCCGTACCGCCCTGCAGGAGGCCAAGATCGACTATGACTCGGCCGACACCTCCTTCCTGCCCTCGGTCCAGATCGAGCTGGACGAGGACAGCGCCCGCAAGGTCCTGCGCCTCGTCGACGCCCTCGAAGACCTCGACGATGTCCAGAACGTCTACGCCAACTTCGACGTCAGCGACGAGATCCTCGAGGCCGTCGGCGCGGAGTAGCCCCGCTCTCACCGCGCGAGGTGGCGGCCCACGTACGCGAGTTGAGCCGGGGCCTGCGCCCGCCAATAGGCGGAGTTGTGTCCGCCCGGCTCGATGCCGCCGGCCGGTGTGGGGGAGATGCTCGCCCGCAGATCGCGAGTGACCGGCGCGAAGCCGTCGCTCGCGCCGCAGTCGAGCCGTAACGGGATGCCGGCGAGCAGGCGCTGCCGACCGAAGATCGCGTGCTCGTCGAAGTCGCGGGCGTCGTCGAAGGCGCCCTCGACGCTTTGGTAACTGTGGTGCCAGATGGCCGGGCTCTCCGCCACCGCGACCGCCACCCGCGCCCGCCCCAGGACGGTGGCGAGGTAGAGCGTGCCGTAGCCGCCCATCGACCAGCCCATGAGCCCGATGCGGTGGACGTCAAGGCCGTGATCGGCGAGGAGGGGCAGGAACTCGTGGATGACCATGCCGGCCGGGTCGGTGTCCTGGCGCGGGTGCCAGTACTCATGGTTACCGCCGTCGGCCGCCGCGATCGCGAACGGCTTTTTGCCGGCGGCCACCGCAGCGGCCAGGACCGCGTCCAGGTGCAGGATGCGGTAGAAGCTGGTGTGGTCGCCCCCGCGTTCGTGCAGGGCGACCAGGACCGGGAGCTTGGCGCCATCGTGACCCGGTGGGTAGAGGATCGTCCAGCCGGTGCTGGCCCCGCCGCGACGGCGCGACGCGAAGCGGCCCGTGATGCTCGTGCCCTCGATCGGCCGGTCACTCGCACAGCCGGCCAGGGCGACGCCCAGCCCAGCCAGGAGCACGGCCCGCCGGGTGATCATGGCGCCGAGCCTGGACCATGGCGCCTGAGAAACCGCGCTACTGGGCACGCCCGTAAGTTCTCCGGGGGTCAGATCCGTGCGGATGGGTCGTTGAGGTAGAGCCCGTAGGCGCAGTCGAGGGCGTCTTCGGGGGTGCCGGCTGGTGCGCCGGCGGGTGGAGGGTTGCCGCCGGCCCGCCGGCCCGCCGGCCCGCCGGCCCGCTGGTCGGCGACCGAGCTGGCCGCCGAGGCGGTCACCCGCGGCGTGGTGGACACCGTGCAACGCAAGGTCGTTGAACCGCAGGACTTCGACAACTTCGACGCCCTCGCCCGCCGGCGGCTCGCCTTTCAAGATCGCTACAACGCCACCGCCGAACCCTTCGACTGGCGAGAGTTTTGGCGGGCGCGGTTGGGTCGACGGCGAATGGTTCCGGCCGCGTTCGGGGTGATCAGAATGGTGGCGGGTCGGCGTCGGGTTCGGCCGGGTCTGACGGCGCCAGGGGTTCGGGTTCGGTGAACGCCGGTCGGAGGGGTCGCCCGCGTTGGGTGACTGGGCTGAAGGTCGACGGGTTTGATCCATCGACGTCGTCGCAGGCGTCGGCGTAGGCGTGGGTGCTGGTGTGGTCGGGCTGGTCGGGCTGGTCGGGGTCGGGGTCGGGTGGTCTGGGTTGGGGTGGGGGTAGCGGGGGTGCGATGGGCGGGACTTGGACGAGGTGGCGGCGGCCGAGGGGGCTGGTCCAGAGGTAGGTGTGCTGGGTGCGGCGGGTCAGGCGCCAGCCGCGTCGGGTTTTCAGGTCATGGTCATGCCCGCAGCCGGGGGCGAGGTTCCCGGCCTCGGTGCGCCCGCCCCGAGCGTGGTCGCGGCGGTGGTCCTGGTCGCAGTCGGTGGCCGGGCGGCGGCAGCCGGGGAACAGGCAGGTTTGGAAGGCGAGCTGGCTGTGGCGGCGCAGCGGCCGTCCGGGGAAGCGGGCCGTCGGGTCCTGGGCCGGGCGCTGCCGTTGGGCGTACTGGGTG
>DATAQD010000084.1:0-17860 GCA_036264855.1 Jatrophihabitans sp. | reverse complement strand
GGGCTCTTCGCGCGAGCGCTCATCGCGGCGGTGCTCACCCGGGTCGTGGTCACCTGCCGGGTCGGCGGGCTCTTCGCGCGAGCGCTCATCGCGGCGGTGCTCGCCCGGGTCGTGGTCACCTGCCGGGTCGGCGCTCATCGCGTTGGCGGTCACTTCCAGGCCACTCGCGTGTCGCGCGTCATAGGACTCGTCTTCCCCATTTTGGCGCGGCTATAGCTGGGCGAGGCGTTCGGTGAGGGACTTGCGGGCGGCCGGCCAGTCGTCATCGGTCATCGAGTACTGGACGGTTGTGCGCCAGGAGCCGTCGCGGCGGATGCGGTGCTTGCGCAACTCGCCTTCGCGGGTGGCGCCCAGCCGGGCGATCGCGTCCTGCGAGCGCTCGTTGTGGATGTCGGTGTGCCACACGACGCGGGCTGCGCCGAGGGTGTCGAACGCGTGGGTCAACATCAGCAGCTTGGACTCCGTGTTGTGCCCGCTTCGCCACCAGCGCTTGCCGAGCCAGGTGTGCCCGATACCGAGCGTTCGGGTCGTGGGCGCGATCTCGTAGTAGGAGGACGATCCGGCGAACTCGCCGGTCTGCGCGTCGGTCTGGGCGTAGGCCAGACGCTCGCCGCGGGCGCGTGATGCGAGCGCGGAGTAGATGTCGGCGCGGGCGTCCTCGATCGTCCGCGGTGCTCCGCTCGTCGAACCTGGGCTGCTGAGCCAACGGAACACGTCTTCGGCGTCCGGGCCGGTGCCCACGGCGGCGAGGTAGCCGGCCGCGTGCTCGGCCGCGAGTGGCACGAGACGGATGAGGCGGCCTTCGAGAACGGGCAGGGCGTACCAGGCGTCGGCGGAAGTCACACGTGGATCGTAGGGTGGCAGTCGTGCGACTTACCGAGTTCTGGAGGCGGATGCAGGCCCGCTTCGGTGCCGACTATGCATCCAGCGTTGCCGCCGACTATCGCCTGCCCGTGCTCGGCGCGACGATCAACGAAGCGCTGGCGGCGGGCGTCGAGACGAAGGACGTGTGGCGCGCGGTGTGCGCCGAGTTCGAGATGCCGGCGTCGCTGCGCTGATTCGGCGTGTCGCCCAACTAGTCGAACAGGTGTTCGTCTAGTGTTCGCGGTAGTCGCTATCCACAGCACGAGTTCGAACGCGCTGGTTGTCCACAGGCGAGCGCGCCGCCCCCGTTCTGTCGGTGCCCGGCCCTAACGTCGCCGACAACACCGCAAAAGCACATCAGACTTCACGAGAGAGGTGCCATCCATGGCCACCAGCTTCGACCGGGACAAGGCGCTGGACGTCGCCCTGGCACAGATCGACAAGCAGCACGGCAAGGGCGCGGTCATGCGCCTCGGCGACCGGGTGGCGGCTCCCATCGAGGTGATCCCCACCGGGTCGATCGCGCTCGACATCGCTCTCGGGATCGGCGGATTGCCGCGCGGGCGGGTCGTCGAGATCTACGGACCGGAGAGCTCGGGCAAGACGACGGTGGCGCTGCACGCGGTGGCCAATGCCCAGGCCGCGGGCGGGGTGGCTGCGTTCATCGACGCCGAGCACGCCCTGGATCCCGAGTACGCACGGGCGCTGGGCGTCGACACCGACGCATTGCTGGTCAGCCAGCCCGACAACGGCGAGCAGGCGCTCGAGATCGCCGACATGCTGATCCGCTCCGGGGCGCTGGACATCATCGTCATCGACTCGGTGGCCGCGCTCGTCCCGCGCGCCGAGATCGAGGGCGAGATGGGCGACAGCCACGTGGGCCTGCAGGCCCGGCTGATGAGCCAGGCCCTGCGCAAGATCACCGGCGCGCTGAGCAACACCGGCACGACGGCCATCTTCATCAACCAACTGCGCGAGAAGATCGGCGTCATGTTCGGCAGCCCCGAGACGACGACCGGTGGCAAGGCGCTGAAGTTCTACTCCTCCATTCGCCTGGATGTGCGGCGGATCGAGACGCTGAAGGACGGCGGGGACGCGGTCGGTAACCGCACCCGGGTGAAGGTCGTCAAGATCAAGGTGGCGCCCCCGTTCAAGCAGGCCGAGTTCGACATCGTCTACGGCGAGGGCATCAGCCGCGAGGGGTCGCTGATCGACGTCGGCGTCGAGCAGGGCATCGTCCGCAAGTCCGGCGCCTGGTACACCTACGAATCCGACCAGCTCGGCCAGGGCAAGGAGAACGTACGCACCTTCCTGCGCGACAACCCCGACCTCGCTGACGAGATCGAGAAGAAGATCAAAGAGAAGCTCGGCATCGGGGCTCGGGTCGACGAGGCCGGCGCGCCCATCGTGCCGCTGCCGGCGCCGGTCGACTTCTGATCATGACGGCCGGCCGGGGCCGCTCGTCGCGGCGTGCGCCCCCTCCAGGCGGTGGCGCCGATGAGACGCCACCGGGCGATCCGGAGCAGCCGCTGGGCGATCCGGAGACCGTGGCCCGCGAGATCTGCCTGCGGCTGCTGACCCAGCGGGCGCGCAGCCGAGCCGAACTCGCCGACGCGCTGGCCCGCCGCGGGGTGCCCGAGGACGCGGCCCGCCGAGTGCTGGATCGCTTCGCCGAGGTGGGCCTGGTCGACGACGCCGCCATGGCAGAGACGTTGGCCGCGGGCCAGCACCGCGAACGCGGCCTCGCGCGCCGGGCCGTGGCGGCCAAACTGCGCCAGCGCGGCCTCGACGACGAGATCGTGGACGCGGCCGTGGCCGGCATCGATTCCGACCGCGAGCGGGCCCGCGCCCGACAACTCGTCGACCAGCGCCGGCGAACGCTCTCGGCGCTGCCCGGCGACGTCCAGGCCCGGCGCTTGGTGGGCCTGCTTGCCCGCAAGGGCTATTCATCCGGTTTGTCATATTCCGTCGTCCGTGAAGTGCTGGCCGAGGCTCACTCCGAGAGCGCGCGGCAGCTCGAGATCCTCGACGACATCGCCTCCACGTGATGATCGAGTGTTGTTCTGTACGCCGTCCTTACTTGATTTGTGAGCCCGGCGTTCATAACCTCGACGCACACCAGGAGTAACGGCTGAACACACCCGCAGCGCCACCCCACCGGCGGCGTCGTGACATAGCACCCGAACCGATCCGACGAGAGGAGCGCGTACACCGACCCGGTATCCGGACCGGAGTCCAGACCCACCTGCGATACCTCTGGGGCCGCGTGGCCGCCAGGGCGAGCGTGTTTCGCGTTCATGTGCTTCCTGGTTCCAAGCTCGACCGACGGTCAGGAGGCGCGGATGGACGGGGTCTTGTACGCAGGGATCGGTGCCGCCTTTCTGCTCGGGCTCGTCTTCGTCGCCGCCTACTCCCGGCGCGGGACAGCGTCGGCCGGCCGCCACCAGAGCCCGGTAGCCGGGCTGTCAGAGGACTCGCTGGTCGACCCCCTGGCCGACGCTCGGCGGGCCGCGTTGGCCGATGCGTCCGCGCTGCGCCTGGCCGCGCAGGCCGAGGCGGAGGGCCTGCGCCGCGCGGCCGAGGCCGAGGCCGAGGCCACCCGCCGCGGCGCCCGCGCCGATGCGGAAACCGCACGGCGCGACATCGAGGCCTCCCACGCCCAAACCCGAGAGCAGGCCGCCGCCCTGATGGCCGACGCTCAGCGGGCCGGCTCCGCCGAGGCCGCCAAGCTCACCGACGAGTTGCGTCGTCAGCAGGAGGCCTACGCCGCCCGGGCGGCCCGCCTGGACGACACCGAGTTGCGTCTCGACGGCCGCGAGGCCCGGCTCACCCAGCGGGCCGCCGAGCTGCAGGCCCAGGAGGCCGACCTCGGCACCGTCCGGGCCGGGTTGGACGAGCAGGCCCGGCGCCTGGTCGAGGATCGCGCCGAGCTGGCCGCCGCGGTCGGGGAGCATGAGCGCGAACTCGAGCGGATCGCCGGCCTGACCGCCGAGCAGGCCAAGGCCGAGCTGCTCTCCGGGGTCGAGAACTCGGCCCGGCGGGAAGCGGCGATGCTGGTGCGGACCATCGAGAACGAGGCCCGCACCGAGGGAACGGAGCGGGCGCGGGCCATCGTGGTTGAGGCGGTGCAGCGGGTCGCGAGCGCTCAGACCACCGAGACGGTGGTGAGCGTGCTGCACCTGCCCGCCGAGGAGATGAAGGGCCGCATCATCGGCCGGGAGGGCCGCAACATCCGCTCCTTCGAGGCCGTCACCGGTGTCAACGTGCTCATCGACGACACCCCTGAGGCGGTGTTGCTGTCCTGCTTCGACCCGGTCCGCCGCGAGGTCGGGCGGCTGACGCTCGAGAAGCTGATCCAGGACGGCCGCATCCACCCGCACCGGATCGAGGAAGCCCACGAGCAGAGCAAGCTCGAAGTCGAGCAACTGTGCCTGCGCGCGGCGCGCGACGCCGTTGCCGAGGTCGGGATCGGCGCGGTGGACGAGCGGCTGATGCCGACGATCGGCCGGTTGAAGTACCGGACCAGCTACGGCCAGAACGTGCTGGGACACCTTATCGAGACCGCCCACATCGCCGGGGTGATGGCCGCCGAACTCGGCATCGAGCCAACCCTGGTCAAGCGCTGCGCCTTCCTGCACGACATCGGCAAGGCGCTCACCCACGAAATCGAAGGCAGCCACGCCATCATCGGCGCGGAGCTGCTGCGCAAGTACGGCGAGGACGAAGCCGTGGCCCACGCCGTCGAGGCGCACCACAACGAGGTCCAGCCCCGCACGATCGAAGCCGTCCTCACGCAGGCGTCAGACACCTGCTCGGCCGCCCGGCCCGGTGCTCGCCGCGAATCGCTGGAGTCCTACGTCAAGCGGCTGGCCCGCATCGAAGAGATCGCCGGCGCGCGTGACGGCGTCGAAAAGGTCTTCGCCATGCAGTCCGGGCGCGAGGTGCGGGTGATGGTCCAGCCCTCCGAGGTCGACGACCTGGGATCATCGGTGCTCGCCCGTGAGATCGCCAAGCAGATCGAGGACGAGCTGACCTATCCCGGGCAGATCCGGGTCACCGTGGTCCGCGAATCGCGCTCGACCGAGATCGCCCACTAAGCGCCAGGGCTGGCCGTCGACCCGCTCGCCCTCAACTCCCGCGCGTCTGACTTCCACACGCTGCGCAGCTTCGGCCCGGCGACGCCCGCGCTACCGCAGCAGAAGCTGCAGCCGGCGCAGGATCGCGCTCGCGCCGCTGCTGAAGTTGGTGACGACCGTGCAGGTGCGTCCGGTCGTCGGATCGTGCGACGAGCTGAACGACACCCCGGCGTCACCCCCGACCAACCGAACCTCCGGTCCGTCGGCCGCCAGCCAGAAACCGAGACCGTAGCGCAGGCCTTCGGCCGCAACGTCGACGCGCGGACGGACGACCTCGGCCACGCGCGCGGGGTCGAGGATCCGACCGGCGAACAGCGCCACCCAGAAGGACCGCAAGTCGGCGACGGTCGAGAACGCGCCGCCATCGCCGCTGCCGCGGACCGGCAGGTGCAGGACGTTCGTGCGCCCGTCCGGCAGGTACCCGATCGCCGCGCGTCCGGGCAGGTCGTCCATGCGCAGGAACGCGGTGTCGGGCATCCCCGCCGGGCGCCACACCCGGTCGGCCACGAGGTCGCGCAGCGGCGGGCCGGCGGCGCGCTCGGCGAGCAGGGCCAGGACGACGTAGCCGGCATTGGAGTACGAGAAGCGCTCGCCGGGCGTGAACTTCTGCGGGAACCCGTCGAGCGCCGCGACGTAGCCCTCCGTCTCGCTCAGCGTATGCACCGGCACCGTCAGCACGTAGTCGTCGTCGCCAACGACATCCTCGTCGACGTAGTCACCGATGCCCGACGTGTGCATCAGCAACTGCTCGACGGTGACCCGGTCGTCGATCAACGGCAGATCGGCGCCGAGGATTGAACGGGCCGGTGTCGACGTCGCGAGCCGGCCCTCATCGATCAGGCTCGCCACGACCAGCGCCGTGAAACCCTTGGTCGCACTGGCGATCCCGAACTGGGTGCCGACCGTGTTCGCAATACCGTGCGCCCGGTCGGCGAGCCCATAGGCACGCTCGAAGTCCACGGCGCCGCCCCGGCTCACGGACACGACCCCGGAGAAGTCGGCCGTCAGGTCCGCGATCGCGGCACCGAGGTCGGTCACGAGGGGAGGTCCGGACGGACGCGCGCGACGACCTCGTCGGTGTCCGGGCAGCGGAACACGACGTCCGCCCCGTCGACGGCGACCCGGGCCGGATGTACGTGCCCGGGACACGTGGGAAACGCACGCGCCGAGCCGTGCTCGGGGTCGGTGATCTCGCCCGAAATCGCCTCCAGCATCCGGGCCAGGGCTTCGGACGCTTCATCCGCCTCGGAGACGTACACCTGGAACACGGCGGTCTCGACCAACCAGGATCGCCGCCCCCACCGGTATGGGTCGTCGGCGGCGTCCGGATCGATGCGGATGCTGATGCGCGGGTCAAGGAGGTCGACGGCCTGCCGGGCAAGCGCCGCCACGTCACCGTCAGTGAGGGTCACCGGGCTATTGCACCACCGACCGGCCCGTATCCTCGACCCGTTATGACGCGCACGTACGAGATCCGCACCTACGGGTGCCAGATGAACGTCCACGACTCCGAGCGGCTGGCCGGCCTGCTCGAGCGGGCCGGCTACGAGCGCGTCGCCGGCGCGGCGCCGGATCTCGTCGTCTTCAACACCTGTGCGGTGCGCGAGAACGCCGACAACCGCCTCTACGGCAACCTCGGGCATCTCTACCCGGCCAAGGCGGCCAACCCGGACATGCAGATCGCGGTCGGCGGCTGCCTGGCGCAGAAGGACCGGGCCCGGATCGTCGAGAAGGCCCCGTGGGTCGATGTCGTCTTCGGCACCCACAACCTGGCGGCGCTGCCGGTGCTGCTCGAACGCGCGCGGCACAACCGCGAGGCGCAGGTCGAGATCGTCGACGCGCTGCAGAATTTCCCGTCCGACCTACCGACCCGCCGCCAGTCGGCGTTCAGCGCCTGGGTGTCGGTCTCGGTCGGCTGCGACAACCGCTGCACGTTCTGCATCGTGCCGAGCCTGCGGGGCGCCGAGACCGACCGCCGCCCAGGCGACGTGCTCGCCGAGATCCGCGCCCTCGTCGATGCCGGCGTCGTCGAGGTGACGCTGCTGGGTCAGAACGTGAACTCCTACGGGCGTTCGTTCGGCGACCGGTTCGCGTTCGGCAAGCTGCTGCGGGCGGGCGGGGAGATCGACGGACTCGAGCGGGTCCGGTTCACCAGTCCGCATCCGCGCGACTTCACCGATGACGTCATCGCCGCGATGGCCGAGACGCCCAACGTGATGCCGCAACTGCACATGCCGATGCAGTCGGGCTCGGACGCGATCCTCAAGGCTATGCGCCGTTCGTACCGCCAGGACCGCTACCTCGCGATCATCGACAAGGTCCGGAGCGCGATGCCGGAGGCCGCGATCACCACCGACATCATCGTGGGCTTCCCGGGCGAGACCGAGTCCGACTTCGAGCAGACCCTCGACGCCGTGCGGGCGGCCCGGTTCGCGAGCGCGTACACCTTCCAGTACTCCAAGCGGCCCGGCACTCCGGCCGCGGACCTCCCCGATCAGATCCCCAAGGCCGTGGTCCAGGAGCGCTACGAGCGCCTCATCGCCGTGCAGGACGAGCTGTCCTGGGACGCCGCGCGGTCGCTGGTCGGGCGCGAGGTCGAGGTCCTGGTCAACGCCACCGACGGGCGCAAGGACGGCGCGACGGGTCGGGTGTCCGGGCGCGCCCGCGACGGGCGCCTGGTGCACGTGGCGGCGCCGGAGGCCACCCCGGGCGACGTCCTGACCGCGGAGGTCACGTATGCCGCGCCGCACCACCTCGTCGCCGATGGCGGCGTCCGCACCCATCGCCCGTGGCGTGGCGCCTCGGAACCGGCGCCCGCAGCGGTGCCGGCACCCCTGCTGACGATCGGGGCGCGCCCGGTCTGACGGCCGGCGCCGCTAGTGCCGGCCCGGCGCCACGTCGGCCGACGACGGCGCCTTCGGCCGCAGGGCCGGGATCGCGGCGCCGACGATGCCGCGGGCCAGCGAGCGCGCCACGTCGAGGTAGTCGAACGAGTCCCGCCACAGCGTGATCTTGCCGTCATGCACGTCGAAGCGGCCCGTAACCCAGAACTGCAGCCGCACCGAGCCCAGGCGCAGGGCGTCGGTGCGCTCGGTGAGCACGACCGGCCCGTCGGTGGCAATGGCGTGCAGGTAGACCTCGAAGCCCACGCCCGGGCGTTCCAAACCGGTGAGCACCCGCGTTACCCGCCGGCGGCCGTGGATGGTCGGCAGGCCCACGTTGGTGTACGTGACCCGCTCGTCCAGCAGGTCGAGGGCGGTCCCCACCTCCGGCACGGTGAGCGCGGCGAGGAAGGCCTCGACGACCGCCTGCGGCGCGGACGGGGGAGCGGCAGCGTCGTGGAGCAGCCTGGGGGTGAACGAGGTGACCATCACCTACTCCGGGATCAGGGCGCGGCGCTGGGCCACCTCGGCCTCGGCCTTGCCGATCCGAGCAGCGTCGCCGGCCTTGCGGGCCCGCTCGAGCTTGGCCTCGGCCTCGGCCAGGCGCTCGCGCAGCGCGGCCAGGAACGGGTTCGACTCGGTGCTGCCCTGCCGCCATTCGGCGTCCACGGCGTCACGGACCCGCTGCTCGGCGGCCCGCATCCGGTCGTCGAGCTGGCGCATCGCGTCGCGCGGCACGTGCCCGACCGCGTCGTACTGCGCCTGGAGGTCGCGCAACGTGGCCTGGGCGGCCTTGGGATCGCCGACGTCGAGCGCTTCGGCCCGCGCGATGACCTGCTCCTTCGTGCGCTGGTTGGCGACCTGTTCGGCGTCGCGCTCGGCGAAGGTGCTCGAGCGCCGTTCGAAGAAGGAGTCCTGGGCCGCTCGAAACCGGGCCCACAGCGCGTCCTCGACGTCGCGGCCCGCGCGCCCGGCCGCCTTCCACTCGTTCATCAGCTCGCGCATCGCGGCTGTGGTCTCTTTCCAGTCCGATGACTTCGCCAGTTCCTCAGCCCGGGCGATCAGGTGCTCCTTCGCGTCCTTGACCGTGCTGCGTTCGGCGTCGAGGTGCGCGAAGTGCTGGCCGCGCCGGCGTCCGAAGGCGTCGCGGGCGGCGGAGAACCGCTTCCACAGCGCGTCATCGGTCTTGCGGTCGACGCCCTTGATCAGCCGCCACTCGTCGACGATGGAGCGCAGCCGGTCCCCCGACACCTTCCAGGAGGTGGCGGACTCCGCGATCTGCTCGGCCTCGGCGACGAGGGCCTCCTTGGCCGCGATCGCGTCGGCGCGGGCCTTCTCGCGGGCGGCCGCGGCGACTCCGGCCTTCTCGTCGGCCTTGCCGATCACCGCGTCCAGGCGCGCGTCGAGGGCCGCGAGATCGCCGATCGCGGCCGCGCTCGCCAGCCCTTCCTTCATCTCCAGGGCGTGCTTGCGGGTGCTGCCCGGGTCGCCCGCGCCGGACTCCAGCCGCTTCTCCAGCAACTGCACCTCGGTGGCGAGGTCGTCGTAGCGACGAACGTAGAACGCGATGCCCGCCTCGGCGTCGCCGGCCTGCCACGAGCCGATGGCACGTTCGCCGTCGGCGGTTCGGACGTACACGGCGCCGTCGTCGTCGATCCGTCCCCACTCCGAGCCCATGACAGAGCATTAGACACGATCGGGTGCGACGCGGCACGGGCGCTAGCCTTCGCGGCGTGGATGGGCGCAGCGAGGTTCGGCCTTGATGACCGGCGTTGCGTTCTGCCCGCATCCGCCGCTGCTCGTGCCTGAGGTCGCGCAGGGCGCGGCGCCCGAGCTGGACGATCTCCGCGCGGCGTGCCGAGTTGCGATCCGGCGCGTGGCGCTGCCGGACACGCCGATCCTGGTCCTCGGGGCCGGGGATCGCTCGCGGTCGTACGGGCCGACCGCGCGCGGCACGCTTCGCGGCTACGGCGTCGATATCGAGATCCCGCTCGGATCCGACGATCCCGGCCCGGTCGAGCTTCCGTTGTCCCTGACGATCGGCGCCTGGCTGCTGCGGGAGACGCTGGGTCCGAACAACGGGGCCAGCGGGTACTCGATCGGCTCCGGCGATGCCCATCCCGACCGGCTCGAGCGGGCTGTGGACTGCGCGGCGCCGGTCGCGCTGCTGGTCATGGGTGACGGCAGCGCCCGGCGGAGCACGTCCGCGCCCGGATACTTCGACGAACGGGCCGAGGCGTTCGACGCCGGCGTGGCAGAGGCGCTGCGCACCGGGGACGCCGCTGGGCTGCGCGTCGACCTCGGCCGGGCCGAGGAGTTGCTGGCACCCGGCGCCCGGACCTGGAAGGCGGCCGCCCACATGCTGGCCGGGGGCACGTTCGACGCCGACCTGCTCTACGCGGCCGCGCCCTATGGCGTCGGCTACTTCGTCGCCGCCTGGACTCGCCGATGAGCGGCGGCAGGGTCCTGGCCGTCGTCGGGCCCACCGCCACCGGAAAATCCGATCTCGCCATCGCCCTGGCCCAGCGGCTCGGCGGGGAGGTGATCAACGCCGACTCCATGCAGCTCTACGCCGGCATGGACATCGGGACGGCCAAGCTGTCCCTCGCCGAGCGCGGCGGTGTCGAGCACCACCTGCTCGACATCTGGCCGATCGCCAAGTCGGCCGCGGTGGCCGAGTACCAGGTCCTGGCCCGGCTGGCGATCGCCGCGATCCAGCACCGCGGCCGGATTCCGATCCTGGTCGGCGGGTCCGGCCTCTACCTGCGCGGTGCGCTGGACAAGCTCGACTTTCCCGGGGAGTCGCCCGAGGTGCGGGCCCGGCTCTACGCCGAACTCGACGAGCACGGCCCGCATGCGCTGCACGCCCGGCTCGCCGATCTCGATCCGGCCGCGGCCGCGGCGATCCTGCCGAGCAACGGGCGCCGCATCGTGCGCGCCCTGGAAGTGATCGAGCTCACCGGCGCCCCGTTCACGGCCCGGATGCCCGGGTTCGACTCGCTCTACGAGTCCGTCCAGCTCGGGCTCGACCGCGACGATCTGGACGACCGCGTCGAACTGCGGGTGCACCGGATGATGGCGCAGGGATTCGTCGACGAGATCAGGTCGCTGCTGCCCATGGGGCTGCGGGCCAGCCCCACGGCGGGCAAGGCGCTCGGCTATGCCCAGCTCCTGGAGTGCCTCGACGAGGACGGGACGGTGGTCGGCGACCTCGACGAGGCCGTGGCCCAGACCGTGCGCGGCACCCGCCGGTTCGTGCGCCGCCAGCGGTCCTGGTTCCGCCGCGACCCCCGCGTGCGCTGGTTCGACGCGGCCACGTCCACCCTGGTCGACGACGTCCTCCGTACCCTGGACCCGTGAGGTTCATCAAGGGGCACGGGACGGAGAACGACTTCCTCCTGCTGCCCGACCTCGAGGGCGCCGTCGACCTGACTCCCGAGATGGTGCGCGCGCTGTGCGACCGGCACGCGGGCGTGGGCGCGGACGGAATTCTGCGGGTCGTGCGCTCCGAGAACGACCCGCAAGCCAAGGAAATGGCGGCCGAGGCGCCCTTCTTCATGGACTACCGCAACGCCGACGGCAGTATCGCCGAGATGTGCGGAAATGGGATTCGCGTTTTTTTGCGATACCTAGAGGTATGCAGCCTCGTTGGACCGGATGCGGCGGTGGCGACTCGCGGCGGGATCCGGCGTGTGCGGACTCGCGGGGACGGAGACGTCACTGTGTACATGGGTCTGCCCCGGTTCCTTGCCGACCGGCCGATCGCCACCGCCGCCCTACACGGCCCGATCGCGGGCCTCGCGCTCGAGCTGCCGAACCCGCACGTGGTGGTGCCGATCGATACCCCGCAGGAGCTGGCCGCTCTCGACCTGCGCCTCCCGCCGCTCGTCGAGCCGGCCCTGCCGCACGGGCAGAACGTCGAGTTCGTCGTGCGCCGGGGGCCCCGGCGCCTCCAGCTGCGTGTCCATGAGCGGGGCGTGGGGGAGACCCGCTCGTGCGGCACCGGGATCTGCGCGGCCGCCGTCGCCGCGGCCCATGTCGACGGGACCGGGGCCGATGGCTCCACCTGGCAGGTCGACGTCCCGGGCGGCAGCTGCGAGGTCGTGTGGCAGCGCGACGGCGAGGTCCTGCTCACCGGGCCAGCGGTCCTGGTCGCGCAGATCGACGTCGAGGATTCGTGGCTGCGCGCGCGGTAATCGGTCGTCAAGCCGTGAAACGATGGACGGTGAGATGACAGAACACGATGCGCCCTTCGCCGACGGCGACTACGAACTCGAGGAACGCCAAGCGCTACGGCGCGTGTCCGGCCTGTCCACCGAGCTGCAGGACGTCACCGAGGTCGAGTACCGCCAGCTGCGACTCGAACGCGTGGTGCTCGTCGGTGTCTGGACCAGCGGGACGCTCGTCGAGGCCGAGAACTCCCTCGTCGAACTCGCCCGACTGGCCGAAACGGCCGGCTCCGAGGTCCTGGACGGGCTCATCCAGCGCCGCGACCGCCCCGATCCGGCCACCTACATCGGCTCGGGCAAGGCGAAGGAACTGCGCGACGTCGTGCTCGAACACGGCGCTGACACCGTCATCTGCGACGGCGAGCTCACGCCCGGGCAGCTGCGCCAGCTCGAATCCGTCACCAAGGTGAAGGTGGTCGACCGGACTGCACTGATCCTGGACATCTTCGCCCAGCACGCCCGGTCCAAAGAGGGCAAGGCCCAGGTCGAGCTGGCGCAGCTGCAGTACCTGCTGCCGCGGCTGCGGGGCTGGGGCGAGTCGCTGTCCCGGCAGGTCGGTGGTCGGGCCGCGGGCGGACTGGGCATCGGCGGCCGCGGACCGGGTGAGACCAAGATCGAGATCGACCGGCGCCGGATCAACTCCCGGGTGGCCAGGCTGCGCAAGGAGATTTCGGGGATGAAGACCGCCCGCGACGTCAAGCGGGCTCGGCGCACGGCGCGCAGCGTGCCCAGCGTGGCGCTGGCCGGCTACACCAACGCCGGCAAGTCCTCGCTGCTCAACCGCCTGACCGACGCCGGCGTGCTCGTCGAGAACGCGTTGTTCGCCACCCTCGACCCCACGGTGCGCCGCTCGGAGACCTCCGACGGTCGCATCTACACCCTCGCCGACACCGTCGGATTCGTCCGGCACCTGCCCACCCAGCTCATCGAGGCGTTCCGCTCGACCCTGGAAGAGGTCGCCGAAGCCGACCTGATCGTGCACGTCGTGGACGCCTCCGACGCCGACCCCGAGGCGCAGATCCGCGCCGTCCACGAGGTGTTCGGCGAGATCGACGCACTCGGCGTGCCCGAGCAGCTGGTCTTCAACAAGGTCGACGCCGCCGCGCCCGAAGTCCTGCTCCGGCTGCGGGGCCTGGCGCCCAACGCGCTGTTCGTCTCGGCCCACGAGGGCACCGGCCTGGACGCGCTGCGCGAACGGATCGAGCAGCGCCTGCCCCGTCCGGACATCGAGATCAGCGTGCTCGTGCCCTATACCCGCGGCGACCTCGTTGCCCGGCTGCACGAGCGGGCCGAGGTGCTGCGGACCGAGCACACGGCCGGCGGGACCCTCGTGCACGCCCGCGTCGACCCGGCGCTCGCCGATCTGCTGCGGCCGTTCGCCTCCGCCGGCGTCCCCTGATCCGCCGCCCGCGGGCGGCGGATCGGGTCCACGTCGCCCGGTCGAGGGCGTAACCTCAAGGTTGTCCGAGAAGACGCGTGTCAGCAAACCCCGTGCCTGGTCTTGGAGGCCGTCGATGGAACTGTTCAGCCCGGGTCATCTGATCGTCTTGGCGATCGTCGTGGCAGTGCTGTTCTTCGGCTGGAAGCAACTTCCCGACATGGCGCGATCGCTGGGCCGGTCACTGCGGATCTTCAAGACCGAGATCAAGGGCATGAGCGAGGACGACAAGGCCCGGGAGGCCGCGAAGGCCGAACCGCAGGCCATCGAGGCGCCGGCATCGGAATCGGCCGCCGCCGGGCCGCAGCCGCCCGCCGGATCAGAATCTGCGGCCACCGCGGCGCAGCCGGCCACCGCGCCGGAACCGCCCAAGCTCCGCCCGCGCCCGGTGCCCAACGCCAACGGCCGCACCGAGTCGAGCGCCAAGGCCGAATAGGGCCCAGCTCGCGCCCGAACGAGGTCGAGCCGCACCGACTCAGCCGGGCCGACTCAGCCGGGCCGACCGCGGCCGGGCCGACCTCAGAGCCGGCGCAATACCGTCACGACGCGGCCCAGCACGGTCGCCTCGTCACCGTCGATCGGCGAGTAGGCCGCGTTGTGCGGCAGCAGCCACACGTGCCCGTCGCGGCGTTGCAGGGTCTTGACCGTGGCCTCGCCCTCGATCATCGCCGCAACGATCTGGCCGTTCTCGGCGTCGTCCTGCTGGCGTACGACGACCCAGTCGCCGTCGGCGATCGCGGCGTCGATCATCGAGTCGCCGGCCACCTTCAGCATGAACAGCGTGCCTTCGCCGACCAGCGACTTCGGCAGCGGGTAGACGTCCTCGATCATCTGCTCGGCCAGAATCGGCCCGCCGGCCGCGATGCGTCCGACGACCGGCACGAACACCGGAGCCTCGCCGCGCGGGGCGTCGTCGGTGACCGCGACCGCCCGCCGGGCGGCCTTGGGCTTCGTGGCGGTCCCTCCGGTGCGCACATCCACCGCGCGCGGGCGATTCGGGTCGCGGCGCAGGAAGCCCTTGCGTTCCAGCATGGCCAACTGGTGCGCGACGCTCGAGGTCGAGGCCAGTCCCGCGGACTCGCAGATCTCGCGAATGCTCGGCGGGTAGCCCCGCCGCTCGACGGAATCGCGGATGACGTCGAGGATCGCCTGTTGGCGCCGCGTCAGCCCGGTGACCGGATCGGGGAGCTCGGTGACTTTCGGCCGGCCCGGACGACGACGCTCGGCGGTATCCGGAGCAGTCGTCTTGGGCTGGCGGCCGGTGCTGTCCTTCGCCACTGGGTGGCCTCCGCTCTGGGGGAAAGGCGTGTTGGCTGTCGGCCGGCGGCCGCACTCGTCGTGATCACCGACCGGTTTCGAACCTAGCCCGCGCGGGCGCTGAACTCAAACATCTGTTCGAACGACACGCCGGGTCCGAGTGGTTTTTGTCAGACCCCGCTGGTAGACATTCGATCAGGCGTTCTATCGAATCTGCGTTCGAACATCTTACCGTGAAGGAGGCTCTCATGTCGGTAGCTTTCGACTACGCCCCGGCTGTCACGATTCCCGCCCCGGCTCGCCCCGGTGCCCCCGCCGGGGCGCCGCGCCGCCTGGCCACCGTGACCGTTCTGCTGCCGCCCGGGGCACCGGCCTGCGCGCCGCCGCTGCGGCTCACCCGGCGCGGCGTCGTGGTGCTGGCCCTGGCCGTCTCGGTGCTCGGGGGGGCACTGGTCTGGCTCGCCTCGCTCTCGGCGCCGGCTCCCGGGCCGGCCCCGGCCGGCCCGCGTGCGGTGACCGTCGAGGCGGGGGACACGCTGTGGTCGATCGCGGCCCGGTTCGCGCCGCAGCGCGATCCACGCGCCGAGGTTGCCGCGCTGCAGCACCGCAACCACCTGACCAGCGTTGACCTGACGCCTGGTCAGGTGCTCCGGGTCCCGTGACCCAATCCGCGACGCGCCGCGATCCGCTCTTGCGGAACATCGATCTCGGCTCTAGCGTTACCCCTACATCTAGTAGTTACAACGATGTACTTCGTCCACAAGTTGGGTTTAGCCGTCCACAGCTTGGCCGTCTTGTCCACACGACGGTCCCCAGGTTGTCGACAGCTTCATCCACAGGGCGGGCGCTGCCGGACCGCCGGTAGCGGTTCACGGCGACACCGGACGAAGGGGTGGAGGGGATGAGATGTCCGTATTGCCGCCATCCGGATTCCCGGGTCGTCGACTCCCGTGAGCAGGACGAGGGCCAGGTCATCCGGCGCCGCCGCTCCTGTCCCGAGTGTGGGCGACGCTTCACCACTGTCGAAGAGGCCACCCTGGCCGTCATCAAGCGCAGCGGGGTCACCGAGCCGTTCAGCCGGCAGAAGGTGGTCAGCGGGGTGCGCCGCGCCTGCCAGGGCCGCCCGGTCGACGAGGACGCCCTGGCCCAGCTCGCCCAGGCGGTCGAGGAGGCCATCCGGGCCACCGGAGTCGCCGAGATCCCGAGCGACGACGTCGGCCTGGCGATCCTCGGTCCGCTGCGGGCGCTCGACGAGGTCGCGTTCCTCCGGTTCGCGTCGGTGTATCAGGCCTTCACCTCCGTCGAGGACTTCGAGAAGGCGATCGTCGATCTGCGCGCTGATCGCCGAGCCCACGCCCCCTGAGTCCCACCCCCGAGTTGTCCCACCCCCTGAGTTCGCGCCCCCTGAGTCCCACCCGCTGACATCCGAATCACCGCTCGACCCACCCCGAGCCCCGCAAGGAAGGACGCTCCACCCATGACCGAGGCCGACGTGACCCGATCCACCGACCCGCGGGGCGACGCTGCCGCGAAGCGGCCGAAGTCCAAGCCGGCCGGCAAGGCCGTCTACCCGAGCGACGGCCTGCGTGTCGAGCGCGTCTACACGACCGCCGGGGTGCACCCGTACGCCGAGGTGATCTGGGAGCGTCGCGACGTCGTCATGACCAACTGGCGCGACGGTTCGATCAACTTCGAGCAGCGCGGCGTCGAGTTCCCGGAATTCTGGTCGGTGAACGCGGCCAACATCGTCACCACGAAGTACTTCCGCGGGGCGGTCGGGACCGACGCCCGCGAGTGGTCGCTGCGCCAGCTCATCGACCGCGTCGTGCTGACCTACCGGGCGGCGGGCGAGCGGCACGGTTACTTCGCATCGGCCCAGGACGCCGAGGTCTTCGAGCACGAGCTCACCTGGATGCTGCTGCACCAGGTGTTCAGCTTCAACTCACCGGTCTGGTTCAACGTCGGTACCAGCTCGCCCCAGCAGGTCAGCGCGTGCTTCATCCTGGCCGTGGACGACACGATGGATTCGATCCTGAACTGGTACCGCGAAGAGGGGCTGATCTTCAAGGGCGGCTCGGGCGCCGGGCTCAACCTGTCCCGCATCCGCTCGTCCAAGGAACTGCTCTCCTCGGGCGGTACCGCCTCCGGTCCGGTTTCCTTCATGCGCGGGGCGGACGCGTCGGCGGGGACGATCAAGTCGGGCGGGGCGACCCGCCGAGCGGCGAAGATGGTCGTCCTCGACATCGATCACCCCGACATCGAGGAGTTCGTCGCCACCAAGGCCCGCGAGGAGCACAAGATCCGCGTGCTGCGCGACGCCGGCTTCGACATGGACCTCGGCGGGACCGACATCACCTCGGTCCAGTACCAGAACGCGAACAACTCCGTCCGCGTCAGTGACGAGTTCATGCGCGCGGTCGACGAGGGTTCGCAGTTCGGGCTGCGGGCGCGCAGCACTCACGAGGTCATCGAGACCGTCGACGCCAAGCAGCTGTTCCGCAAGGTCGCGCAGGCCGCGTGGGAGTGCGCCGACCCGGGCATCCAGTACGACGACACGATCAACGACTGGCACACCAATCCCGAGACGGGCCGGATCACCGCGTCCAACCCGTGCTCGGAGTACATGAGCCTGGACAACACGTCGTGCAACCTGGCCTCGCTGAACCTGATGAAGTTCCTGACCGACGACAACACCTTTGACACCGCCCGGTTCGTCAAGGCCGTCGAGCTGATCATCACCGCGATGGACATCTCGATCTGCTTCGCCGACTTCCCGACCGAGGCGATCGGCGTCACCACCCGCGCGTACCGGCAGCTCGGCATCGGCTACGCCAACCTCGGCGCGCTCCTGATGGCGACGGGTCGCGGATACGATTCCGAGGGCGGCCGAACGCTGGCCGCTGCCATCACCTCGCTGATGACCGGCACGGCCTACCGCCGTTCTGCCGAGCTGGCCGGAATCGTCGGCCCCTACGACGGATTCGCCCGCAACGCCAAGGCGCACGCTCGCGTCATGCGCAAGCACGCGGCCGCGAACGACTCGGCGCGTCCGAT
>DATAQD010000080.1:0-19235 GCA_036264855.1 Jatrophihabitans sp. | reverse complement strand
CCGAGCGGCATCGGGCCGTAGACCTTGCGGTCACCTTCGTAGAGCGTCACCTGGGCGGTCCCGTCCGCCGCCACGTCACGCCAGTGCTCGCCGAGCCAGCTCTCGGCGTCGGACTGGCTGGGGAACGACTCCGAATGCGCCGGTGCGCCTTCGGCGTCGTCCTCGCCGTCGTAACGCCACGTCCAACTCATGCGCCAACCTCTCCTCGTCCTGGTCCGACCCTAGTGGCGGGTCGTGTCGATCCGGCGTATCGACGCCGGGGCGGGAGCGACGGCGTCCGGATGCAGGATCGCCGCAAGCGCTTCGACGCCGGCCACGACGCGCGGGCCGGGCCGGACGACCAGCCCGTCACCGTCGATCGCCCACACCGGGACGCCCGGCAGTTCCCGCGCGACGGTCTCGGCCTGCACGGCCGCGCCGTCGAGATGGAAGCCGCACGGCGACACCACGACCACGTCTGGGCCGGCCTCGGCGATCGCGGCCCAGGTCGTGGCAACGGAGGGCGCGCCCGCTGTCGCGGCGACGGGCTCGCCTCCAGCCGCCCGCACGAGGTCGGGGATCCAGTGCCCGGCCGTGAACGGCGGGTCGACCCACTCGACGACCGCGACCCGCGGCCGCGGCCGCCCGGCGACCCGGGCCTCGACCTCGCCCAGTCGCGCGCGCAGCCTCGCCACGAGTGCAACGCCGCGGCCGGCGACGCCCGCCCGGTCCGCGACGAGCCCGATGGTCCGCAACACGTCCTCCAGCGAGTACGGATCGAGCGCCACCACGTCGGCCGCGCAGCCGAGATAGGCGAGGGCGTCGGTGACCTTGCCCGAGGGCAGGGCACACACCCAGCACAGGTCCTGCGTCAGGATGAGATCGGGTCGAAGGCCCGCCAGCGCGTCCTCGTGCAGGTGGTACAGGTCGGCACCGGCGCCCGCCTGGGTACGCACGTACGCATCGATCTCGCCAGGCGTCATTCCGCTCGTGTCCCGCCCGCCGACCACCACGGCCTTGTCCCGGCGGGCCTGCGCCGGTTCGTCGCACTCGAACGTCACGCCCACCAGCGCGTCGTCCAGGCCGAGGGCATAGACGATCTCCGTCGCCGACGGCAGCAGCGAGACGATGCGCACCGTCACACGCCAACCGGAGCGTCGACGAAGTCGACCGGCGCGTGAAAGGCCGCGCGCCGGGCCGCGCGCCGGAAGGTGGCCAGCGCGGCCGGTCCCACCGCGAGGATGCAGACGAACGTCGTCACCGCCCGCCCGGTGTCCCAACCGAGGGACGTGACGCTGTCGAAGACGAGGTAGCGGTGCCACTGATCGGTGAACGAGGCACCGGGCAGGTAGGAGATCGAGCTGTGCGCGTCGATCCCGAACGGCCAGAACGACAGGTTGAGCAGGAAGCCGTACACGTAGCCGGCCAGCGCTCCGTACAGCGCGAGCATGATCAGCTCGGCCTTGCCCCGTAGCCTCGGCAGCAAGCCGGCGAACAACCCGACCCACGCGCAGCCGAACATCTGGTACGGCGTGGCCGGGCCGACTCCACCGGTGATCAATGCCGAGGCGAACAGCGACGAGCAGCCCAGCGTGAATCCGAAGCCGGCGCCGAAGACGCGGCCGGCGAGGACGAGGACGAAAAACACCGTCTCGATACCCGCCGTGCCGGCACCCAGCGGTCGCAAGGCCGCATTCACCGCCGAGAGGACGCCCAGCATCGCGATCGCCTTGGCGTCGATACCGCCATCGGCAATCTCGGCGAGCAGCACGGCCACGACGAGGACCAGCAGGACGCCGAACATCAGCGGAGGCGTGTAGCTGCTGCCGAAGTGACCGGGCGCCACGACAAAGGGCCAGAGGAAGGCAACCAGGCCGATGAACGTCGCCATCGCGATGGTCACGACCGTCCGGGGCCGCAACCGGATCGCGACGCCCGCCAGCCCCCGGGCCCGCGTCATGCCGCGCCCGCCGAGCCCAGCGCGGCATCGACCTGCGCCACCGTGAGATACGGCAGCGGCGCGAGGATCTTCGCCACCTGGGGCGCGAACGCCGGCGAGGCGACGATCACTTCGGCAGTCGGGCCGTCGGCCACGACGTCCCCGTCAGCCAGCACGACCACCCGGTCCGCGGCCGACGCGACGAACTCGACGTCGTGAGTCGACACGACGACCGCGCAACCCGCCGCCGCGAGGCCGTCGACGATGCGACGCAGGGCACGTTTCCCGGGGTAGTCCAGGCCGCGGGTCGGTTCGTCGAGCAGGACCACCCGGGGGGCGGCGCGGAGCTGGAGGGCCAACACGAGGCTGAGCCGCTGGCCCTCGGACAGGTCGCGCGGGTGGGCGTCGTCCGGGATCCCGGGGGCGAGGCGGTCGAGCAGGTCCCGCGCGGTGCCGGCCGCCGGCCCGGACTCGCGGTCGGCCTGCGCGAGTTCGGCAGCGACGCTGTTGAGATAGAGCAGGTCGGACGGCGTCTGGGGGACGAGCCCGACGAGCGCCCGGGCGGCGGCGCTCGACAGCTTGTTCGGGTCGGCCCCGCCCACGTCCACGGTGCCGGCCTGCCGCGGTCCGGAGCCCTGCACCGCCCACAGCAGCGAGGACTTGCCGGAACCGTTGCGCCCCATCAGGGCGGTCACCTGACCGGCATGCAGGTCGAGGTCGACGTCGCGCACGGCGAGCACCGGTCCGTAGTGGACCACGAGCCCGCGCGCCCGCAGCAGCGGAGCGGCAGCGATCGGGACTTCGGCGCGGACATCCGGGATGGACCGGCCAGTGATGATCTCCCGCAGCGGCCCGGCTCGTCGCCGCGCGTCGCGCACCGACAACGGCAGCGGCTGCCACCCGGCCAGGCGACCGAGTTCGACGACCGGCGGCGCGACTGATGTGGACGCGAACATCGGCGCGGGCGGCCCGTCGGTGACCGTGCCGTCGCCGGCCAGGTGGACCACCCGGTCGGCGTACTGCACCACCCGTTCCAGCCGGTGCTCCGCGAGCACCACCGTGATGCCGAGGTCGTGGACGAGCCGCGTCATCGCGGCCAGCACCTCCTCGGCCGCAGTCGGGTCCAGCGCCGAGGTGGGCTCGTCGAGCACGAGCACGCGCGGGTGCGCGGTGAGCACGGAGCCGATGGCCACCCGCTGCTGCTGCCCGCCGGACAGCTCGTGCAACGCCCGGTGGCGCAGGTCGGCCAGGCCGAGCAGGTCGAGCGTCTCCTCGACCCGCTTGCGCATCGCGGCCGGCGGCACCGCCAGCTGCTCCATGCCGTAAGCGAGTTCCTCCTCGACCGTGTCGGTCACGAACGTGGCGAGGGGGTCCTGACCGACGACGCCGACGAGGTCGGCCAGCTCGCGCGGCGGGTGCTCGGCGGTGGAGCGGCCGTTCACCCGGACCGCGCCGGCGAGGGTGCCGCCGGTGAAATGGGGCACCAGCCCGTTGATCGCGCCGAGCAACGTCGACTTGCCGGACCCGGTGCGCCCGACCACCAGGCACAGCTCGCCCTCGTCGATGCGCAGATTGACGTCGCGCAGCACCGGTGCGGGCGCGTCGGCGTAGGTGATCGTGACCCGGTCGAACTCGATCACGCCGGCACCCCTTCACGCGTGGCCTCGGGCCGCGGCGAGGTGCGCGTCGAACGCGTGGCGACCGGCTGTGGCACCGGCGGCGCGACGACGCCCGCCGTCGCCGCGAGCAGGATCGCGAGTACCGGTAGGACGGGCAGCGGCGGCCAGCGCAGCGGGGAGAACGACGGATTGAGCGCCTCCACGCCGGTCCCGGTGGTGGCGAACAGCAAGACGGCGGTCACGACGCCGCCTCCGGCCACGATCCATTCCGGTCCCCGCCACGGGTCGGGCCGGTATGAGCTGCGCTGCACCCGGCGGCCACCGAGGACGAGACCGAGGACGCAGAACATCCCGCCGACCAGGATCGCCGGCAGCCCGAGATAGCGCGGCGCATCCGCGGCCAGCAGGCCGTACACGCCGAAGCAGAGTCCGGCCAGACCGGTGAGCAGCAACGCCGCGGTGACCCGACGACGGCCGCGGGTGGCCGTGCCGGTGCGGCCGTACCCGCGGCTGTCCATCGCCGCCGCCAGGCGCAGCGAGCGTTCGAGCGCGTCCTCCAGGACCGGGATCACGATCCCGCGCAGGGCGCGCGCCCCTCGCCCGCTGCCGGCCCGCAGCCGACGGGCTTTCCGCACCCGTTGCCCGCTCTCGATCAGCTGCGGGGCGACGGTGATCGCCACCACCACCGCGACGCCAAGTTCGTACAGCGCGCCGGGCAGCACCCGCAGGGCGCGCTTCGGGTTCGCGAGCGCGTTCGCGGCGCCGATGCAGCACAGCATCGTGCCCAGCCGCAGGCCGTCCGTCATCGACGCGAGCACCGCCTCCAGCGACACCGGCCCGCCGATGTGCACGCCCGAATACCAGTGCGGGGTGTGCAGTACCGGCAGCGTGAACAGGATGTGGTCGGTCGCGCCCACGCCGGTGGCGAAGATCGACCGGAAGACGACGCGGATCACGATGACGATCAGTGCCATCCAGAGGTAGTACTTGAAGGCCCGGGCCCAGGGCGCGTCCGTGCGCCGGTTGGCGATGACGAAGCCCAGCGTCGCCAGCACGAGGACGAGCAGCAGCGGGTTGGTGGTGCGGCTGACCGCCGTGGCGAGGCCGATCGCCCAGATCCACCAGGCGATCGGGTGCAGCGCGCGCGGGACCCGGGTGGTGCTCATCCGGTTCGTCGCCGCCTCATCGCCGTCCAGACTCCCCCGGCCCCGACCAGGGCCACAAGCGCGAGGCCGATGACCGCGGGCACCGGCGAACCGGCCGACCCGCGCGGCGGCTGGGCGAGGGGGCTGATCGGGTCGTCGGTCGAGGGCGACGAGCCGGTTGCCGGGCGACTGCTTGCTGCCACCGGCGCGGGGTGGGCCGGGGTTCGGCTGGGCGAGACCGTCGCGCGAGATGTCACCGCCGTGGAGCTCGCGTCGACGCTGCGCGTCGGCGTCGGCGTCGGGGTCGGGGTCGGCGCCGCCGTCCGGGATCGCGTCGTCGCCGGCGACCCGGGTCGGCGGGTCAGGGTGCTCGGTGCCGGTCGGGCCGTCGTCCGGTGCGTGGTGGACGGCGCCGGCTTCGGGTCGAGAGCGCCGCAGATCGCGGCGTACAAGCCGCCCGGATTCCAGGGCGGGGGTGGCGCGCTCGACTGGCCGTTGACGTAGCTCCAGCCCTCGACCGTCCCCGGCGCGGGTTGGTAACTGCTCGCGCCGAAGCTGCTGTATTGCCAGCTGCCCCCCACGTCGTGCCAATAGCTCCAGTAGTGCCTCGTGTCGGCGAACGGCTCCTGGGGCTGGCCGTCGATCTGCCAGATCAGGTGATCGCTCGGCCGGTAGGCCACCTGCGCGACCTCGTTCAGGATCGCGTCGCCGGTCGCTCCGGCCCGGACGCAAGCCGTCCCGTGCCCGGCGATCACGATGGCGACGTGAGTGGCCGTCGACGCCGCGGTCGCGCCGGCGGCCCCAGCACTGGGCAGCAGCAGCGCTACCAGCCCGAGGACCGCGGCCGACGTGTGGACGATCCGGCGCAGCTGCGCCGCCATCAGGGTTCGCGCCTGCGCCCCACGACCAGCAGAGCCCCACCGACCAGGACGGCGATGAGCCCGGTGCCTGACATCAGCGCGATGCGCCGGCTGTCCTGCCCGGTCGCGGCAATGACACCGCCCGCCCCGGCGGGCGGCTCGCCGGTGGCGCCGCCGGCCGAGCCGCCCGGCGCCGTCGACGGGCCGGATGCGACGGTCACGGTGAGGGCCCGGTCCGCGGTGAGGCCGGACGTGAGCCCGGTCAGGGTGACGGTGTGCGACCCGGCGCCGACCGCGGTCGGCACCCGATAGCGGGCCTGGACCGAGCCGATCGGGCTCGCGGTGACCGTGGCGACGGTCACCGGGGCCGAGTGGATCGTGACCCGGACCCGCTCGCCCGGGGCGAATCCGTTGGCCGTGGCGGTCTGCGTCGCGCCGGCCCGCACCGTCGAGCCCGACAGCTTCGCCCGGGGCGCGAACACCCCGACGCCGGCGGAAGCGCCGGCCGCGGTGACGGTCGCCAGGCTCGCCCCGTCGACGAGACCCAGCAGCCCCTGGGCCGTGGCGAGGACGGACGGTGAGGTGGCCGACGTCGTCGTCGGGCTGAGCGTGCCCGCGTACTTCAGTGCTCCGGCGCCCGCGACACCGGCCCGAACCTGCTGGGCGAGCAGCCACGCACGGGCCTTCGTCACGTCCGCGCCCTGACCCTGCAGCGCCGCTACCGCGAGCCCGGTCGAGTTGACGTTCGGGATGCCCTGGCTGACCCAGTACCCGGCCGCCGCTTGGCGCTGCTTGAGCCAGGCCACGGCCTTGTCGATCTCGGCCTGGGCGGCGGTGCCCCCGACCGCTTGCAGGGCCATGATCGCGTACGAGGTCGCGTCCAGGTCGGCGGCACCCGACCCGCACGCCGCCGTGCCGCCGGTGAATCCACCGCTGCTGCACTGCAAGGAGCTGAGATAGGCGAGGGCGGTCGCGGTCGGCGCCGACTGTCCCCCGGTGCGGGCCTCGGCGAGGATCACGAAGAACTCGCTGGTGCTGGAAAAGATGTTCGCAGGCTGCCCTGGGGTGCACGCCGTCGAGCCGGTGGGGCACTCGTCCTTCGCCAGGGTGGCCATCAGATCGAAGCCGCCGAAGCTGGTGGGATCCGCCCCCGCGACGATCGCGGCCAACGCCAGCTTGGCCACCGACCCGTCGTAGGGACCGAACCCGTCGGAGTTCGTGATGTCGCCGTAGGCGTCGGCATTGCCGGAAAGGTAGGCCAGCGCGGTGTCGATTTTCGTCGCACCGGCCTTCGCCGCGGCCAGACCGAAGATCACGTCGGCGTTCTCACCGTAGCTGGGATAGAACGTTCCCTGGAACACGGACTCGAAGTGGTCGCCGTCCGGGGCCGGATGATGAGCCGAGTTGGAGAACTGCCCAGCGAGCCAACCCGCGGCCGCCGAAATGGGATCGGCGGTGACGCTGTAGCCCACCGGGGCGGCGGTGGCGGACGGCGCGCCTGCGAACAGGGCCACGGCGACGGCGGCGAGACCCGCGCCTGCCGTCGCGATACGACTACGGAACCGGTGCATGAGCGTGTCCTCGATGACAGGCGGTCTCGGACCGAGGTCACGACGGCCACGTTCGCGCCAGGATCGGCGCGGGCGAGCCCTCGAACTCCGAAGCCGTAGACCACGACGGCAGGTGTGGAGCCAGATCCAGACCAGGTATTCCGACTTGCTCGCCTGGCGGCGGGCCTACGGCTGCGGGTCAGTGCCGGACTTGGACCGGCTTCCCCCAGGCTGGATCGGGTGCGCCGCAATGTGACCACAGCGCGAGCCTGCGGGTCAACGCAAGGTGACCCGACCGACCCTGACGCTTTCCACCGCCGCCCGCGGGGTCTGCATACTGACCCGGTGAGCGCATCCGCGACCGACCTCGAAGCCCTGGGCGCCGACGTCGAATGGACCGACGCCGAGGCGGCCGCTGCGGCGCGGGTGGCGGCGCCGGCCGGCGGCGGGCGGCTCGCCGAGTTCGCCGAGTGGCTCGCCGGCGCGCAGGGCCGGTTCCCGCTGACCCCCCCGAAGCGCGCGCGGTGTGTCGTTGTGGGCCAGTCGAGCACTGCGGTGGCGGCCGTTGCCGACTCGCTGGGCGTCGGGATCCGGACCTTAGCCGGCCCGGACGGCGCGGACGGCCCGGACGCGGTGGGCGCCGCGGTGGCCGCCGGCATCGCTGCGGCCGACGACGAGATCGACAGCGGCGCGGACCTCGTCGTCCTCGCCGTCGCGGACTCGACGGCGGCGTCCGCTGTGGTCGTGGGTTTGCTGGCCGGGGTCGAACCGGTCGCCCTGCTCCCCCGAGGCGCGGACGCGATCGACACCGCGGCGTGGATCACCCGGGCCGAACACCTGCGCGACGCCCGGCGCCGGGTCGCGGAGCTGCGCGGCCAGCCCACGCAACTGCTCGCCGCCGCCGACGGCGCCGCGCTGGCCACGGCGACCGGCTTCCTGCTCCGCGCCGTAACCCGGCGCACGCCAATGGTCCTCGACGGGACGTGCGCGGTGGCGGCTGCGCTCGTCTGTCACCACATCCAGCCGCGCGCGGGTCGGTGGTGGCGGGTGGCCGACGTCTCTTCGGATCCGGTCCACACGCGGGCGAGCGAAGAGATGGGGCAGCGCCCAATGCTCGACCTCGGCATCACCCGAGGGGACGGGACGGCCGGCCTGCTCGCGCTGTCCGTCCTGCTCGCCGCCGTCACGCTCGCCGGACCCGGCCAATGAGCGAACCCAGCGACGGGGACCCGGTCATCACCGGGCCGACCACCCAGTTGAGCAGCCGGCGGGATGACGCCATCGAGGCCGTGTCGTGGCCGGTGCGCATTGCCGCAGCCTGGAGTTGGCGCCTGCTGATCATCGGGGCCGCCGTGTACGTCCTCGTGCAGATCTTCTTCAAGGTCGAGCTGGTCGCGTTCTCGTTCGTGATCGCCCTGTTCTTCACCGCGGTGCTGCACCCGCTGGAGCTGACGCTGCGCCGCCTGCCCGGGCCCCGATCGGTGTCCGCGCTGCTCGCCCTGCTCATCGGCCTGGCCGTCCTCTCCGGTATCGGGATGTTCGTCAGCTGGCAGATCAGCTCCCACTCCGCCGAACTCGGCGACCAGGTCACGAACTTCGTCACCAAGACCCGCAATTGGTTGCAGACCGGCCCGCTGCACCTGAAGTCGGCCGACCTGAACACGATCACCGACAACATCACCAAGACGATCAAGAACAACCAGGGCACGCTGATCAGCGGCGCGATCGCCACGGTCCGTACCGTCGTCGAGGCGCTGGGCGCGCTGCTGCTGATCCTGTTGTCGACCTTCTTCCTGCTGCGCGACGGCGATCAGATCTGGCAGTGGACCATTCGGCTGTTCCCCCGAGCAGCGCACGCCCGCGTGGACCTCGCGGGTCGGGCCGGCTGGCGCACCCTCGGCGGCTACATGCGCGGGCAGGTGCTCATCGCGCTGTTCCACGGCGTCTCGGTGATGATCGTGCTGTTCGTCCTGCGAATACCGCTCGCCGCCGCCCTGGGCGTGTTGATCTTCCTTGGTTCCTTCGTGCCGCTGATCGGCCTCACCGTGACCGGCGCGTTGTGCGTCGCGGTTGCGCTGCTCGAGCATGGCGTCACCGCGGCGATCGTGGTCGCGGTCGCCATCATCGTGCTCGTCCAACTCGAGGCGCACCTGCTGCAGCCGTGGATCATGAGCCGCAGCGTCGAGGTGCACCCGCTGGCTATCGCGCTCTCCGTCCTGACGGGCACGCTCCTGGCCGGCATCGTCGGCGCGCTGCTGGCCGTGCCGCTCGTGGCGTTCCTGAACTCCACGATCCACGCCCTGCACAGCAGCACCGCCGAGCTGGTCGCCGACGCGGGGGGTGTGCCCAAGACCGCCAACGGGCCGCCGGCGGACGGCAAGCCGCACCCCGATGCCAAGCCGCCTTCCGATCCGCATCCGCAGCCGGAGCCGGAGCCGGATTCCCGACCCGGCTCGCCGACCGGACCGACGCCGTCAGCGGACGTGTGACTCGACGAACGGTGGCCTGACCACCCGCACCGCGCTGCGCCGGCCCCGCACGTCCAGCGCCAGCTCGTCCCCGTCCTCGATGCCCGCGTCGGTCGACACCAGCGCCAGCCCGATGCCCACACGGCGGCTCGGCGAGAACGTCCCGCTCGTCACCTCGCCGACGACGTCGCCAGCGTCCGACAGCACCGGCATGTGTGCGCGGGGGATGCCGCGGTCCAGCGCCTCCAGCCCGCGCAGGACGCGCACCGGCCCGGCGGCCTTCTCGGCCACGAGGGCGTCGCGACCCCAGAAGGAGTCCTTCTTCCAACCCACGGCCCATCCCGAGCGGGCCTGCAACGGCGAGATGTCCAGTGACAGGTCCTGCCCGTGCAGCGGGTAGCCCATCTCGGTGCGCAGGGTGTCGCGGGCACCCAGGCCGGCCGGCATCCCGCCGAGGTCGCGCACCACGTCGACGATCGCGTCCCAGAGGGCGAGCGCATCGTCCCATCGAGGGATGAGCTCGTAGCCGTGCTCGCCGGTGTAGCCGGTGCGGCAGATCCGCACGGGGCGGCCGTCCCACGCGGCGTCCGCGTAGGCCATGTAGTCCTGCGCCGAGGGCAGGCCGAGGCGGTCGAGGACGTCGGCCGAACGCGGACCCTGGACGGCCAGCACACCGAAGTCGCGGTGCTGTCCGGTGATCTCGACGCCGTCCGGCGCGGCTGCCACCAGGCGCCGGATCACCTCGGCGGTGTTCGCGGCGTTGGGCACCAGGAACACCTCGTCATCGCTCACCAGATAGGCGATGAGGTCGTCGACGACACCGCCCGACTCGGCGCAGCACAGCGTGTATTGAGCCTGGCCGGGGGCGATCCGGCCGAGGTCGTTCGACAGGCAGGCGTTCACGAACTCGCGGGCGCCGGGGCCGCGAACGGTCGCCTTGCCCAGGTGCGAGACGTCGAAGACGCCGACACTCTCGCGGACGGCGGCGTGCTCCTTCAGCACCCCGCCGCCGCTGGCGGTGTACTCGATCGGCATCTCCCAGCCGCCGAAGTCGGCGAGCTTGGCCCCGAGGGCGACGTGGCGCTCGAACAACGGGGATCGCAGCAGGTCGGTCATGGGCCACAACCTACCGAGCCATACGATCAGGCCATGCCGTCGGTTTCCGTAACATCCCCCTCCGCCGCGATCCGGGCCGACGCCGTCGTCGTCGGCGTGCGCAGCACCGCCGACGGGCCGCGACTGACGGCGGGCGCCGAGCCGGTCGACGAGGCCCTCGGCGGACGCCTCGAAGCCGCACTGCGCACGCTCGGCGCGAAGGGTCGCGCCGACGAGGTCGTGAAGGTTGCCACGCTTGGGCTTGCCGACTTCCCGATCGTCGTCGGGGCGGGGGTCGGCGCGGACCCGGCTTCGGCGGAAGCGGCGCGGCGGGCGGCCGGCGCCGCCGTACGCGCGCTAACCGGTCAGCGCCGCGTGCACTTCGCCATCGACGCGCCCGCCGGCGCGCTCGCCGAGGGCGCGCTGCTCGGTGCGTACGAGTTCACCGCCTACAAGTCGTCGGCCGCCAAGCAGGCGCTGCGCGCGCTCACCATCGCCGCGGCGCCGTCGGCGCGCGCGGAGGTCCGGCGCGCGGGCATCGTCGCCGACGCCGTCGGGCTCACCCGCGACCTCGTCAACACCCCGCCCAACGACCTCTATCCCGAAACCTTCGCCGCACGCGCGGCCGAACTCGCCACCGAGCGCGGCCTGACCGTCGAGGTCCTGGACGAGAAGGCCCTCAAGCGCGGCCGGTACGGCGGCATCCTCGGCGTGGGGCAGGGCAGCGCCCGCCCGCCTCGCCTGGTCCGGATCACCTACCGGCCGGCCCGGCCGAGGGCGCACGTGGCGCTCGTCGGCAAGGGCATCACGTACGACTCCGGCGGGCTCAACCTCAAGACCGCGAACCTCACCTGGATGAAGTCGGACATGGGCGGCGCGGCCGCGGTGATTTCGAGCGTGCTGGCGATCGCCGCGCTCAAGCTCCCGGTGTCGGTCACGGTCACCGTGCCGATGGCCGAGAACATGCCGTCCGCGACGTCGTACCGGCCCTCGGACATCCTGACGATGCGCGACGGCAGCACCCTCGAGGTCGGCGATACCGATGCAGAGGGACGCATCGTGCTGGCCGACGCGATCAACCGCGCCGCCGAGGACGATCCCGACTACCTGATCGAGGCCTCGACGCTGACCGGCGCTCAACTCGTCGCGCTCGGGCCGCGGGTCATCGGGGCGATGGGCGATCCGCAGTGGCGCGATGACGTGGTGGCCGCGGGGAATGCCGTGGGCGAGTCGGCCTGGGCCATGCCGCTGCCGGACGAGCTGCGGACGGCGCTGGACTCGCCGGTCGCGGACCTGGTCAACGTTCCCGGCGAGCGCTTCGGCGGGATGCTCGTCGCCGGCCGGTTCCTCGGCGAGTTCGTCCCGGAGGGGCTGCCCTGGGTCCACCTCGACATCGCCGGGCCAGCGTTCAACAACGGGAGTGCCCGCGACTACACCCCCAAGGGCGGGACGGGTGCCGGCGTGCGCACGATCATCGCGGCCGTGGAGAAGCTCGCCACCGGCTGACCACCACGACGTCCTCGGCGCCGCGCACCGCCCACCCCCGGCGCAACGGCCTCCACTGCTACGGACACGCGCGCCGGCGGCGTCAGGTGGACGGCCCGGCCAAACCGGGCGGATCCACCTCGCCCGCGGCCTTGCGGCGCGCGTTCCAGTCCCGCATGCGCTGCGGATACCCCAGCTTGGCCACGTCATACAGCGGGATCGATTGCTTCTTGGCGAACGACGCCGCGCCGTCCGGCCCGTCGACGCGACGCCGGGTCCACTCGCCGTCGGCGGCCACCAGGACCACGGTCGTGTCGGTGACGGTCGTGCGCGGCTCGACGTAGGCCTCGACGCCCTGCCGGGTGCGGATGAAGTCGACGAGGTGGTCGAGATCGGCTGAGGTCGCGGTGCGCAGCGTCCCTGGCCGGCGCTTGCGCCGTGACAGCAAACCCACGTGGCTCTCCTCCGTCATCGGCCTCAGGCAACCGCGCGATCCTGGCAATCATGGCACTGTCGCCGCAGAGTCCGCCGTGAGCGGCGCGGGGCGCTCGGCGGGCATGCCTGTTGACGCGGCCGGATCGGCGCAGTGCCAAGATGAAAGCGCAAACCTCGACGGACCAGGAGCACCTGTGGCAGACAACCAGGCCGATCTCGTCATTCTCGGCGGCGGCAGCGGCGGCTACGCGGCGGCATTGCGGGCGGCCGAGCTCGGCAAGTCCGTCGTGCTCGTCGAGAAGGACAAGGTCGGCGGCACCTGCCTGCATCGGGGATGCATCCCGACCAAGGCGCTGCTGCACGCGGGCGAGATCGCCGACCAGGCCCGGGAGAGCGAGCAATTCGGCGTCAATGCCACATTCCATGGCATCGACATGGCCGGCGTGCACAAGTACAAGGACGGGGTCGTCGGCAAGAACCACAAGGGCCTGGTCGGGCTGATCAAGAGTCGCGGCATCGAGATCGTCGAGGGCGAGGGCCGCCTCGTCGGGCCCAAGTCCGTTCAGGTCGGCGACGACACCTACACGGGCAGCAATCTCGTGCTCGCCACCGGTTCGTACTCGCGCACCCTGCCGGGCCTGGATCTGGACGGGCAGCGGGTGATCGCCAGCGAGCACGCCCTTCAGCTCGACCGGGTGCCCGAGACCGCGATCGTGCTCGGCGGTGGCGTCATCGGCTGCGAATTCGCGTCGGCCTGGACGTCGTTCGGCACCAAGGTCACGATCGTCGAGGCGCTGCCGCACCTGGTGCCGCTCGAGGACGAGGCCAACAGCAAGCTGCTCGAGCGGGCGTTCCGCCGGCGCGGCATCGACTTCAAGCTCAACGCCCGGTTCGAGAAGGTCGAGAACTACAACGGCGGGGTGCGGGTCACGCTCGAGGGCGGCGCGACGCTGGATGCCGAGTTGCTGCTCGTGTCCGTGGGTCGGGGCCCGACGACGGCGAACCTCGGCTACGAGGACCAGGGCATCGCGCTGGAGCGAGGTTTCGTCACCGTCGACGAGTACTGCCGTACGTCGGTCGACGGCGTGTACGCGGTGGGCGACCTGATCCCGACCCTGCAGCTCGCGCACGTCGGCTTCGCCGAGGGCATCCTGGTCGCGGAGCACATCGCCGGCCTGCCCGTCGTCCCGATCGACTACGCCGGCGTCCCCCGCATCACCTACAGCCAGCCGGAGGTCGCCTCGGTCGGCTACACCGAGGTCGAGGCGGCCGAGAAGTTCGGCGCCGACGCGATCACCACCGTCACCTACGACCTGTCCGGCAACGGGCGCAGCGCGATCCTGAACACCAGGGGCGCGGTCAAGCTGGTGGCGCAGAAGGCCGGCCCCGTGCTGGGCATCCACATCGTCGGTGACCGGGTCGGCGAGCTGATCGCCGAGGCGCAACTCATCTATAACTGGGAGGCCCTGCCCAGCGAGGTCGCCCAGCTGATCCATCCGCACCCGACCCAGTCCGAAGCGATCGGCGAGGCGCACCTGTTGCTCGCGGGCAAGCCACTGCACGTGCACGACTGAGTCCGCCGCCCTCCAACATTTTCCGTTCCGTCGAAGGAGCATCTGAACCATGCCGACGTCCGTGACCATGCCGCGCCTGGGTGAGAGCGTCACCGAGGGCACCGTGACCCGCTGGCTCAAGGCGGAGGGCGAGCACGTCGATGCCGACGAGCCGCTGCTCGAGGTCTCGACGGACAAGGTCGACACGGAGGTGCCGTCGCCCGCGTCGGGCACGCTGCTCTCGATCAAGGTCCAGGAAGACGAAACGGTGGAGATCGGCGTCGAGCTGGCCGTGATCGGCGAGGCCGGCGGCGGCGCATCGGGCGACGGTGGGTCGGCCGCGCCCGCGACGGGCGAGGCGCCGGCAGCCGAGGCCGAGGCCGAGGCCGACACCGAGGCCGAGCCGGAACCCGCCCCCGAGCCCGAGCCCGAGGCCGAGCCGGAACCCGCCCCCGAGCCCGACGCCGCAGCGACGCCGGAACCGGCGCCGGAACCCGAAGCGAGGCCGCAAGCCGCCGCGCCGGCGCCGTCCAGTGCCGCCCCCGCCCCCGCCGCCGCCCCGTCGCCCGCGCAATCCGCGCCGTCGCGCCCGGCCGCCGGCGAGGAAGACGACGCGGCCGTCGGCACGTACGTGACCCCGCTGGTGCGCAAGCTCGCCACCGAGCACGGCGTCGACCTGTCCGGCATCGAGGGCACGGGCGTCGGGGGGCGGATCCGCAAGTCCGACGTGCTCGCCGCGGCCGAGAAGGCCGCGGTACCCGAGCCGGCGCCGGCCGCAGCATCCCCCAAACCCGCCACCGCGCCGGGCCAATCTGCGGCGGCTGCGGCGGCCCAGCGCGGCAAGGTCGAGCCGATGTCGCGGATGCGCCAGGTGATCGCAACCCGAATGGTCGAGTCGCTGCAGACCTCGGCGCAGCTGACGACCGTGGTCGAGGTGGACGTCACCAAGATCGCCCGCCTGCGTCAGGCGGCCAAGACGGACTTCGAGGCCCGGGAGGGCGTGAAGCTGAGCTTCCTGCCGTTCTTCGCCGTCGCCGCCATCGAAGCCCTCAAGGCGCACCCGATCGTCAATGCCTCGGTGGACATGGAAGCCAAGACGATCACCTACCACGATGCCGAGCATCTCGGCATCGCCGTCGACACCGAACGCGGGCTGCTCGTGCCGGTCATCCACGACGCCGGCGATCTCAACCTCGCCGGGTTGGCCCGCAAGATCGCCGACCTCGCCGAGCGGACACGGGCCAACAAAGTGAGCCCGGACGAGCTGGGTGGCGGCACCTTCACGCTGACCAACACCGGCAGCCGCGGCGCCCTGTTCGACACCCCGATCATCAACCAGCCGCAGGTCGGCATCCTCGGCACCGGCGCGGTCGTGAAGCGGCCGGTCGTCGTCAGCAGCGCGGAACTCGGCGAGACGATCGCCATCCGCTCTACGGTGTATCTCGCCCTGTCCTACGACCACCGCATCGTCGACGGCGCCGACGCGGCCCGGTTCCTGGTGACGATGAAAGAACGCCTCGAGACCGGTGCGTTCGAGCGCTCGCTCGGGCTCAGCTGAGCCGATGCCGATCGTCCTCGCGGGTGCCTCAGGTCTGATCGGACGCGCGCTGCGGGAGTCGCTGCGCCGGGACGGTCACGACGTGAAGACGCTGGTCCGGCACGCGACGTCCAAGGACGGCGAAGACAGTTGGGATCCGTCGGCCGGTCTGGTCGATCCGGACTTCCTGGCCGGTGCCGACGCCGTCGTGTGCCTGTCCGGGGCGGGCGTCGGCGATCATCGCTGGACCGACTCGTACAAGCAGCAGATCCGGCGGAGTCGGGTCGACAGCGTCGGCACTTTGGCCCGGTCGTTGGCCGAGTACGGCGGGCCGCGGGTTCTGCTGGCCGCGTCGGCCGTGGGTTACTACGGGGACACCGGCGACACGATCGTCGACGAGCAGAGCCCGGCGGGCGATTCGTTCCTGTCCGAGGTCTGCCGGCAGTGGGAGGCGGCGGCCGATCCCGCGCGCGCGGCGGGGGTGCGGGTGGTGCACCTGCGCACCGGCCTGGTGCTCGCGAAGGACGGCGGGCTGCTCAAGCGGCTCGGCCGGTTCGTCAAAGCGGGGGTCGGCGGCAAGCTCGGCAGCGGATCGCAGTACATGCCGTGGATCTCGTTGACCGATGAGATCGCCGCGATCCGGTTCCTGCTCGAGCGCGACGTCGCCGGACCGGTGAATCTGACCGGCCCCGCGCCCGTGCGCAACGCCGAGTTCACGGCGGTGCTGGGGCGCGTCCTGCACCGTCCGACGATCCTCCCGGTTCCCGGATTCGCCGCGAAGGTCGCGCTCGGCGAGTTCGCCGAGGACGTGCTCGGCGGGCAGCGGGCGCTGCCCAAGCGACTGCTGGACGCCGGCTTCGAGTTCAGTCACGCCGATCTCGAAACCGCGCTGCGCGCCGAACTTGGCGCCTGAGGGTCAGGCCACCCGCTCGTCCGCAATGCGCAGACCGCCCGGCGTCCGCCTCAAGGTCACGTGCAGGTTTGTCGGTCCGACCGGCCGGGCCATCCCGGCAGTTCGGCCGCCGCACATCAACCTGGTCGGCGGCAGGGCGGCGGTCGCCGTCACGTGGACGCTCGCGCCCCGGACCGCACCGCGCACGTGGCCGTAGTGCGTGCGGGCGCCAACGAGCCCGCACCCGGCCGGCACGATCCGCTCGATCAGCGCGGCGTCGGCGTCGAGGAGCGGTCCGGGTACGTAGACCTGCCCCAGGAGCCGGGGTTCGCGCGCGGCGAAGGCCCGGGCCCGCACTGCGTCCAACTCGGCGAGGGCCGCCGCCCAGTCGGTCCGCGCTGCTGTGGCGCTCCCGGCCGACGATGGCACGACGGCTGGCGTGGGCAGCGCGGACGCCTGACGGCCCGGCGTGGGCAGGGCGGACGCCTGACGGTCCGGAGCCTGACCCGGGCCGGTGGCCCGAGCCCAGATGGCGGCGGCGACGGCCAGCCCGGCCGCGACCCCGAACACGGCGCCGAGGGACCGAGCTCGCGGCCGGCCGGGGACGGTGCTGAACCTTCGGCGGCGTGGTCGCGGGATCGCCGGGCGGGGCCGCGGACCGACCAGCTGGGTCGGAGGTTCGGCCGCGACTGCACCCGGCCCGCTCGAGGGCCGCTCGAACGCCGGCCGCGCCGGGTCGAACGCCGCCGCCGCCGGCGACGACCGGGCCGCAACGGGGGCGGCGGCGTGCCGCGGCCCCGTCCATGCGCTGACGGTGGGCGCTCGGCGGGGCAGCCCGGCCGACAGTTCGACCGCGGTCGGCGCGCCGCTGTGCCGCAGGTCCAGCGCGAACTCGGCCGCGGTCCCCCGCCGGTGCGGGTCGACGGCCAGCGCTCGGAGCACGACCGTGATCATCGGGGCCGGGACACCGGCCCCCGCCAGCCGATCAACAGCACCGTCGACCCCGCCGAATGCGCCGGCCCGTGCTGCCGCCAGCGCAGCCTCGGCGTCGTCGCCCGGCCAGGGCGGCGAACCGGTGAGCGCGTGTAGGGCGACGCCGCCGAGCATGAACACGTCGCTCGGTGCACCCGGCACGCCTCCCACCGCGACGGCGGGGTCGACATAGGCCGGGGTGCTTTCGGCGTCGGCCTCATCGCCGGTCAGCCGGGCCACGCCGACGTCGGCCAGCAGCGGCGTCCCGGTCGAGGTGAACAGGATGTTCGCAGCGCTCACGTCGCCGTGTACGACGCCCTCCCCGTGCAGATAGGCCAGGGCCGCGGCAATCGGGGTCAGGGCGGTGATCACCTCACCCGGCGCCAGCCGTCCGCGCACCGTGAGCAGATCGCGCAGCGAGCCACGGTCGGCGAGATCGAGCACGAGCACCATTGCGTCGTCGGACGGCACGAGCGCATGCAGCCGCACGAGATGCGGATGATCCAGCGCGCTGAGCAGGGCGGCCTCGTCGTGCGCGCGCCGGACCTGTTCGGGGTCGGCGATGCGGATCCGCTTGAGCGCGACCGGCTCCCCCGACGCGCTGACCCGGGCCCGCCAGACATCGGCCGACCCGCCGCGGCCGACGGGCCGCTCGACGACGTACCCGCGCAACTTCCACGGACCGGTCATGCCCCGAGGTTAGGTCGGCCGCCCGGCCCGAACGGGGTTGTCCACAGGCGCAATCCGCCTCGCCCACGGTGGGCGGGCGAGGCGGACGCGGGGTCAGTCCCTGGCGCCGGCCGCGGCGAGTTTGGACGGCCACCAGATCTTCTTGCCGATCTCGTGGCTGAGCGCCGGGACCAGGATCGAGCGCACGACGATCGTGTCCAGCAGCACCCCGAAGGCGACCGTGAAGCCGATCTCGGCGAGGAACACGATCGGCAGCACGCCCAACACGACGAACGTGGCCGCCAACACGCACCCGGCCGAGGTGATCACCCCGCCGGTGACCGCCAGGCCACGCACGATCCCTTGTCGCGTTCCGTATTCGAGTGTCTCCTCTCTGACTCGCGTCATCAGGAAGATGTTGTAGTCGATGCCCAACGCCACGAGGAATATGAACGCGAACAGCGGAAACGCCGGATCGGCGTTCGCGAAGTGGAAGACATGGTTGAAGACGACCGCGCTCACACCCAGGGCCGCGAGGAACGAGATCACCACGGTCGCGATGAGGATGAGCGGCGCGATCAGCGCACGCAACACCAGCCCGAGCACCAGCAAGATGACGAGCAGCACGATCGGGATGATCAGGTTCCGGTCGTGCCGGGATGCGTCCAGGACGTCGAGATTGACCGCCGACTGGCCGCCGACGAGAGCGTCGGCACCGTTGATCTTCGCGACGGCGCTCCGGATGTCACGGATCGTCTGATACGCCGCGGGAGTGTCGTAGCTCGACGTGAGCGTGGCGGTGACGAGGGTCTTGCCGTCGCGCGGCGTCACGTCGAGCGCGGCCGGCGGGCAACCATGTGCCGACGACGCCTGCGCGGCCGCACCCGGGTTGGCCTTGAGGAACGCCGCTGCCTTCTGGTAGTCGAGCTGGACGCACACCGCGTCGGGCGCGGTGGCCAAGAAGGCGGCGGCCAAGTCGGCGGCGAAAACGCCCGCCGCGAAGGCTGGTGCCGCGAAGGCCGGTGCCGCGAAGGCCG
>DATAQD010000028.1:0-5156 GCA_036264855.1 Jatrophihabitans sp. | reverse complement strand
TGCGGCCGAGGGACTCCGGTCGTGAAGGCTCCGGGCACGTCAGCAGACGTTAGCGGGCAGGTACCGCCGGTCCATCCCCGCGCAGTCCTGCAGTGGCACGTGCCTCGACTGCGAGCCGGTCGGCGCAACGTGCGCGTGCTGCACCTCGTAGCTCGCGATCTGGTGGAACAGCGGGGCCGCGACGTCGCCGCCCTCGAGCCCGTGCGCAGGATTGTCGACCATGATCGCGACGACGAACTGCGGGTCGTCGGCCGGCACCATCCCGGCGAAGGTGTCCCAGTTCATCGAACTCGAGTACGCCCCGCCGTTGGCCGGGTCCGGCTGTTGCGCGGTGCCAGTCTTTCCGGCGATGCGGTACCCGGGGATGGCCGCCTTGATCCCGGTCCCGCCCGGCATCGTCACGGACTCGAGCATGGTGCGAAGCGTCTTCGCCGTCGCGGGCGTGATGACCCGAATGCCGGTGGGCCGGGCGGTCGTCGTGACCGACCCGTCGGACTTCGTGACGGACTGGACGATCCGGGGCGGGATCCGCAGGCCCCCGTTGGCGATCGTCTGATAGATCGACGCGAGTTGCAGCACGGTCATGCTCTCGCCCTGCCCGAAGGGCAGGTTCGCGAACGTCGATGCCGACCACTGCGACATCGGCGGCACGTAGCCACTGCTCTCGGCCGGCAGCTCGATCCCGGTCTTGATCCCCACGCCGAACTTCTTCTCGTAGCGGTACCACGTGGCCGGTCCGAGCTTCTTCGCTATCTTCAGGGTGCCGACGTTCGACGATTCGGCCAGCACTCCTGTCGCCGTGAACTTCTGCGTCGCGTGCGACCAGGCGTCGCTGACCGTGACCCCGCCCATCTGGATCGAGTCCGGGACGGAGACCACGGTCTTCGGGCTGATCACCCCCTCCTGGAGGGCGGCGGCGAACGTGATCGCCTTCTGCACCGACCCGGGTTCGAAGGCCGACATCACCGGCGGGTCGATCGGGACGTCGGGATTGATCGTGTTCGGGTCGGCGGCGTCGAAGGTCCCGGACGACGCCAGGGCGAGCACCTGGCCGGTGTGCACGTCGAGGATCGCCATCTCGGCGCCGCGCGCAGCTGACTCGGGCACCGCGGTGTCGAGGTACTGCTGGGCCACGAACTGCAGGCTCTGATCGAGCGTGAGCCGGACCGTCGCCCCGTTGCGCGCCGGGGTGGTGACCGTTCGGCTGTTCGGGTTGACATTGCCGACGTTGTCGACGGAGTAAGTCTGGCTGCCGTCCCGGCCGGCCAGCACCGAGTTGAGGGCCGCCTCGATGCCGGCCGCTCCGGTGCCGTCGGAGTGGACCGTGCCGATGATGTTGGCGCCGGTCGTGTGTCCCGGGTACTGCCGCTGCGTCGTGGCCTGGGTGTAAATGCCGGCCAGGCCCAGGGCGACGACCTTCTGGGCCGTCACCGGGGACAGCGCGGTCGCCAGCAGCGCGTACTGCCCGGGCTGTGAGAGACCGCGCACGATCGATGCCTCGGACACACCCAACAGCGGCGCGAGCGTCCCGGCGTAGCGCTCCCGGTCGGCCGGCAGGACCTGCTTCGGGTCGGCCGTGATGTCCTGGGCGTTCGAGGTGTACGCCAGCGGCGTGCCGAACCGGTCCAGGATCGAGCCGCGCAGCGCGTGGATGGTGATGTGGTCGACGCGTTGCGCCGCCGCTGCACCGGCGTAATTCGTATGGTCGATGCCCTGGAGCTGCACGAGCCGGCCGCCGATCACCAGCAGCAGCACGCAGACCGCGGCGAAGCCGTAGCGCAGGCGGCCGTCCAGCCGGCCGAGCCGCAGGTGCCGACGCCGCCGGGTCGGTCGACGCTTCGGGGCCGGACCTGACGGCCGACCGGGACGGCGCGAGGGTGGCGGCGGCGGACCGAACCGGCGGGTGACCGGCACCGCCCGGCGGGCCGGGGCGCGGCGAGGCGGTGGGGCGGGCGGCCGTCGACGCTGGGTCATCGGTTGCCTCCGGGCATGGTCAACGTCGGGGTGGGGGTCGGCGTGGGCTTCGCCGGGGTCGGCGTGGGCTTCGCCGGCGAGGTCGACGTCGAGGAGTGCGTCGAGGACGGCCCGGTGGTCTTGGTGGACGTGGCCGACGCGGTCGCGGCCGCCGTGGTCACGGGCTTGTTCTTCCTCTGTTTCTTGGGCGCGGGCTGCTGCACCACCGGCTGGGCCGACACGGGCGCGGGACTGCCCAGTACCCGGACCGAGCCGTCGCGGCCGATCACGAGGAACGCCGGGTTGCCGGCCGGCACCATGCCAAGCGCCGCCGCGGCCTGGGCCAGGTTGCCCGGCGCAGCGCTGGCCGCGACGTCGATCTGCAACTGCTGCACCTGCGCGCCGACCCCGGCGTCCTGTCCGGCCAGGTCATTACGCCGCAGCTCGTTGGCCGCCGAAGCCGTGTTGAGGGCGAGGAGCAGCGCCATCCCGCCCACGATCAAGCCGACGACCAGCATGGCGAACGGCATGCGAGAGGCGTGCTTCGGCGCCGGCACGCCGCGGTGCGGGTCGAGGCCGGTAATCGCTCGCGCCCGGCGCAGGAGTTCGTTCACGCCGACGTCCTGATCCGCTCGGCGGCCCGCAGCCGCACCGAGGCGGCGCGGGGGTTGCGGGCGACTTCCGACGCGGCCGCCGGCTCCGCGCCGCGGGTGAGCAGCCGGAGCTGCGGGCCCCGCTCGGGCAGGGCGACAGGCAGGTCGGGTGGCGTCGTGTCGGTGGCGAGGGCGGCCAGGGCCTGCTTGACGATCCGGTCCTCCAGCGAGTGGTAGGCGAGGACGACGATCCGTCCACCGACCGTCAGCGCCTGCAGCGCGGCCGGAACCGCGGCCCGAACCGCGTCGAGCTCACCGTTGACCTCGATCCGCAGGGCTTGGAAGGTGCGCTTGGCTGGGTGGCCCCCGGTCCGGCGCGTCGCGGCGGGGATCGCCTGACGTACCAGCTCGGCCAGCTCGGACGTTGACCGCAGTGGGGCCACCCGGCGCGCGCGGTCGATAGCTTGTGCGATCCGCAGGGCGAACCGCTCCTCCCCGTAGTCGCGCAGCACGCGGGCCAGCGCCGGTACCGGGTAGGTGTTCACGACGTCCTCGGCGGTCGTCGCCGACCCCTGGTCCATGCGCATGTCGAGCGGCGCGTCATGCGCGTACGCGAAACCGCGCTCGGCGACGTCGAGCTGCATGGACGACACTCCGAGGTCGAAGAGCACGCCGTCGATGCCGGGGAGACCGAGTTCGTCGAGCACGTCCGGCATCCGGTCGTAGACGGCGTGCACGAGGTGGATCCGAGCGGCGTAGGGGGCCAGCCGGTCCCGGCTGCGGGCCAGCGCGGCGGGGTCGCGGTCGAGCCCGACGAGCGTCAGCTGCGGATGCGCGGCCAGCAGCGCCTCGGCGTGCCCGCCCAGGCCGAGAGTGGCGTCGACGGCGACGGCCGGGCGATCGGCCAGCGCCGGCGCGAGGAGGGCCAGCACCCGGTCAAGCAGGACAGGGACGTGCGCCGCGTCGGCGGCGGCGCGCGGCGGGTGGTCCCGGTCGTCCATCGGTGCGGTGCCCTCTCGCGGGATCGGTGGGTGGGTCGGGGCGCCTGGACTGCGTGGCCACCAGGCGGCCGGGCGGTGGGGAGAGGTGGGGAATGACGTTCGATCGGGTCCCCGCCCGTCCCGCCTGGCATCGGGGAAGTGATGCCAGGTGGCCACGGGAGGAGGCCGAACCCAACGTCGGGCCTCAGAGGACTCCGGGCAGCACCTCCTCCGCGATGTCGGAGAAACCGGGCTCGGCCGCCTCGAGGTACTCCTGCCAGGCGGCGGAGTCCCATACTTCGATCCGGGTGTTCGCGCCGATGACGACGCAGTCCTTGGCCAGCCCGGCGTACTGGCGCAGCGGCGGCGGGACGGTGATCCGGCCCTGCCCGTCCGGGGTTTCGTTGGACGCGCTGGCGAACAGCACCCGGCTGTAGTCGCGCACCCGGCGGTCGGTGACGGGAGCATTGCGCAGGGCGTCGGTGACCCGCCCGAACTCGGTGACCGGAAAGACGTACAGGCAGCGATCCTGTCCTTTGCAGATCACCAGTCCTCCTTCCAGTTCCGGTCGGAAACGGGCCGGCAGCGCGAGCCGTCCCTTGTCGTCGAGCCGCGGCGTGTGAGTACCGAGGAACATCGGCCCTCACCTCCACGACGCCTAGGGCCGGGCCTGCCGCTCGACGCCATCTCTCCCCACTAGGCCCCACTGTAACCCACATCATGCCACCGTCAATGGACACGCCTGGTGAACTCTCCGAGTTCACAGCCCGTCAGGGTGAGTAGATGGTGATCCGCGCGGGGGATGCCGCCGGGCGGGACGCTAGGCATACTCGACGCTGACGCGCGCGCACCCCGCGCGCCTAGCCGTCTGCCAGAACTCAAAAGGACGTTTACGTGGACGATCTTCAAGCTGCGGCTAGCCATGCCGGGCACGACCCCGCGCCGGCGCCGGCTGCGCGCCTCCAACTGGTCCATGACGCCGGCGTGCGCATCGGTGCGAACATCGAGCGGGTCATCGAGGGCAAGCACGCCGCCGTGACCCTGGGCCTCGCGGTCCTGTTGGCCGAGGGGCACCTGCTCATCGAGGACGTCCCGGGCGTGGGCAAGACGAAATTCGCCAAGGCGCTGGCCCGCTCGATCGACTGCTCGGTGCGACGCGTGCAGTTCACCCCGGACCTGCTTCCGAGCGACATCACCGGGGTCAGCGTCTACAACGCCGAGGACCGCGACTTCGAGTTCAAGCCCGGCCCGGTGTTCGCCAACATCGTCGTCGGTGACGAGATCAACCGGGCCTCGCCCAAGACCCAGGCCGCACTCCTCGAATGCATGGAGGAGCGGCAGGTCACCGTCGACGGCGTGACCTACGGGCTGGAAGCGCCGTTCATGGTGCTGGCGACGCAGAATCCCATCGACATGGAGGGCACCTACCCGCTGCCCGAGGCGCAGCGCGACCGGTTCACCGCCCGGATCTCGATGGGCTACCCGGACCGCACCTCCGAGATCTCGATGCTCAGCGAGCACGCGGCCCTCGACCCGCTCGAACACCTGCGACCGGTCTCGGACGCCACTGAGATCCGGACCCTGATCGGCGGGGTGCGCTCGGTGTACGTGTCCGAAGCCATCAAGGCCT
>DATAQD010000023.1:0-17218 GCA_036264855.1 Jatrophihabitans sp. | reverse complement strand
CCCGAAACCCCCCGTGGTTACTGGTTGTGGTGCGTGAATTCGGTCGTGACGGCGTCGCCGGTGCGCCAGGCGTCGGCTTCCTCGGGGAGGTTGCGGTAGTCCTGGTAGTGGTTCTGCACGTCGTTCAAGGTGTCGTTGCGGTGCTGGGAGCCGGCTCCGTAGACACTCGCGTACCACTCCTCGGCCTCGTACTGGGAGGCGTCGCACTGGGTGATCGGGTCTTGGGCCGCCCATTGCGCAACGGTGATCGGGATCGGCATCACGTGGGCAACCTGCTCGGCGGTGGCGCCCAGGCCGATGCGCTCGCGGGCCATCCGGAACCACTGCTCGGCGTGCCGGGCCTCGTGGTAGACGGCGCTGACCTGCCAGGCCTGCTGGTCCGGCGTCGCGTTGTCGGCGACGTCCATCGAGTACGGCGACTCGCCGAGTTCCATCTGCCAGTCCTGGAATGCGAAGACGGCACCGGTGCCGTGCGCGGCGTTGAAGATCCAGCCGATCTGGGGCACGCCGGCGGTCTGCAGTTGTTCATTGACGTGGGCGACGACTGCGGCGGCCCGGTCGTTCGGGTTCATGCAGCTGTTCGCCTCACCCCAGACCTCGCGTACGTACTGCTCGATGTTGGCCGGCTCCTGAATACCTGTCATGATCATTCCTCTCGGGCCCGTCTTGGACGCTTGCGCAGAGTCTGGGACCGCGCTCGCTGATACCGGACCGGTCGCCGGACGCGCGTTGGGGAGGCAATCGGCGCCCCTTGGGGCAGCGTCAAGCTCAGGACAGCGCCGTCACCCCGCCGAGCGCCATGCCGAGCAAGCCGGCGACGTCGGCGCGCAACTGCGTCAGCACGTCCTCGCGCTCGGCTTGCGCGACGTACGCGCCGACCTCGGCCTCCACCGGGCGTGCCACGCTGCCACACCTCGCTAACCACGAACCCGCGGCCGATGATGACGGCATGCGAGGACTGCCGATCATGATCGCCGTCGGCATCCTGGTGACCGGCGCGAGCGCGACCGGCCTGCCGGCCAGAGCGGCCGTCCGGCCAGTCGCAGCGATCGCCGCCGTCCCGACGGCGCGGCCGGTCACCTCGATCCCGACCGTCGGGCCGCTGTTCTTCCCGAGCGTGCTGGGCCTGGCGCCGGGGCTCGGCTTGCCGCATTACTGCTCGGCCAGCGTCGTGCACAGCGCGGGACGCAACCTCGTCCTCACCGCCGCGCACTGCGTCTACGGGCCGGGTCCGGGCATCGAGTTCGCTCCGGGCTACCACGACGGCGTGTCTCCGCACGGCGTGTGGGCCGTCCGGCGGGTGTACCTGGACGCGGCCTGGGTGGCGAACCGTGACCCGCGCCGTGATTTCGCGTTGCTCCAGCTGGCGCCGCACGGCAGCACCAGGATCGAGACCGTCACCGGCGCGAACGTGCTCGGCGCCGCCCCCGCTCCTGGTTCGGGGGTGACCCTGGACGGATATGTCGCCGGCTCCGGCGGCCGCCCGATCACCTGCACGAACGCGGTGTACCGCACCGCCGGCTACCCGAGCTTCGACTGCGCCGGCTTCGCCGATGGGGTCAGCGGCGGTCCCTGGCTGGCCGGCAATCACGTCGTCGGCGTCATCGGCGGCCTGCATCAGGGCGGCTGCACCGCGGGCACGTCGTATTCGTCGCCGCTCGGTGCTGCCAGCGCCGCCTTGCTCGTTCGGGCCCAGGCCGGCGGCCGGGGCGACGTCGCGCCCATCCCCGGCGGCGACGGCTGCTGAGAACCGCCGATACGGTCTGCGCATGACGCAGACCGCAGCGCAGATTGCCGCCGCCGTGCGAACCGGCGAACTCACCGCCCGTCAGGCCGTTCTCGATGCGCTCACGCGCATCGAGAACGCCGACGCGAAGATCGCTGCGTATCAGGAGGTCCGGGTCCTCGCCGCGCTGCGGGAAGCCGACGAGGTCGACTCCCGGTCCGATCGCGATCGCCTTCCGCTGGCCGGAGTACCGATCGCGATCAAGGACAACGTCCCGGTGATGGGTGAGCCGATGCGCAACGGGTCGGCCGGATCCGACCCGACGCCGCAGCGGACCGACCATGAAATCGTCCGGCGACTGCGGGCCGCCGGCGCGGTGGTCGTCGGGCTGACGCGACTCCCGGAACTGGCGATCTTCGGCACCACCGATTCGACGTTCGGCGTCACCCGCAACCCGTGGGATCCCCGCCGCACCCCCGGCGGTTCGTCCGGGGGGTCGGCGGCCGCGGTCGCCTCCGGCACCGTCTCGATCGCGCATGCCAACGACGGCATGGGTTCGATCCGCATCCCGGCCGCGTGCTGCGGGCTGGTCGGCATCAAGCCCGGTTCGGGCGTGGTGCCGGCCGAGCTCGGCAACGGGTCGTGGTTCGACATGGCCGAAAACGGGATCCTCGCGACGACGGTCGAGGACGCCGCCCTCGCCCTGAGCGTTCTCGCCGCCCGTCCCGGCCTGGCGAGCGTCGCCGCGCCGGGCCCTCTGCGCGTCGCACTCTCGACCAAGGTGCCGGCCGCGCTGACCCCGCTCGACAAGCACTGGGCCGCGGCCGCGCGGGAAACGGCCGCCCTGCTGGGCTCGGCCGGCCACACGGTCGCCGAAGCCGACCCGCCGTACGGCCAGACGCTGATCCTGTCGGAGGCCGTGCGATGGTTCGCCGGCACCGAACTGGACGCCCGGCAACTGCGGGACCGCTCGCAGCTGGCGGTCCGCAGCCGTCGGCATGCCGCGGCCGGCCGGGCCGTGCTGGCCCTGCGGTTGCCGCGGGAGAAGGGCCGGCAGAAGTGGCGGGAGCGGGCCGAACGCTTCTTCGCCGAGTACGACGTCCTGGTCACGCCGGCGCTGGCGCAGCCGCCGATCCTCGCCAAGGCGTGGTCGGGCCGGGGCTGGATTGCGAACCTGCTGTCCAATGCCCGCTACGCGCCGTTCGCCGCCCCCTGGAACCTCGCGGGGTGGCCGGCGATGTCGGTGCCCGCCGGCCTGGCCCCGGACGGCCTGCCGCTGGCCGTGCAGTTGGTCGCCAAGCCGGGGGCCGAGGGTCAGCTGCTCGCCGTCGCGGCCCAGCTCGAGCAGCTGCGGCCCTGGCCGCGGACGGCGCCATCAGTGAGCCTGATGGGCCGTTAGGCCGGGTCCGGCTCGTCGTCGCGCATGGCGAGATCGACGGGGGTGGCCGGGTCGAACGCCGGCAGTGCGGGCTCGGGGGAAGCCGACGCGCTGCGTGGTGGCGGCCCGGGCCGGACGGTGTGCAGGCGGACGTCCGCGACGACCTGGTGCTCGGCGAGGTGGCGGCGGACCAGTTTGATCGCCTGGTCGTACACGACCCGCCGGGTGATTCCCGGTGCCAGCGAACCGGCGATGCCAACGATTCGTCCTCGGGTGCCGGCCAGCTCGATCGGGTTCAGGATCTCGATCGTGATCACCCGGCGGGTCGCGCTGCTCGACAGCTCGGGCCCCCGCGCTGCGTCGATCGCCGCGGAGACCGATCGGCTCGGAGCGCGATGCTCCACCGGGCGCAGCGCGAACCAGGCCAGCACGCCGAGCGTGACGAGATTCGTCATGATCAGCAAGATCACGAGCACGATCACGACGCCCTCCTCGCGACGACCGACGCTACCGCCCAGCGGAGTCGGTTCAGCGCGGGGTGGGGGTCTCGGTGTGCCCGGCGCGCGCGGCGATCACGCCGGCCTGGAACCGGCTGGTGGCGCCGACCTGAGCCATGTAGTCGGCGATGTGCCGGCGGCAGGTCCGGACCGAGATGGACAGCCGGCGTGAGATCGCCTCGTCCTTCTCACCTTCGGCCATCAGCCGCAGGATCGCGGCGCGCGTCTGGTCGAGTTCGGTCTCGTCGTGCTGCTTGTTGATGACGTCCTCGAGCGGTGACGCCTCGGCCCATAGCTGTTCGAACGTGGCCACGACCCACGCGATCACATTCGGTTCGCGCACCACCGCCAGACCGTGCCGGCCCGGGTCATCGGTGGGGATGGGAAGCAGCGCGACCCGGCGGTCGACCACGAGGCTGCGACCGGGAACCGAGGGCGCGAAGCGGATCTTCGCGCCGTTGCTCGCGAGCTCGTTCAGGTAGGCGCGCGTGGCCCGGTCGCGCAGCGCCGTGTGCTGGTAGAGCGCGCGGGTCTTGATCCCGCGCCGGGCGGAGTAGACGTTGGCGACCCGGGTGCGGCCGTCGATGCGCGTGGACGGGAGCCGGCCGGGAGCCACGGACAACAGCTCGTGCTCACAGCGATCGGCGTAGTGCATCAGGACGTTCGCAATGGCGCTCTGGTCCGAGATCACGTCGACGGCGACTTCGCTCGCCGACGTGCTCAACGCGGAGTTCCAGTCCGGGACCAGGCGGCGGATCGTGTCGCGGCGCTGCTCGACGGCCGCCCGCCGGGCGCCGAGCTCGAGATCCTCAGCCCCCAGCACGGTCGCCTCGGCGAGCATCGGGCTGACCGCCGTCAACGACTCGGGGTCGCCCGGTCGCAACAGCCCGAGCTCGGTCAGGCGGGCAACGGACTTGTCGAGTTCGTCGGTTGTTGTCCCGAGATCGTCGGCGAAGTCCGCCAGATCGGTGCCGGGCATCTTCAGCACGGCGCGGTACAGGGCGGTGTCCAGCTCGGCGAGTTCACCGAAGTCGCCCATATTCGCCGTCCGCGAGTAGGTGCCAGGCAGGTAGCTGCCAGTAGGAAGGGTTTGAATTACCACGTCCTTACGGCTGATTCTATTCTGAGGTGAGGTGTCGGTGGGCAAAGTCGCCGCTCAGGCGCCTCTGGGGTGTGGGCGTAATCGAACGAAAGGGACATAATGTCTAACAGCTTCTGGCGTCGGGCGATAGCCGCGTTCGCGGTGATCATCGGCCTCGGGGTCGGAGCGGCGACGACGCCGGCCGCGGCTGCAACACCGAGGGCCGCCCACAGCGTCACCTCCCATAGCATCGGTCACACCGCGTCGGCCGCTGACTGGTGGTGGTGACACTCAACAGCTGAGGTGCGGCTGTAGTCCTGGCAGCCGCAACCCGCCGAGGCCGATCCCGCTCCCTGTCCGCACCGCATCCGTCGGTGCAGCGGCAAAGGGGAGCGGGATCGGCATTTAATCGACGGCTCTGCGAGGATTCGTCCGTGACGGATCGCGCGGCGCCTGACGACCTCACCCACGTCCACAGCGGCAAGGTGCGCGATCTGTACCGCACTCCCGACGGCCGCCTGGTCATGGTGGCCAGCGACCGGATCTCCGCGTTCGACTACGTCCTGGACACCACGATCCCGGACAAGGGGCGCATCCTCACGGCGATGACGGTCTGGTGGTTCGGCCAGCTGGACGCCCTGGTGGCCAATCACCTCGACAGCATCGACGATCCGCTCATCCCGCCCGCGTGGCGCGGGCGGGCGATGCTGTGCACCGCGCTGGACATGGTGCCGGTCGAGGCGGTCGCCCGCGGATACCTCACCGGGTCGGGGTGGCTGGACTACCGAGACACCGGGGCCGTCTGCGGCATCCCGCTCCCGCATGGTCTCGTCGACGGCGACCGGCTTCCGGAGCCGATCTTCACTCCGGCGACGAAGGCCGACCTCGGCGAGCACGACGAGAACGTCTCCTACGACGCGGTGGTGGAGACCGTGGGGATGGACACCGCCGAGCAGCTGCGGAACCTGACGCTCGGCATCTACGCCTTCGCCGCGGAGCTGGCCGCCACCCGCGGGATCATCCTGGCCGACACCAAGTTCGAGTTCGGCCGGGATCCGGGCACCGGCCGGCTCGTGCTGGCCGACGAGGTCCTGACGCCGGACTCCTCGCGGTTCTGGCCGGCCGACGAGTGGCGGCCGGGACAGCCCCAGCCCAGCTTCGACAAGCAGTACGTACGCAACTGGCTCCTGTCGCCGGCGTCCGGCTGGGACCGGTCGTCGGGGGAGGCGCCGCCGCCGCTGCCCCCGGACGTCGTTGCCGCCACGCGGGAGCGGTACGTCGAGGCGTACGAGCGGCTGACCGGACTCTCCTTCGACGACTGGCCGGGGTGAACGTCGAGCTCGCTTCGCCGTCGGTGTGTGACCGGTCTCAGACCGGTGACGTATCAACAACCTTCAGTACCGTGGATTGAGGGTCAATCACGCACGGCTGGAGGCGTCATGAAACTTCTCGTGATCATCGCGAGCACTCGCCCGGGTCGCGTCGGCAACACGATCGGTGACTGGTTCGTCGATCGCGCGAACGAGCACGGCGGCTTCGAGGTCCAGGTCGCCGACCTCGCCGAGATCAACCTGCCGTTCATTGACGAGCCGGCCCACCCGGTGACCGGCAACTACGTCCATCAGCACACCAAGGACTGGAGCGCGCTCGTCGACGGCTCGGATGCGTTCGTGTTCGTCATGCCCGAGTACAACTACAGCTTCAGCGCCCCGCTCAAGAACGCGCTCGACTACCTGAACCGGGAGTGGTCGTACAAGCCGGTCGGTTTCGTCAGCTACGGCGGTGTGTCGGGTGGGCTCCGGGCCGTCCAGATGATCAAACAAGTCGTCACCACGTTACGGATGACGCCGGTGGTCGACGCCGTCGTGATTCCGATGGCGCGGACGATGATCAACGACAACGGCGGCTTCGAGCCGACCGACGTCGTCCTGGCATCGGCCAAGGCGATGCTCGACGAACTCGTGAAGTACGGCCGGGCGATGGCCGGTATGCGTGCCGAGGGCTGACGCGCGGCGGGCCGACGCCGGCCCGTTAGGCTGAGGCCGCCGTCCTGCCGCACCGAGGAGTTGCCGTGGCCCGCGTGGTCGTCGACGTCGTGCTCAAGCCCGAGATCCTGGACCCCCAGGGGCAGGCGATCGTCGGCGCGCTCGGGCGGCTCGGCATCGTCGGGGTGCGCGACGTGCGACAGGGCAAGCACTTCGAACTCGACGTCGAGGACGACCTCGATGACGCCACCGTCGCCAAGCTCGCCGACACCCTGCTCGCGAACCCGGTGATCGAGAACTTCGCCATTCGGCGCGACTGACCCTTCGGCTTGGCCGCGCCTCGACGCGCTGGGACGCCGCGAAGCACGGACACGTCGAGAGGAAAGCGTTCCCGGTAGCCTGAACGCGTGCCGTTGCGAGTAGGTGTGGTCACTTTCCCCGGCAGCCTTGACGATCGCGACGCCGCCCGAGCCGTGAGGATCGGCGGCAGCGAGGCGATTTCACTGTGGCATGCCGACCCGTCCTTGCACGGCGTCGACGCGGTGATCCTGCCCGGCGGCTTCTCGTACGGCGACTACCTGCGCTGTGGCGCCATTGCCCGGTTCTCCCCGGTGATGGAGTCGATCGTCGCGGCGGCCCGCGACGGCATGCCCGTCCTCGGTATCTGCAACGGCTTCCAGGTGCTGTGCGAGGCCCACCTGCTGCCCGGCGCGCTGATCCGCAACGACCACCGCAAGTTCGTCTGCCGCGATCAGGTGCTGCGGGTCGAGAGCGCGGCCACCCGGTGGACCTCCGGCTACCGCGAAGGTCAGGAGATCGTCATCCCGCTCAAGAACGGCGAGGGCGGCTACGTCGCCGACGCGCGCACCCTGGACGAGCTGGACGCCAACGGCCGGGTGGTCGTCCGATACGTCGCGGGCAATCCCAATGGCAGCTATCGCAACATCGCCGGCATCGCCAACGAGGCGGGCAACGTCGTCGGCCTGATGCCGCACCCGGAGCATGCGGTCGAGGACCTCACCGGGCCCGGCACTGACGGGCTCGGCTTCTTCCTCTCCCTCGCGGGCGCGCCGGCATGAGCCCGGCCGTCGACACGGTCGCCGCCGCCGAGCAGACCCCGGAGCTCGCGCAGCCGTACAAGGAACTCGGCCTCGCCGACGACGAGTACGCCCGCGTCCGCGAGATCCTCGGCCGCCGCCCGAGCAGCTCCGAGCTCGCGATCTACTCGGTCATGTGGAGCGAGCACTGCTCGTACAAGTCGTCGAGGGTGCACCTGCGCCAGTTCGGCGAGAAGGCTCCGAAGACCGACATTCTGCTGGTCGGTATGGGCGAGAACGCCGGCGTGGTGGACGTCGGGGACGGCTGGGCCGTCACCTTCAAGATCGAGTCGCACAACCATCCGTCCTACGTCGAGCCCCACCAGGGCGCGGCGACCGGCGTCGGCGGCATCGTCCGCGACATCCTGACGATGGGCGCCCGGCCGGTGGCGGTGCTCGACAGCCTGCGGTTCGGCCCCCTGAACGCGCCGGACACGGCCCGGGTACTGCCCGGCGTCGTCGCGGGCATCGGCGGCTACGGCAACTGTCTGGGCCTGCCGAACATCGGCGGCGAGATGTACTTCGACGACAGCTACGTCGGCAACCCCCTCGTGAACGCGCTCTGCGTCGGAGTCATGCGCGCCGACGGCATCAAGCTCGCCAAGGCCGACGGGCCCGGCAACCTGGTCGTGCTCTTCGGAGCCCGCACCGGAGGCGACGGGATCGGCGGCGCGTCGGTCCTGGCCAGTGCCAATTTCGACGAGGCCCACCAGGCCAAGCGGCCGAGCGTGCAGGTGGGCGACCCGTTCGCCGAGAAGGTGCTCATCGAGTGCTGTCTCGAGATCTTCGGCGCGGACCTTGTCGTCGGCATCCAGGACCTCGGGGCCGCCGGACTCTCGTGCGCGACCACCGAACTCGCCGCGGCGGGGACGGGGGGCATGGACGTCGACCTGGACCGGGTGCCCCTGCGCGACCCGACGCTCGCGCCCGAAGAGATCCTGATGAGCGAGTCCCAGGAACGCATGATGGCGGTCGTCACGCCCGAGCGGCTCGAGGAGTTCCTCGCGGTCTGCGGCAAGTGGGAGGTCACCGCGACGGTCATCGGCACCGTCACCGACACCGGCCGGCTGCGCATGACCTGGCGCGACGAGCTGATCGTCGACATCCCGCCGCGCACGGCCGCGCACGAGGGTCCGGTGTACGAACGGCCGATCGAGCGGCCGCTGGACCAGGAAGCGGTCGTGGAGGTCGACGGGCGAGGCCTACCCCGCCCCCGGAACGCCGACGAGTTGCGCAAGACCCTGCTGCGGCTGGCCGCGTCGCCGAACCTCGCCGACAAGTCGTGGGTGACCGATCAATACGACCGCTACGTGCAGGGCAACACGGTCCTGGCCCAGCCCGAGAACGCCGGGATGGTCCGCCTGGACGAGTCGACGCTGCGCGGCGTCGCGATCTCGACCGACGGCAACGGTCGCTATACCCGCCTCGACCCGTACGCGGGTGCCCAGCTCGCGCTCGCCGAGGCCTACCGCAACGTCGCCACCACCGGGGCCCGACCACTCGCGGTCACCAACTGTCTGAACTTCGGTTCTCCCGAGGACCCGGGTGTCATGTGGCAGTTCGCCGAGGCCGTGAGCGGACTCGCCGACGGCTGTCAGACCCTGGGCACGCCCGTGACGGGAGGCAACGTCAGCTTCTACAACCAGACCGGGACGACCGCCATCCTGCCCACCGCGGTGATCGGCGTCCTCGGGGTCATCGACGATGTCACCCGGCGCACCCCGCAGGGCTTCTCGGGCGACGGCGCGCTCATCTACCTGCTCGGCGACACCCGCGACGAGTTCGGCGGGTCGGAATGGCACGCCATGCACGGCTTCCTGGGCGGACGGCCCCCGGCCGTCGACTTCGCCCGCGAGAAGGTGCTCGCGGGCGTCCTCGTCAGCGCGTCCAGGGAAGGCCTGATCGACTCGGCCCACGACCTGTCCGAGGGGGGCCTCGCCCAAGCGCTGGTCGAGTCGTGCCTGCACGGCGACACCGGCGCCCGGATCACCCTGCCCGAGGGCAGCGACCCCTTCGTCGCCCTGTTCAGCGAGTCGACTGGGCGCGCGATCGTCAGCGTGGCGCGCGGCGACGAGTCCGACTTCCTCGGCCTGTGCGCCACCCGCGGACTGCCGCACACCCGCATCGGGGTCATCGACCTGCTCGTGCCCGAGCTCGACGTCCAAGGGCAGTTCCGCATCTCGTTGCGTGAGTTGCGGGCGGCCTGGACGCGAACCCTGCCGAGCCGCTTCGACAGATGAGCGATCGGCTACTCGCCGACGTCGAGGCTTTCCTCGAGCAGAGCGGCCTCGTGGCCGACTGGCTGGACGCCCTCCCCAGCGAGGCGTTCGCGGCGCCTTCGGTGCTTGACGGGTGGGACGTCCGAACCCTCGTCGGACACCTCGGGCTGGTGCAGCGCGGGCTGGGCGCGCGCCTCGGTGATCGGTCGGACCGAGCCGCCGCGTCTGCCGCGGAGTTCGTGAGCCGGTACCGCCTCGCGGTCGAGCAGATCGCCGAGAGCACCCGCAGCGCGACGGCCGACCGGACGCCGGCCGAACTTGTTGCCCGCCTGCGCGACACCGCGCCGGTCCTGGCCGCGGTCCAGGGGGTCGCGCCGAAGACCGTCGTGCTCGGCGGCCGCGGGCCGATCACCGCGCAGGACTGGGTGACCACCCGGCTGATCGAACTGGCCGTCCATTCCGACGACCTGTCCCGCTCGCTGCCCGAGCGCGACCCCGTGCCGATCACCCGACCCGTCCTCGCGGCGGCGACCCGGGCCCTGGCCGAGATCCTCGCCGCGCAGGCCCCTGGCCGCTCCGTCGAAGTTCGCGTGCCGCCCTTCGTCGCCGTCCAGGCCGTCGCCGGGCCGCGCCACACCCGCGGCACGCCACCGAACGTCATCGAGACCGATCCCCGAACCTGGCTGCGCCTCGCCACAGGCCGGATCACCTTCGCCGCGGCCGTCGCCGAGGGCGCCGTCCGGGCCAGCGGCAACCGCGCCGACCTCACCCCCCACCTCCCCGTCCTCAGCTGAGGGGCGGGCAGCGGAGGTCGAGGGGGCGTCCGGGAGCGTGGATGGGCCTGGCCCCCCGAGCGACGAAGGAGCAAGGGGTCGTTGCGAACGGACGCCACCCCTCGACCGGAGCGACCACAGACCGAACGGAGCGACCCGACCGCGTGGCCGCGTCAGCCGCGATCCCGATCACCCGTACACTCGAAGACGTGGCGCAAGGCGAGCACCCCACCGGATCTTCCACTCCGCTCCAGATCCGCCGGGGGCCCCGAGGCGACGGCAAGCTGACCCACGACCTCCTCTCCGAAGACAAGCGCCCGCAGGACGCGTGCGGCATCTTCGGCGTCTGGGCGCCGGGCGAGCAGGTCGCCAAGCTCACCTATTTCGGCCTGTACGCCCTGCAGCACCGCGGCCAGGAAGCCGCCGGCATCGCAGTCAGCGACGGCAGTTCCCTCGTCGTCTACAAAGATCTCGGCCTGGTCTCACAGGTCTTCGACGAGGCCACGCTCGCCACACTGACCGGCCACATCGCGGTCGGCCACACTCGCTACTCGACGACCGGGTCCACGACCTGGGAGAACGCGCAGCCCAGCTTCCGCACGACACCAGCAGGCACGGGACTCGCCCTAGGGCACAACGGCAACCTGGTCAACACCGCTGAGCTCGCCGACGAGGCCCGCGCGGCCGGCCTGCGCAGCGACATGGGGGCGACGACGGATTCCGAACTGCTGACAGCGATGCTGGCCGCGCGTCCCGACGTCAGCGTCGAGCAGGCGGCCATGGACGTGCTGCCCAAGCTGCGCGGCGCCTTCTCGCTGGCCTTCATGGACGAGCACACGCTCTACGCCGCGCGCGATCCGCAAGGGGTCCGCCCCCTGGTCCTCGGCCGGCTCGAGCGCGGCTGGGTCGTTACCTCCGAGACCGCGGCGCTGGACATCGTCGGGGCAAGCTTTGTGCGCGAGATCGAACCCGGTGAGCTCATCGCGATCGACGAGGACGGCTTGCGCTCCCAGCACTTCGCCGCTCCGTCCCCCAAGGGCTGCGTCTTTGAGTACGTCTACCTCGCCCGTCCGGACACCACCATCGCCGGCCGCAGCGTCCACTCGGCCCGGGTCGAGCTCGGGCGCCGGCTGGCCAAGGAACATCCGGCCGTCGCCGACCTGGTCATCCCGGTCCCCGAGTCCGGTACGCCGGCCGCGATCGGCTACGCCGAGGCCTCCGGCATCCCGTACGGCGTCGGCCTGGTCAAGAACTCTTACGTCGGCCGTACCTTCATCCAGCCGTCACAGACGATCCGTCAGCTGGGCATTCGGCTCAAGCTGAACCCGTTGCGTGACGTCATCCGCGGCAAGCGGCTGGTCGTCGTCGACGACACGATCGTGCGCGGCAACACGCAGCGGGCCCTGGTGCGAATGCTGCGCGAAGCCGGCGCCCTCGAGGTGCACGTGCGGATCTCGGCGCCCCCGGTCAAGTGGCCGTGCTTCTACGGCATCGACTTCGCATCCAAGGCCGAGCTGGTCGCCAACGGCCTCGACGACAACGGGATCCGTGCCTCGATCGGCGCCGACTCGCTCGGCTACGTCTCGCTCGAGAGCATGATCGCGGCGACTGAGCAGCCCAAGACACGGCTGTGCCGAGCCTGCTTCGACGGCGAGTACCCGATCGCGCTGCCTGAGGTCGTGGGCAAGCATGTGCTCGAGGGCATCGAGAAGTCGGTGAGCAACCCGGGCCGTGAACCCGAACACGCGTCATCGTTCGCCGGCGAAGACGCGCTGACCCGGCCGTGACGTCCTACTCGGCCGCTGGTGTCGACATCGAGGCCGGTGACCGCGCGGTCGAGCTGATGAAGGCCGCGGTCAAGCGCACCGATCGACCCGGGACCCTCGGCGGCCTCGGCGGGTTCGCCGGGCTGTTCCAGCTCGATCTCGCCAAGTACCCGCAGCCGGTGCTGGCCAGTTCCACCGACGGTGTCGGGACCAAGCTGGCCATCGCCCAGGCCCTGGACCGGCACGACACGATCGGCATCGACCTCGTCGCGATGGTGGTCGATGACCTCGTCGTCGTCGGCGCCGAACCGCTCTTCCTCACCGACTACATCGCCACCGGCAAGGTCGTGCCCGAGAAGATCGCCGCGATTGTCGGCGGCGTGGCCGAGGGCTGCGTGCAGGCCGGCTGCGCGCTGGTGGGAGGCGAGACCGCCGAACATCCCGGCGTGATGGATCCGGACGACTACGACATCTCCGGAACCGGGGTCGGCGTGGTCAATTCCGACGCCGTCCTCGGGCCCGAGCGGGTGCACGCCGGCGACGCGCTGATCGCGCTCGGCTCGTCCGGCGTCCACTCGAACGGCTACTCCCTCATCCGCCGGGTCCTGCTGGAACGGGGCGGCCTCGCGCTGGAGGCCACTCCGGACCTGCTCGGCGGGCGCACCCTGGCCGACGAACTGCTCACGCCGACCCGGATCTACGCCCTGGACTGCCTGGCGCTCGCCGCCGAGTGCGATGCGCACGCTTTCGCGCATATCACCGGCGGCGGGCTGGCCGGCAACGTGGTGCGGGTCTTGCCGGCGGGCGTCGACGCGGTCATCGACCGGTCCACATGGGCGCCGCCGCCGATTTTCGAGCTGATCCGGGCCACTGGGGGCGTCGCCCGGGCCGATCTCGAGCAGACGTTCAACCTGGGAGTCGGCATGGTCGCCGTCGTGCCGGCTCACCGCGTGGATGACGCCTGCGCGCTGCTGGCCGGGCGGGGCGTGCCCGCCTGGCCGCTCGGAGAGGTCCGCGGGGCCCGAAATTCGGCGCCCGGCGGGGTGCAAATGGTGGCCGAGTACGCCGGAAATGCCGCGACCTGGCGTTAGCGTGCAATTTACCTGTCGGTCACTGCGGCACGGAATGAACGGGTCACAGGCCGTGCCCGGCTGAACACGGGGCGTTGTGATTCATCTACGACGGATGCAACCGCCGGGCCGACCTACCGGTCGGTGCCGGTCCAGTCCTCGTACTCGTCGCTGTCGGCATCGGTGGCTTCGACCGAGTTTGACCCCTGCGATTCGGACACCCCGAGCTCGCGCTGAAGCGCATCGAGGTCCGTAAAGTGGGTGTTGTATTTCAGTTCTCGCGCCACTTTTTGCTGCTTTGCCTTGGCACGGCCGCGCCCCATGGCTCGACCCCCTCGCTCGCGCGCTCATCCGGCTGAGGGCCTGAACCGTGAAGGTCAGCGGCTCGCCGGGGAAGTTGTCATGTCGTGCAGCAAGCGTACCTCGCGCGGAAGTCGCCTCGCACGCCGGTAACTCGTGTCCGGAACTGACCAGGAAAGTCCGGTTTAAACCCCGGAAAAACCGGACAGGAGCTTCCTGCATGGCACAGAGTGGACAGTTGAGCGTGCAGCTATGGGCAACGGGACTTCACGTTATGCATACTTGCGTCGTTCGCGTGGAACAGGACTCCACGTGACGTTTCCCCAGAAGGGTGGCACCTACAATGACGACGGTCCGCCATCGTCCGGAGACCGAAGCCCTGCTCACGCCGTCTGAGGTCGCGACGCTTTTCCGCGTCGACCCGAAGACCGTGACCCGTTGGGCCAAGGCCGGCAAGCTCACCTCGATTCGCACGCTCGGCGGACACCGCCGCTACCGCGAGTCGGAGGTGCGCTCACTTCTCGACGGCAACACCGCCAGGGTCGAAGCCTGACGAACGCCAAGAGCGGTACCGTCGCCGCCTCGCACCGCACCAGCGGTCCGGGGCGGCGTCGTGTTTCCGGGGATCCAACGCAGAGGGTGTTCGCTGTGACTGTCGCCACATAGGCTGGGCGTCGTGTCGACTCCGATGTCCTACGCCAGTGGTACGTCGTCCAAGCCGTTGATCGGCGAGACCATCGACACCAACCTGCGCCGGGCGGTCGCGGCCTTCGGCGACCGCGAGGCCCTCGTCGACGTCGCCGGCAATCGCCGAATGACCTATTCCGAACTCGACGCGGGGGTCGACGAACTTGCTCGCGCCCTGCTGTCCCGCGGCGTCGCCCAGGGCGAGCGGGTGGGCATTTGGGCCCCGAATTGCGCGGAATGGTTCCTCATCCAGTACGCGACGGCACGGATCGGCGCCATCCTTGTCAACATCAATCCCTCCTACCGCACCCACGAGCTCGAGTACGTCCTGCGGCAGGCGTCGATCGGGACGCTCATCAGCGCAATCTCGTTCCGGACCAGTGATTACCGGGCAATGGTCGAGGAAGTCCGTCCCGCCCTCCCGCAGCTGCGCGACGTCGTCTACATCGGCGACGCGACCTGGGACGCGTTGCTGGCCGACGCGACCAAGGCGAGCGCGGACGACCTGGCGCAGCGCGGCGCGCAACTGTCCTTCGATGATCCGATCAACATCCAGTACACATCGGGCACGACGGGCTTTCCGAAGGGCGCGACCCTCTCGCACCACAACATCCTGAACAACGGGTACTTCGTCGGCGAGGGGATGAGCTACACCGAGCGCGACCGGATCTGCGTCCCCGTGCCCTTCTATCATTGCTTCGGCATGGTCATGGGCAACCTCGCCTCGACCTCGCACGGTGCCTGTGTCGTGATCCCCGCACCGGGCTTCGACCCCGCGGCGACGCTGCAGTGCATCCAGGATGAACGGTGCACCTCGCTCTACGGCGTGCCGACCATGTTCATCGCCGAGCTCGCCCTGCCGAACTTCGCGTCCTACGACCTCTCGTCCTTGCGCACGGGGTGCATGGCCGGCTCGCCGTGCCCGGTCGAAGTGATGAAGCGGGTCATCGCCGAGATGAACATGGACGAGGTCACGATCGCCTACGGCATGACCGAGACCTCGCCGGTGTCGACCCAGACGCGCAAGGACGACTCGCTCGACCGGCGAACATCGACGGTCGGCCGGGTCCACCCGCACGTCGAGGTCATGGTGGTCGATCCCGAGACCGGGCTCATCGTGCCGTGCGGCGAACCCGGTGAGCTGTGCACCCGGGCGTACTCGGTGATGATCGGGTACTGGGACGAGCCGGAGAAGACCGCCGAGGTCCTGCGCAACGGATGGATGCACACCGGCGACCTCGCGGTCATGGACAGCGAGGGCTACATCAACATCGTCGGCCGGATCAAGGACATGGTGATCCGCGGCGGCGAGAACGTGTACCCGCGCGAGATCGAGGAGTTCCTCTACACCCATCCCGCCATCGTCGACGCGCAGGTGATCGGCGTCCCGGACGAGAAGTACGGCGAGGAGCTCATGGCCTGGGTCCGGCTCCGGGAGGGAGCCGAGGAACTCACCGCCGAATCGCTGCACGAGTTCTGCGCCGGCAAGCTCGCGCACTACAAGATCCCGCGCTACGTCCACGTGGTCGACGAATTCCCGATGACGGTCACCGGCAAGGTACGCAAGGTCGAGATGCGCGAGCGGGCGGTCGAGCTGCTCGGACTGGCCGACGCGGCCGCCACCAAGTACGCGTAGGCCCCGGAGCTAGGCCCGGCGGGCGGACCGGGGTGCGCGACCCGCTCCGGGCGTGGTGGTCATCACGCCGAGACGATTTGCGTCTCGGGCGGCCAAGGTAGATGCTTGCATCTAGCAACTAGTTGTATTCATCAAGCAATGGGACGTGGCCATGAGCGAAGTCGCGGTAGCTCCGGCGGTCGAGCGCGCCGACGTCGTCGCCGTCGCCGACAACTTCGTCGCCTTGATGCGCACGTTCAACAAGGCCCGGGCCCGGATGATGGCCGCCGCCGAACACGACGTCGAATGGTCCGCTCACGTGCTGCTCAAGTGCCTGGGTACCGAGGGACCAATGCGAGCCAGCGCCCTCGCGGACTGTCTGCAGTCCGATCCGTCGACGGTGAGCAGGCAGGTCGCCGCGCTCGTGAAGGACGGCCTGCTCGAACGGCAAGCCGACCCCGCCGACGGTCGCGCCAGCATCCTCGTCCTCACGCCGAAGGCCGATGAGGTGCTCGCCGAACACGCCCGGATCCGCCTCGAGTACTTCGCGAAGATGCTCGAAGGCTGGAGCGACGCTGATCTGCGCCGCTTCGCCGGTCTGCTGGGCCGCTTCACCGAGGCCTACGACGCCGCCCACACCGACTTGATCAAGGAACGGATCGGTAGCCGATCCGCGCGAACAGGGAGCACGAACTGATGTCCGCCAGCTCGACCGCGCAAGTGCCGGCCCCGTCCCAGCCGGGTGGCCTGACCCACAAGCAGATCATGACGATCCTGTCCGGGTTGATCCTCGGCATGTTCCTGGCCGCACTCGACCAGACGATCGTCTCGACCGCCATCCGGACGATCGGTGACGACCTGAACGGGCTGTCGGTCCAGGCGTGGGTGACGACGGCGTTCCTGATCACGTCCACGATCGCGACGCCGCTGTTCGGCAAGTTCTCCGACATCTACGGCCGCAAGCCGCTGTTCATGATCGCCATCACGGTGTTCATCCTGGGCTCGGCCCTGTGCGGCATCGCGC
>DATAQD010000266.1:0-4343 GCA_036264855.1 Jatrophihabitans sp. | reverse complement strand
AGGGCTACGACGAGACGTGGGGTCCGACGTCGGCCGCGCCGTACCTGTCCCAGACGCTGCGCGATCAGGGAGTCCTGCTCAACTCCTACTACGGCACCGCGCACAACTCGCAGCCGAACTACGTCGCCGAGATCTCCGGTCAGGGCCCGAACCCGCAGATGCAGGGCGACTGCCAGATCTACTCGCAGTTCGTCGGGGCCGGCACCGCGCCGCCCGGGCAAGCGGTCGGGAACGGCTGCGTGTTCCCGGCGTCGGTGGCCAGCCTGCCGACCCAGCTCAGCGCGGCCGGGCTGTCCTGGAAGGGGTACCTGGAGGACATGGGCACGCCGTGCCGGCACCCGGTCCTGAACACGCAGGACACCACGCAGACCGCCAAGGTCGGGGACCAGTACGCGGTGCGGCACAACCCGTTCATGTACTTCGCGTCGATCACGTCCTCGGCGTCCTGCGCGCAGCACGTGGTCGACCTGTCCCACCTGACGACCGACCTGGCCCTGGCCGCGACGACTCCGCGGCTCAGTTTCATCACGCCCAACCTGTGCAACGACGGGCACGACGCGCCCTGCGTGGACGGGCGCCCGGGCGGTTTGGCGTCGGTGGACGCCTGGCTGCAGGTGTGGGTGCCGAAGATCCTGAACTCGCCGGCGTACAAGACCGACGGCATGCTCGTGATCACCGCGGACGAGGCGGACTCGCCGCAGAGCGACGCCTCGGCCTGCTGCGGCGAGGGGCCCGGGCCCAACTCCCCGCTGCCCGGCATCGTCGGCCTCGGCGGCGGTCGGGTCGGCGCGCTGGTGCTCTCGCACTGGACCAGCGGCGGGACCTGGAGCACCACGCCGTACAACCACTACTCGCTGTTGGCGTCGCTCGAGGACGTGTTCGGCCTGCCCTACCTCGGGTATGCGCAGACGTCCGGCCTCAACCGCTTCGGTTTGGACGTCTACAACAGCGGCTGGAAGTAGTCGCCATGGTCGGTGTCCGGCGCGGCGCGGCCGATCAGCGCACGGACACCGCCCCCCGCGCGCGCGACTCGGCGCGCAGCGGGGCCCCCATCTCGTTGAGGTGACTGAGCGCGGCCCGGTACGAACCGATCAACGAGGTCTCGCAGTACGGCACGCCGAGGGTGTCGCAGTGCGCCCGCACGAGCGGTTGCGCGTGCCGCAACGACGCGCGTGGCATGTTCGGGAACAGATGGTGCTCGATCTGGTAGTTCAGCCCGCCGAGGGCGAAGTCGGTGAGGACGCCCCCGCGCACGTTGCGCGACGTCAGCACTTGCCGACGCAGGAAGTCGAGGTTCTCGCCGGGGGCGACGAGCTTCATGCCCTTGTGGTTGGGCGCGAACGTGCACCCCATGTACACACCCCAGACGGCCTGGTGGATCGCGGCGAACACCAACGCCTTGACCGGAGACATCACGAGCAGCAGGCCCGTGACGTAGAGGACCGCGTGCATCACCAGCCCGATCGCCTCGGCCCGGCGACTACCACCCCGGCTGCTCCGATACTCGCCGCTGCGCACCGCCATGACGCTGTCGACATGCAGGCTGATGCCCTCCAGCGTGAGCAGCGGGAAGAACAGTGCGGCTTGCCGCCGAGCGATGAAACCGCTGACCCGGCCGGTGTGCTTGGCGGCCTGGGCGGTGGTGAACGCCAGGACGCCGTCACCGATATCGGGATCGCGCTCCTCGTGGTTCGGGTTCGCGTGATGCCGGTTGTGCGTGTCGACCCACCAGCCGTAACTCAGGCCTACGAGCAGGTTGCCGAGCAGCCGGCCGAGCACGTCGTTCGCCCGGCGACTGGAGAAGATCGCCTGGTGGCCGCTGTCGTGGCCGAGGAATGCGATTTGGCCGAACGCCAGCCCGAACATGACCGCGGTGACGGTCTGGTACCACGAGTCGCCTACCCACACGATGGCCAGGCAGGTCGCGAGGTAGCAGCCGAGGGTGAGCAGCCCACGGATCGAGTACGAGATCGGACGCCGGTCGAGCAGGCCGGCGGCGCGCACGGTGCGGCACAGGGTTGCGTAGTCGCTGCCGCGTTGGGTGGCCGGCTCGCTGTCGAGCGCGGTCACGGTGAACCGCCGGCGCAGAGCAGGACGGAGGGCAGGATGGTCACGGAGGACGCCTCAGAATCGGAGACCACCGAATTGCGCCCGGCTACGAGCTCACGCTCACGACGGTGACATCGACGCTGTCGGCCCGGGCTGGCTGGTTCCCAACACCCTGACGGTACCCGCGACCGACCCCGGATTGTCACCAGCCGCCCGATGAACTTGCCCCGGCGCCCAGGGGCCCGGGGCGCCCGGCGCATCCGGGATATTGGTCCTCGACCAGTTCCGGCGCAAACGCGTAGTCTGAGCAATGGTTGAGCAGTCAGCCAGTCCGGTGGCAGATCGGAAACGACTGTGGAGAGCGCATCGCTCGGAGCCGGGAGATTCTCGCGGCCTCACCCCAGCACCTCGCGCGCAGCTCACGCTCGCAGGACGCCCGCCCCGGGTGACTGGCCCCAAGCACCGCAGGTCCCATCGTGTCCGTGTCGCGATGAGCGCCGTCCCTGGGCTGCTCTGCGCGGACATGCCGTGACCTGACGGCGAGACGTCCGCGCCAGCATGCGTGCGGGCGACACAGGTTGGCGGGAAGGCGCCGGATCCGCCGGGGGGCCCCGGAGCCTTCCCGCCGACTTTGCATTACCGATCGGGCTGCGGCGGCATCGCGTCACCGTCGGCGGCGCGCTGCAAGATCTGACTCGCGGCCGCGGCGGGATCCGCTCCGGGCTGCTCGCCCAAGCGCCGCAATTCGGCCCTGGCCGTCTCGGGCGTGAAGCCTCTCTCGATCAGGATGCCGAGGGCCTGGTTCATCCGTCTGGCCCGCGCGGCGGCGCTCAGGCCATCCACGAGCGTCGTCGGCCCGAGGTGACCGTCGACGTCGATGACTCCGGCGGCCAGCCCGAGCGCGGCGCTGACCTCGTGGACGAAGTCGTCGAATGCGCCCGGCGCGCTCGCGTAGAACACGATTGCACTCCCGGCCTCGACGTCGCACAGGGTCGCCAGTGGCAGGTAGGCGGAGGAGCGGACGTCGGCCCGCGACGCGCCCGCTTCGAAGGCCGCGATGATGAACGGCTCGCCCCGGCTCACCACCGTCAGCGTCAGCCCGAGGTAGGCGGGGTTCGTCATCCGGATGTCGGAAATGAGCTGACGCAACTGGATCGCGAGATCGACCCGAGGCGGGTCGAGCGCCTCGGTCAGTGCCTGCAGATCCTCGGCCAGCGCCGATGAGATTTCCACGACGGGACTCCCGGCGTCCCGATCGCCGTGCCATCGTGCCCGTTCGCACCCGGCAGATCGCGGTGTGCGGTGCGGCGGCAGGAACAGGTCGGGACCTGCTTCCGGACGGCCGATGGACTCAACGTACGCCTACTCCGCGCCCAGCGCCGAGGGTCGGTCAGCTGTCTGCGTGCCGGGCCCGGGCGCGCCGGACGGCTTCGTCGACGAGCTGCTGGGCCAGAACCGACACCTTGCGGTTCTCGGCCTGGCTCATCACGCGGAGCTTGTCGAACGCTTCCTCCGACGTGCCCCCGGTCCGGCTCATCAGGATGCCCAGGGCCTGGTCGATGATCGGCCGGCTGACGAGCGCCGCCTTCAGCTGGTTCGCCAGCGTTCGCGCCTGGGCCAGGGCCCGCGCGTTGTGCACCGAGATCGCGGCCGGAATCGCGAACAGCTCGCCCAGCCGGGCGGCGTGCTCGTCAAAGGCGTTCGGCGGATGGGCGTACACGTTCATCGCCCCCAGTACCTCGTCACCGGCGAGCAGCGGCAGCGACATCACGCTGTTCACCCCCAGGCGACCGACCCGCGGGCCGAACTTCGGCCAGGCCTGTTCGGTGGCGAGCGATCCGGAGAGCACGGTCCGCTTCTCGGCGGCGGCGCTGATGCAGGGACCCTCACCGATTCCGTATTGGATGGCGTCGACGTCGCGGACGAACTCGGCGCTGGCGACGATGGTGTCCGGCCGGGCGTCCTGGAAGAGAGTGAGGCCGGCGCCCTCGGCCCCCGGGATGGCGCGCACCGCGTAGGTCGCGACCCGCGTGAGCAGGTCCTGCAGACCGAGGTGGGCGACTGCGAGGCGCGACAGCGCGTCGAGACTGTCCCGCAGGTCCGCATTCTCGGCGGTCCGCTCGGCAATCTCATCGCTGAGCGGCGGTGTGTCGTGTGGCCGCCCCGCGGGCGGCGGTTGTTCGGTCATCGCGTGCTCCACAACCCAACATGGAGGCGATCATGGGCACGCACCAGGAGCCGCACGACTGCCCCGATCGGAAAGGCCCCGGATATGTCCGGCGGCGAGCGTCTTG
>DATAQD010000260.1:0-12004 GCA_036264855.1 Jatrophihabitans sp. | reverse complement strand
CGATGACCGGGCTGGTATCGGGCGGTCGGGTAATCTCGGTCATATGCCCGTTGCCGCCGATAGGGTCGACTACTTCAAGTCGGTCGCCGTCGAAGCGGGGCGGCAGCTCGAGGATGCTCCGCCCGACACCGTTATCCGCTGGGCTGTGGATACGTTCGGAGACGGCTTCTGCATCACCGCCTCGATGGCCGACGCGGTACTCATCGACATCGCGAGCCGAGTCGCCGATGACATCAACGTGATCTTCCTGGACACCGGCTACCACTTCCCGGAGACCCTGGCTACGCGCGACCGGGTCGCGAAGCGCTACCAGGTGCGGTTGCACACGATCCTGCCTCGCCAGACGGTCGCCGAACAGGACGCGACGTTCGGACCAAAGCTGCACGATCGTGACCCCGATGCCTGCTGCTCGCTGCGCAAGGTGGAGCCATTGGCCCGCGCCCTCGGCGGTTACCAGGCCTGGGGATCGGGTATCCGGCGCGACGAGACGGCGAGCCGACGCAATATCCGCGTCGTCGAATGGGACCGCAAGCGCTCGATGGTGAAGGTCAGCCCGCTGGCCGGCTGGACTCAGGCGCAGGTGGACGAGTACACCATCGCCAACGACGTCGAGGTCAACCCGCTCATCTACGACGGCTTCCCCTCCATCGGGTGCGCCCCGTGCACCCGGCGGGTGGCGCCCGGCGAGGATCCGCGTAGCGGCCGCTGGGCGAACTCGCCGAAGCTGGAATGCGGGTTGCACCTCGGTTGACGCGCTGGCCGGGGCGACGCCGCCGGCACGTCGTCCGCTCCTAGAAGACGAAGCGCTTGTACCAGTCCCAGGTGTTCGCCAGCCCGTCGTCCAGGGTCACCGACGGCTCGAATCCCATGATTTCGCGCGCGTAGTCGTAGGTCGCGAAGTTCCGGTCGACCTCGCCCGGTCGAGGCGCGAGCAACTCGATCGGGTGGTCGGGCAGACCGACGACTCTCCGGCACGCGTCCGCGAGTTGCAGGACCGACGTCTCGACGCCGGTCGCGAGGTGCGCGACCGTTCCCGGAGCGAGATCCCGGGTCAGGCCCAGTTCGATGCCCCGGCAGATGTCGTCGACGTACATGAAGTCACGCGACGCGTTGCCGTCGCCGAAGATCTGCAGCGGGCGGCCCTCATGCAATGCCCGGAGGAAGACGGTAACCGCGCCCTTCTTGTGGCCGCTGTACGGCCCGTACACGTTCGCGAACCGCAGGGCCACCGTGGTCATGCCGTACGACTTCGCGAACGCGTGGCAGTAGGCCTCGGCCGCAAGTTTGCCGGCGCCGTAGGGCGAGATCGGGCGGGGCAGCGAGCGTTCATTGACGGGCGGCTCGGCGTTGCCGATGAGCGCCCCGCCGGTCGAGGAGAACACCAGGCGGCTGATACCGGCCGCGCGAGCGGCGTTCAGCACGCTGAACGTACCTCGGACGTTGGCCTCGAAGTTCGCGACCGGATCGGTGACCGAGTCGACCACCGAGCCGGCCGCGGCCAGGTGGACCAGCTCGTCCACGTCGCGGGCCAACTCGGTAACCAACGCCGTGTCGCCGATCTCGCCCCGCACGACCTCGACGTCGAGGTCGGCGAGGTACTCCTCGCGGCCGGTCCGGAAGTCGTCGAGGATGCGCACCGCGCGCCCGCCGGCGATGAGCAGCCGGACGAGGTTGGCGCCGACGAAGCCAGCCCCGCCGGTGACCAGTACCCGACTCGTCACACGTGCGGCCCGTCGGTGATCGTGCGCTCGGTGTGCCACAGCGATCGGCACGGGATCTTGGACGCATCGCAGCGGTCGGCGTACTTGGTGGCGATTTCGGTGATCTCTTGCATGAGGCCTTCGGCCAAAGTGATCGGCTCGAGGCCGAGATCGAGGAACTGCCGGTTCTCGACGTGGAGCTCGTTCTCGGCGGCCTCGTTGCGGGGGTTCGGCACGTAGTCGATCTCAGCCCCGGTCAGCACGGATACCAGCTTGGCCAGGTCGTTGAGGCGGTGCGTCTCGGTCATCTGGTTGAGGATCCGCACCCGGTGACCACGCTCGGGCGGGTTGTCGATCGCGAGCTCGATGCAGCGCACGGTGTCCTGGATGTTGATGAACGCGCGCGTCTGGCCGCCCGTGCCGTGCACGGTGAGCGGGTAATTGATCGCCGCCTGCATCAGGAAGCGGTTCAACACCGTTCCGTAGTCACCGTCGTAGTCGAAGCGGTTGATGAGCCGCTCATCGAGCTTGGTCTCGGCGGTCTGCGTACCCCACACGATGCCCTGGTGCAGATCGGTGATCCGCAGCTCGTCGTTCTTCGCGTAATAGGCGAACAGCAGCTGGTCCTGGGTCTTGGTGAGGTGGTAGATGCTGCCCGGGTTCGGCGGGTACAGGATCTCCTGCTCGACGTCACCGGCGTCGGTCTCGACCTTCACCCGCAGGTAGCCCTCGGGGATCTTCATGCCGGCGGTGCCGTATCCGTAGACGCCCATCGTGCCGAGGTGCACGACGTGCGGGTCCAGGCCGGACTCGACGATGGCGGCGAGCAGGTTATTGGTCGCGTTCAGGTTGTTGGACACGGTGTAGCGCTTGTGGGCAGAACTCTTCATCGAGTACGGGGCCGCGCGCTGCTCGGCGAAATGCACGATCGCCTCGGGGCGGTACGTCTCGAGCTGGGTGAGCAGGCGGTGGTAGTTCTCGGCCACGTCGTAGCGACTGAAAGTGATCTTCTTGCCGCTGGCCTCCTCCCACGCCGCGAGCCGGACGCCCATGGGCGCGATCGGTGTCAGCGAACTCACCTCGAGTTCGTTGTCGATGTTGCGGCGGGACAGGTTGTCGACGATCGCCACCTCGTGGCCGCCCTGAGACAGGTGCAGTGCGGTGGGCCACCCGCAGAAACCGTCGCCACCAAGGATAAGAACTCGCAAGCCAATCACTCCTTATTCAAGCCGTCGATCCGGCGCAAAGCGGGACGGCTGTACCGCGCAGCTTACCAAGGCACCCGGTAGTACCCGGCCAACCGCGGGGCCTGGGCGGGGCTCGAAGTCGGCCGAACAGCGTGCCGCCCGGCGCGGTCCAGGGCCCCGGCCACTCAGCGCCGGGGTGCCCGGACCGGCAACAGGTGTTCGGTCCGGGCCGCGAAACGCTCCTCCTGGTCACGCCACAGCTCGCGGGCCGTGACGTAGTGATGATCGCGCCACGGCTTGTAGGGGCCGGCCCAGTGGGCAACCTTCGGAGGTCCTGCGACCTCGAGGCGAACCAGACGGTTCCAATCGGCGTCGACCTTCTTGCGATTGCGTCCGACGTAGACATTCATGATTACCTGGCCGTTGATGCCGAACCGCTGGATGTAGCCCAGGAAGCGTTGGCACACGTCATCAGCGCGCATCTTCGCGAGATCGAGCACCATGATTCCAGCGTTGAAGATCTCGAAGTCGAACTGATGCTGGGAGTGCGTGCGGATGATGAGCTCGCGGGCGATGTCGAGGTTCCCCTCGCGGCGGTGTCGCCTGACGGCCCGTCGGAACGTGTCCAAGCCGCCGAGATAGACCGGTTGCGGCGCGTCCACCGCCGCGATCGCCGTGCCCTCCAGGTCGACGTCGAACAGCTCGGCGAGGTCGCTCAGGCACAGCGCGTCGAGGTCGAAGTGGATGATCCGGTCGACGTCGCCAAGCAGCACCGGCAGCATCGTCCGATCCATCGTGACGATCGTTGCCCATCTGATCTTGTCCGGGATCGGCCCGTAACTGACGTTGTCGGTCGGCAGCCATACGAAAGAGACGGTGGGGAACAGGCGGGCCAGACGGTCGAAGTCGTCCTGTCCATGGCCGCGGCACAGCACGAAGGCGCGCACCGGCCGGCTGGCGTGCTCTACCACCGAGTCCAGGACGATGTCGAGTTGATGCTTGTAGTTCTGGTCGACCGAGAACTCGACGTTGATCTCGGACCCGCCCGGCCCGGGCTCGCTGCGCTCGACGGTGACCGAGGCGGAGCGGATCACCTTGCAGGCCTGGTCGAGATCGAAGGTCGGCGCGGGATCCCAGGTGACGCTGTGCAGCTCGGCTTCGGCCGCCTTGACCTCGGCGGCGCAGACCTCACGCCAGGTCTCGTACACCTCGTTCTCGGAGCGGCCGGAGAGCACGGCACCCAACACGGCGGCCAGCTTGTCGGAGATCCCGCCCTGGATCGCGGCGAAGTCGTCGTCGGCGAGCTGGAGGAAATCTACGACGCGGTGGTCCCCAGTGTCGCGGGGCCGGAACTCGGACGGGCAGCCGACGGCGCGGGCGGCCAGGGCGAAGCGCAGGTCCGAGGTGACAACCCGCGCCCCCCCGTCTCGATATCGGCGCAGCTCATCGGCCGCGGCCGTGAGGTTGCTGCCCAGGTCACGGTCCTTCACCTCCGATGACATTCGACTGCTCTTCTCACCCGGTCCGTCGGGGGCGAAGTCGACGAAGGTCGTAGTGGAGGTCGGCCGGGAGGCCCGCGGTACGACCGTGTCCACCGTCATCGTCAGCGCACCCGAGAAGAACGCCGGGACGCCGGCGGCAAGCAGCAGAAAGACGGTGTCCCAGTCGCGACAGCCGATCGGCGCGTACTTGCGCAGGTACTCGATCGCTCCCGGGGCCGACAGCGTGTCGGGGTTGACGTGGAAGGAGACGAAGATCGGCCGCAGCGTGGGGTTGAGCGGGAGGTCGTAGCGCGGGCCGGCGAGCGGCTGCGTGAACCACTCGGACACGATCATCCACGTGCCAGGGGGCACGGCCGCGTACTGGCTGACGTCTCGGTCGACTTCGAACAGCCGCACGGTCTGCTCGCCGCCGCTGACCCGCCGCTCGGCCGGGACGTCGCCGCGCAACCGCTCGGCGGCCGCGACCAGCCCAGGGTCGCCGCTGAACCGCAGGCCGTCGTGGCGCAGCAGATGGCCGAGGGCGGCCAGTGTCTCGATGGGGTCGTCGAGGTCGCGAGACATCCCGCTCCAGTCCGGATGCTTGAACCCGACGAGCGCGACCGGGATCTCATCTTCCGGGGCGTCGACGGGCTCCGCGGCCCGGGCGGCCCGTTCCAGCCACTCCCGCAGCGTGGACACCCGCGCCTGCAGTCGGGCGCGGCGGTCCCGGGCGGTCACCTTCGCCATCGCCGTCTCCGCTCGCTTGAGCGTCTGCTCGGCCAGGTCGAGCGCGCCGGCGGAGAAGCCGTAGTAGGCGACCTGGATCCAGACGCCGGGGTCGGCGTCCAGCGGGACCTCGCCGCTCAGGACCCGAGTCAGCGAGGAGGCCGCAGCCGCGGGATCGACGCTGAACGCGAGCTGGAAGTACTCGTTGGCGGCCCAGCGCACCACCAGGTCCAGGTCGTTTCGGGTGAACAGCGTCCACGCCGGCTTGGGCATCGGCTCATCCAGTGCACATAACGCCAGGCAGATGTCGGCGATCGGGCGCAGCTCGTCGTAGCGCTGGAAGACCTGGGTGATGCTGCGCGCCCGACTTGTTTCCGACCGAGCGATCAGGCGCCGCGTGGTGGCCACCGCGGCCCGGTCGAAATCCCCGTCGATGCACAGCATCTGGAAGAAGTCGGTGTAGACCTTGGCCTTCAGCGCCTCGTCGTCCGCGCTCGGGGAGCGGTCCAGCAGTCCGGTGCGCGCAAGCGCGCGCCGCACTACCGGTCGGACCCGAGAGCGCAGGAAGCCCGCGCCGGCGGCGCGGGCGTTGCGGTTGCGGAACACAGCGGCCCTTCCACGTGCTTCGAGTAAGACGAACGACCACGACATGCTAGTCGCGGTCTTATAGCGAACTCGTCGAGCCCGCGCCGGACGCCCGGCCGGTGGCGAGCGGTCCGCTATGCACGAGCGCCACCGCGCGCCGACGACCCTCTACGGACGCTCGCGCCCGCCGGTGAACGGCTTGACGGCGATCCGGCCACCGCTCATCCGGTGTAGCAACAGCGGCTCGTCGAGCGCGGCGAGGAACTCGTCGGTCGCAGTCCTCGATCCGGCCCAGCCCCCGTAGTCGTCGATGATCAGGATGCCGCCGGGGGACAGCCGCGCGTACGCGTGCTCCAGCTCATGCTTCGTGGACTCGTACCAATCGGTGTCGAGCCGCAAGATTGCGATCTGCTGGGGCAGCTCCGCCGGGATGGTGTCCTCGACCTTGCCGACGACGTAATGCAGCTTGCCCTCGGGGTAGGGCAACTTCTCGAAGCCGGCCTTCACGTCGTCGAGGCTGGCCACGGCCCACACCCACGTGGACTTGTCCTGGGTCTGCAACAGCTCGGCGGCGGACTTGCCGTCCCACCGGACGTCCGCCGCGCTCGGCTCGGTCATGCCCTCGAACGTGTCGAACAAGTAGAGGTCGCGGCTCGTGTCACCGACGTCGAGCAACGTCCGGGCCGCCGCCTGCATGCTGCCGCCGCGCCAGACGCCGCACTCGACGATGTCGCCTGGGATCTTGTTGCGGACTATGTAGCGCGTCGCCTGGATCAGGCCGTAGAGCTTCTCGTTGCTCGTCATCGTGTACGGCCGAACGGCCCGGATGATGTCCTTCGCCCCGGATTCGAAGTCCGTCGGAAACCGGTCGCCCTTGGGCTTGGCCGGGCCGCCGCGCGCCTGGCGCAATTCCGCCCGGGTGTCTTGCAGCTGGCGCCGCAGGTCCTCCACGTGCGCCCCTGGGGCACCCTTGACCAGATGGTGGCCGGTCAATCGGGTCAATACGGCATTTACCTGGTTCTTGGCTGACACCCGAAAGACGCTACACGCTCGCACAGGGCCCAACAGGTAACGCGTGCTCACGGTTGCGTGGGGTGACATCGGCGCCCGACCGGGCCCGGCCCCAGCTACTAGAGTGAGTTGGTGTCAGGCCAGAGTGGCGCGGCCCTCGGTCTCGCATCCGCCGTTATCGCCAGCCCCGAAGCGAGGTAATCGGTCATGTCGCGCCAGCCGGCGGGAGCCGGTTCGGTCTACGTACACATCGGTGAGCCGAAGACCGGGACGACGTTCCTGCAGCAGGTGATGTGGACGAACACGACCGAACTGCTCGAACACGGCCTGCTCGTGCCCGGGCCACGGCCGATGGCGCATTGGCGGGCGGCGCAGGACCTTCGCGGGGTGCCGCAGATCCCCAACGACCCGGTCGGCCCGAACCGGGGTGCCTGGGACAGGTTGGCTCGGCAGGCCCTGCAGGCGCCGCGCGCCGCGGTCATCTCGCACGAGTTGCTCGCCGCCGCCGACCGGCCGCAGGCCGAGCGCGGGATTCGGTCACTGGCGCCCGCCGAGGTGCACATCGTGCTCACCGTGCGCGACTTCGGCACCCTCCTGCCGGCCGAGTGGCAAGAGACGGTCAAGCACCGCAACACCCGGGATTGGGCGGGTTGGCTGGCGGATGTGATCGATACCGAGGCCGTCGACCCGGATCGCCGCCAGTACTGGTTCTGGAAGGTGCACGATACCCTCGAGATCCTGCGAACCTGGTCCTCGTTGGTGCCTCCCGAGCGGGTGCACGTGATCATCGTGCCGCCCCGGGGCTCGGCGCCGGACCTGCTGTGGGAGCGCTTCGCCGGTGTCGTCGGCATCGACCCGGGCGCGGCCGACACGGGCCGGGCTCGCAGCAACGCCTCGCTCGGCCTGGCCGAGATCGAGATGTTGCGCCGGCTCAACGCGGCGCTGTCCGACGACGTCCCCGGTTGGTTCTACATGCGCAACGTGAAGGACGCCCTGGCGCACGGCGCGCTCGCCGACCGGCCGTCCTCGCTCGGCCGGCTGGAGCTGCCCCCCGAGCGGGAGAAGTGGGCCCGCGAGCACGCCGAGGGTGTCATCGCGCAGCTGCGGGCCACGAGCTACGACATCGTCGGCGAACTCGACGAGCTCCTCCCGCGGCCTGTGAGCGGGGCCGGGGCCGGGCCGTCCGACACGGGGGCAGAAGAGATGCTCGACGCCGCGATCACGGCCGTCGCGGCCCTGCTCGGTGAGCTCGCCAAGACCCAGGGCGTCAACCGGCCCGCGCAGTCCACGCCCGCGCGGCCCAACGGGCTCAAGAGCCAGCTCATCGAATTGAGCCAGCGCAACGCCGCGTTGCACCGGCTGCGCCGCGGCTACTGGCACCTGGCGAACGCGGCCCGGCAGCTGCGCGCGGCTGCGCGGCCCGGCCCGTCGCGCGGCGGCGACTGACCGAGAGCAAGGGGAGACGTTGACATCGCGCGAGGGAGGCGGGCGGCCCGGCCACCCCGTCGTCTACCTGCACATCGGCGAGCCCAAGAGCGGCACGACGTTCCTGCAGGAAGTGATGTGGGGCAACCGCACCGCCCTCGCGGGCCAGGGTGTGCTGTTGCCGGGCGTGGCCGCGCAAGACCACTTCCGCGCCGACCAGGACCTGCGCGAGGTGCCGCAGGCCCCGGACGACCCGTCCGGGTCTTACCACGGCGAGTGGAACCTCCTGGCGCGCCAGGCTCTGCGGGCCGATCGCGTCGCGGTGATCTCGCACGAGCTGCTGTCGTCGGCGACCGCGGAGCAGGCGGCGCGCGCGCGCGCCTCCCTGGTGGGCGCCGAGGTCCACGTCGTGCTCACGGTCCGCGATTTCGTCAGCCTGTTGCCGGCCGAGTGGCAGGAGACGGTCAAGCACCGCAACACCATCACCTGGCCGCGCTGGGTCGGCCGGGTCATGCGCACGGAGAACGCCGACCGGCCGACGCCGAAGCCGTGGTTCTGGCGGGTGCACGACACTCTTGCGGTGCTTCGACGGTGGTCGCCGGGCTTGCCGCCGTCGCAGGTGCACGTCGTCACGGTCCCGCCGCCCGGCTCGCCGCCCAACCTGCTCTGGGAGCGGTTCGCGTCGGTCATCGGCGTCGACCCGGGCAGCGCGGACCTCAGCTCGGCGCGCCCGAACACCTCGCTCGGGCTGGCCGAGGCCGAGCTGCTCCGGCGGCTCAACGTGGAGCTTGGCCGTGACAGCGTGCCCGCTTGGTTCTACACGGTGCACGTCAAGGAGCGGATCGCGCACGACGTGCTGGCCCCGCGGCCGCCGTCCCTGCGTCCACGGCTCAACCCGCGGCAGGAACGGTGGGCGCGCGCGCGGGCCGAGAAAGTGGTCGCCGGGCTGCAGGAATCCGGCTACGACATCGTCGGCTCGCTCGATGACCTGCTCGGGCCGCCCGCGCCACCGCGCGGCCTGAGCGCCCCCGACGAGGTGCCGCCCGAGGCCGTGCTCGACGCCGCCGTCGCGGCGCTTGCCGCGGCCGTGCGCTACGAGTACGGCCGGCCCGACCGCGCGCGCACCGGCAGCGCTCCGCGGGTCGCGGCCTCCGCGGGCTTCAAGCGCGCGCTGCGCGACCTGAGCAGCCGCCACCCGAGCATCGGGCGGCTGCGCGTGCTGGCCTGGCGGCTGAGCGAGCGATCCCGCGCGAGGTGGCAGCGCCGATGAGCGGCCCGGCCCGATCGCGGGTGGTCGCGGTGATCGTGACGTACAACCGGCGGGCGCTGCTGCTCGAGTCCTTGGCTGCCCTCAAGGCCCAGGCGCGCGAGCCGGATGCCGTCGTGGTCGTCGATAACGCCTCCACCGACGGCTCGGTGGACGCCGTGCGCGCCGCGCACCCCGATGTGCGACTCGTCGCTCTGGACCGCAACACCGGCGGCGCGGGCGGCTTCGCGGCCGGCCTCGGGATCGCGCTGGCCGACGGCGCCGACCTCGTCTGGCTCATGGACGACGACACGATTCCCGAACCCGGCGCGCTGGCCGCGCTGCTCGCGACTCGCACGGCGTACCCCGGGCCGCCGCCCGCGGTGCTGGCCAGTCGCGTCGTGTGGACGGATGGCCGCCCGCATCCGATGAACACGCCTCGCCGCAAGCCGCTCGTCCGGGGCGCCGAACGGCACCGCGCCGCCGCGGTCGACTGCGTGCCGATCCGCTCGGCGTCCTTCGTCTCGGTCCTCGTGGACGCCGACGAGTGTCGCCGTCACGGGGCGCCGGTGGCCGACTACTTCCTCTGGAACGACGACTTCGAGTTCATCACGCGGTTGCTGCGGCGCCGGGCCGGGCTCCTCTGCCCGGCGAGCGTGGTCGTCCACAAGACGCGCACGTTCGGCTCCACGGACGCCGATCCCGGCGAGCGGTTCTTCTATGAGGTGCGCAACAAGGTTTGGACGCTGACCCGCAGCCGGTCGCTCGCGCCGCTCGAGCGGTTGCTCTACACCGCATCGACGCTGCGGCGCTGGGTGCGGACCTTCGTCCGATCCGGTGACCGGGCCACGCTGGCTCGGGCGTTGCGCCAGGGGCTCGCCGCGGGGCTGCGTCGCGGCCCGAGACCGAACGATGAGGTGCTCGCCGGTCTCGGGCTCCCGCCCGCGGCGGCGCGATGAGCACGGCCGGACCCGCCGCGACCGGGCGGCGCTATTGTGACGGGGGTGAGTGAGCGGCCGACGGTATTCCTCCACATCGGCGCCCCGAAGAGCGGCACGACCTATCTGCAAACCATTCTCTTCAACAACCGCGCCGCGCTCCGGGCCGACGGCTTGCTGTATCCCGGTGCCGCGTCGACGAGCCACTTCTGGGCGAGCCAGGACCTGCGCGGGATGGCGTTCAAGCGGCACGTCGAGCCTTGGGTACCGGGGGCCTGGCATCGCCTCGTCGACGAGCTCCGGGCCTGGCCGGGTTCCTCCGTGATCGACCACGAGATGCTCGCCGCGGCAACCGAAGCGCAGGTCGACCGTGCGCTGGCCGACCTCGAATTCGCGGACGTGCACGTGGTGTGGACCTCGCGCGACATCGCCCGCCAGCTGCCCGCCGCCTGGCAGGAGCGCCTGAAGAATCGGTCGACGCTCACGTACGCGAGCTTCCTCGACAGCGTCGAAGCAGGACTGACGAGCCACTCGCCGAAGCGGGCGTTCTGGCCGCAGCAGGACGCTCCGGAGATCCTCGCGCGGTGGTCTCGCACCCTGCCCCCCGAGCGGGTGCACGTCGGCACCATTCCGCCGCCGGGTGCGGACCCGAGCCTGTTGTGGCGTCGCTTCGCGGGCGTCCTGGGGATCGATCCGGACGCCTACGACACGAATGTCGGCACCTCGAACCCGTCGTTGACCGCGGCCGAGGCGGCGGTCCTGCGCAGACTCAACGAGTCACTCGAGGGCGTCGATGTCCCGTGGCCGGTGTATCGAGCGACGATCAAGCACGGGCTTGTCGGCGCGCTCGGCGAGCACCCCGGACCGCGTATCGAACTGCCCGACCGCGCCTACAAGTGGGCCGGACAATGGTCCCGGCACGCGCTCGCCGAGCTGCGCGAGGCGGGCTACCGCGTCGTCGGCGATCTGCGCGAACTCGTCCCCTCCGATCGGCCGACCGGTGAGAACCCGGACCAGGTCCCGGCCGAACACGGGGCGGAGGCCGCCACCCGCATGCTTGGGGCGATGTTCGATCTGCTCGGCAAAGCCCCGGCGGCAGTGCCGTCGCTGGTCCTGCCCTCGCGCAGCGCGCCGCCCGAGGAGCGGGTCGACGCGGCGGTCACCGGCATGGTCGGCCTAGTCTCGCTGGCCACGAAGGAGTACCTCGCGCCGGCGCGGCGGCTGACCCGGGCGGCGAGAGGGGTGGTGGCGCGGGTCGGGCCGCGCCGCTGACGAGGCGGGATACGCGGTCGTCGGCCCGGCCGGCTGACTAGATCGTGCCGTCCTTGATTGCCTGCTCGATCCACGGGATGACCTCGTCCAGCATCTCCGACAGGCTCGTGGTGGCCTCGAATCCGACGACCCGCTTGGCCTTGTCGACACTCGGCACGCGCTTCTTCACATCGTGCTCGAAGCCGGGGTCGCTCACGTAGCGGAAGGGCACATCCGGGCCCTTGATCTTCTTCCAGATGATCTCGGCGAGGTCGAGGACCGTGGTCGATTCGGCCGTGGAGAGGTTGAAGTCGTCGTTGATCGTCTTGTCGCTCTCGACGCACTCGACGATCCCGCGGGCCAGGTCGCCGCCGTACGTGTAGTGGCGCACCTGGTCGCCCGCCCCCAGGATGTGCAGCGGGTCCTGCCCCTTGAACACCTTCTGGACGAGATC
>DATAQD010000258.1:0-5458 GCA_036264855.1 Jatrophihabitans sp. | reverse complement strand
CCCGGGCCAGTCCGCGAATCGACAGGCAGTATCCGCGATCGGTGGTGACCGCGACGTCGAGCACGGCGTCCTTCAGTCCGAGCAACTCCATGGGGTCGGCACCGGGCCGACCGGAGTCGGGCGGCAGCACCAGGATGCCGGCGTGGTCATCACCGATTCCGAGTTCGCGGACCGAGCAGATCATTCCGTCCGAGACGTGGCCGTAGGTCTTGCGCGCGCCGATCTCGAACCCGCCGGGCAGGACGGCGCCGGGCAGGGCCACCACGACCAGATCCTTCGCGGCGAAGTTGTGGGCCCCGCACACGATGCCGCGCGGCTCGTCCGCGTAGGACAGCACCCGGCCCACGACGATCGGGCCCGCGATCCCCTCGGCGCCGGACTCGACGCTCTCGACCTCCATGCCGATCCGGATCATTGCGTCGCCGAGCTGCCGCGCAGTGATGTCAGCCGGCAGGTCGACGTGCTCGGCCAGCCAGCTCACCGGCGCCCGCACTATGCTGCCCCGCTCTTCGCGCAAGCGCTCATCGCCACGCTCGCTCCGCTCCTCGCTCGCTGGCGCTCGCTGCGATGCTCACTCACGTGGCCTCCATTCCGAATGCCTGGGTGAAGCGGACATCGCCTTCGACGATGTCACGCATGTCGGCGACGCCGTTGCGGAACATGAGCGTGCGTTCGATGCCCATGCCGAAGGCGAATCCGCTGTAGCGCTCGGGATCGATGCCACACGCGACCAGGACCCGGGGATTGACCATGCCGCAGCCGCCCCACTCGATCCAGCCCTCGCTGTTGCAGGTGCGGCAGGGGCGGTCCGGGTTGCCGACTGACTCGCCGCGGCAGACGAAGCAGACGAGGTCCATCTCCGCGCTGGGCTCGGTGAACGGGAAGTAGTGCGGACGCAGCCGGGTGGCGATGCCGGGCCCGAACATCGCTGCCGCCATGTGGTCGAGGGTGCCCTTCAGGTGCGCCATCGTCAGGCCCTCGTCGACCGCCAGCCCCTCAAGCTGATGGAACACCGGCGTGTGGGTCGCGTCGAGTTCGTCGGTCCGGAACACCTTGCCCGGGCAGACGACGTAGATGGGGGGCTGCCGTTCGAGCATCGTCCGGATCTGCACGGGCGAGGTCTGGGTGCGCAGCACGACCCCCGAGTCGGGCGAGCCGACGTAGAAGGTGTCGGTGAGTTCGCGCGAGGGGTGCTCGTCGGGTGTGTTGAGCGCGTCGAAGTTGAACCATGCGCTTTCGGCCTCAGGGCCCTCGGCGACCGTCCACCCCATCGCGAGGAAGACGTCGGACATCAGTTCCTGGATGGTGGTCAACGGGTGCCGGGCGCCGATCGGGCGCCGATCGGTCGGAAGCGTCACGTCGACGGATTCGTGGACCAGCACGCCGGCGTCACGTTCGGCCTCGAGCTCCCGCTGACGGGTTTCCAGCGCATCGCTGACGGCTCGCCGCGCTGCGCCCAGCCGTTGCCCAGCAGCCTTGCGGGCCGCCGGCGGCAGGGCCCCGATCTCCCGGTTGGCCAGGGCGAGGGCCGAGCGGTCACCGTCGTGCGCCAGCCGGGCGGTCTTGAGTTGGTCCAGGTCCCCGGCCGCGGCGAAGGCCCGCAGTGCGGCGGCGACGGCCGCATCGACGTGCTCGGGCTGCAGCGCCGCGACCTCGACCGGGTCGAACGATTCGGAGGGCATGCGTCCATGATCTTTCGTCAGGGCGTGTGGCCGCCCGAGCCGATGGGGTGCGCGCTCCGCCTCGACGGTTCGTCGAATCAGGCCGGCGCAGGGAGGGCGGCCGCGAGCCGCGCGGCAAACACCCCGTACCTGGACGGGAGCAGCGGCGGCGCGGACATGCCTGCAGTTTATCGGCTCGCGCGGCACGGCATCGCGGGCGGCCTTGCGCGAGCGGCGAGTTATGCGGCCAGCTCGGCGTATCGGCCGTCGACGTCCAGCAGGCTGTCGTGGGTACCCCGCTCGACGACCCGGCCGTTGTCGATCACCGCGATCTGATCGGCGTCACGGATGGTGGACAGCCGGTGCGCGATCGTGATGGTGGTCCGCCCTCGCGCCAGCCCGTCGAAGGCGTCCTGGACCGCGCGCTCGGTCTCGTTGTCGAGGGCGCTCGTCGCCTCGTCCAACACCAGGACGCGCGGGTTGCGCAGCAGCGTGCGGGCGATCGCGATCCGCTGCTTCTCCCCGCCGGAGAACCGGTGCCCCCGGGATCCGACCGTCGTGTCGTAGCCATCGGGCAGGGCCGCGATCACGTCGTGCACCTGCGCGGCGCGGGACGCGGCCTCGATTTCGGCGTCCGTGGCATCGGGCTTGGCGTAACGGAGGTTCTCGCGCACGGTGGTGTGCAACAGGTAGGTCTCTTGGCTGACGATCCCGACGATCTGGGCCAGATCGTTCAACCGCAGGTCCCGCACGTCGATGCCGTCGATCGTGATCCGACCGCCGGTCGGGTCGTACAGTCTCGCGACGAGGGCCGCCAGGGTGCTCTTGCCCGAGCCGGTCTCGCCCACGAGTGCGAGGGTCGAACCCGCGGGCACGTCCAGGTCGATTCCGGCGACCGCGGCGACGTCGCTGCCCGGGTAGCTGAACGTGACGCCCTCGAACCGGACCGCCCCACGGACGCTGCTCGGATCGACCGCGACCGGTTCCGCCGGATCGTCGACTTCCACCGGGAGGTCGAGGTACTCGAAGATGCGCGCGAACAGCGCGAGCGAGCTGGTCAGGGAGACGCCGACGTTGAGCAGACCCATCAGCGGCCGGAACAGGCCCGACTGCAGGGCAGTGAACGCGACGAGCGTACCGATGCTCATCGACCCGGCGGTGACCGGCAGCCCGGCGCTCAGGTAGATCACGGCGGGGATCGCCGCGAAGATCACGCTCATCGACGCCATCCGCCAGCGTCCGGCGAGATCCGAGCGAAGCTCGAGGTCGATCAGACGGATGGAGGACTCGGTGAAGCGGGCGACCAGCGACGGCCCGGTGCCCATTGTCTTCGCGAGCTGGACGCCGCTGATCGAGAGTCCCTCCTCGATCGTCACGTTGAGGTCGGCCAGCTCGGACTGCCGCTGGGCGGTGATCTCTCGGCGCATCCGCGCCACCCGGCGAGTCAGGTAGACGGCAGGCGGCATGACCACCAGCGAGATGAGCGAGAGCTTCCATGAGAGCGCGGCCATGGCAACCGCGGTGGCGACCGCGGTTGTGAGGTTTGACGCGATCGACGTCGCCGTCGAGGTGACGACCGATTGCATCCCGCCAATGTCGTTGGTGATCCGCGACTGCACCTCGCCCGTGCGGGTGCGCGTGAAGAAGGCCAGCGACTGGCGCTGCAGGTGGGCGAACACGCCCGTGCGCAGCGTGTGCATGACCTGCTGGCCGACCTTCGTGCTGATCCAGGTCTGGATCACGCCCAGTACCGCGGTGATCGCGGCCACGCCCACCATGCCGGCCACCAACCAGGCGAGCAGGCCGACGTTCTGCCCCGGCAACGCCCGATCGATGACCGCGCGCAACAGGAACGGCGAGGCCATCCCCACGATCGAGGACACGATGATGATCGCGGTGACGATCGTCAACGGCCACCCGTACGGACCGAACAAGGCGCCGATCCGGCGCAGCGACACCTCGCGCGCCTGGGCCTTCTCGGCCGCGGTGACGCTCCTTTGCCGTTGCCCGCCCGGTTGGCGCCCGGGCGGCCGCTCTCGGTACGCGTTCTCCATACGACCGACTCCCTGAACTCAACTACTGAGGTGACCTCAACATGAGGGTACAACACCAACTGTTGCTACGCTGTTCCCGTGGCCGCCGAGGAGGACGAGACCCTGGCGGACGCCTTTTGGGGCGTCGCCCGCAGGCTTCGACACCTGGCCAGCCAAACCCTGGAGCCCTGGGACATCTCGCCGTCTCAGTCGCGCGCGCTCGGGGTGCTGGTTCGGCACGGGCTGATGCGGCTCAGCGAGCTGTCCGAGCACCTGCACATCGCTCCCCGGTCGACCACCGAGGTCGTCGACGCGTTGGAACAGCGCGGTCTGGTCGAGCGGCGGCCGGATCCGGACGACCGGCGCGCCACGCTGGTGGCCGTCACGGCCGAGGGCGCCCGCACGAACGCGGCGATCAAGGGCGCCCGCAAGGCCGAGGCCGAACGATTGTTCGGCAGCCTCGGTGATTCCGACCGGGCCCACTTGGCCCGGATCCTGCGCAAGCTCCGCGACTGAGCGGGGGGCGCCCGCCTCGAGCTGCGCCGTGAGCACCATCCGCTCCCTACGCGCGGCGATGCGCCCGAGCGCTGGCGTAGAGGCAGACGGCGGCCGCGGCGGCCAGATTGAGGCTCTCGGCGCGGCCATGGATCGGGACCCGCACGGCCCGGTCGGCGCCGTCGATCACCGATTGCGGCAGCCCGTGGGCCTCCGTCCCGAAGTACCAGGCGGTCGGCAGGTCGAGCGAACCGTCCTCATCGAGCTCGTCCAGGTCGTACCGGCCCGTGCCGGTCGTCGCCAGCGTGCTCAGACCGACGTCGCGCATCGCCGCCAGGGTGACGTCGGGATCGCCGGCCAGGACCACGTCCAAATGAAACAGGCTGCCGGCGCTGGCCCGCACCGCCTTGCCGTTGTACGGGTCAACCCCGCCGACGACCACGACGGCGCCGGCGCCGGCCGCGTCCGCGGTGCGCACGATGGTGCCGAGGTTGCCCGGATCGTTCGGTTCGACGAGGACGGCGAGCAGCCGCGGACGACGGCGCAGCGCGGCGGCCAACTCGACGTCAACGGCGCGACACACGGCGACAAGCCCTTGGGGCGTAACCGTCTCGGACAGCCCAGCGGCGTCCTTGGGCGAGATCTCGGAGTAGTCCGACCCGTGCAGCAGGTCGGCGTTGCGTTCGATCGCATCGGCCGTCGCGAAGAGGTCGAGGACGGCGTCGGCGCGCAGAGCCTCCCGGACGGCCGGCGCCCCTTCGGCAAGGAAATGCCCGGTCTCGCGCCGCGCGGTCCGTCTGGTGAGCCGGCGCGCGGCTGCGAGCCGGGCGTTGGTGGAGCTGAGCAATCAGGCCGCGGGCGACTGAGCGGCGGCGCCGCCGATGCCCTCGGCGGCGACCGCGGCGCGGGCGATCTCGACGAGCGCGCTGAAGGCGGCCGGGTCATTGACCGCGAGGTCGGCGAGGACCTTGCGGTCGACGGTGACCTCGGCCAGGCGCAGCCCCTGGATGAAGCGGTTGTAGGTCATGTCGTTCGCGCGGGCGGCGGCGTTGATGCGGGTGATCCACAGCTGACGGAAGTCACCCTTGCGGTCCTTGCGGTCGCGGTACTGATAGGTCGCGGAGTGGAGCAGCTGCTCCTTGGCCTTGCGGTAGAGCCGCGAGCGCTGGCCGCGGTAGCCCGACGCTGCTTCGAGAGTGCTACGGCGCTTCTTCTGGGCGTTCACTGCCCTCTTGACGCGTGCCACGGTGGTTCCTCAGTTCTTTCGGT
>DATAQD010000262.1:0-5291 GCA_036264855.1 Jatrophihabitans sp. | reverse complement strand
CGCTCGCCCGCCGGCCCCGGCAGGGGTTGCGGCCGCCGCGTGCCGAGCCAGCTCGCTGACCCGGGCGCCGTCCGCGAGTTCGTCGAGGGCTTCGGCCACCCGGCGGTGCAGATGGCGCCGCAGGCCGTCCGGGATCACCTCGTAGCGGGCGTCCCGGAACAGGACGTGCCGAAACGAGAACTGCCCGGGCGCGCCCGGGCGCCGCGCGACCAGCCCGGCTTCCTCCGCCCGTTCCAGCGAGTCGACGACGGAGGCGAGCGGCTGCCCGTGTGCCCGCGCCACGAGGTCGGCGTCGAAGTCGGCGCCGACGACCGCGGCGACCTCGAGCACACCGATGTCGCGCGCGAGCAGCAGCGCGTACCGGCGCGACAAGAGCCCGCGAGCGATCCCGCGGACCCCACCCGTGCGGACGAGCTCGCGGACGAACAACGGGTTGCCGCCCGTGGCCCGATGCACGCTGACCGGGTCCTGCGTGCCGCCGAGGCTCTGCATGAGGTCGGCGATCCCGCGCTCGTCGAGCGGGGGCAATGCGATGACCTCCGCGGCCGGCAGGCGGTCCAGGACGTTCAGCAGGTCGAGCAGGGGCTGGTCGGCGTCGGGCGCGTCGCAGCGGCTCGTGACCACGAGGTGGACCCGGGCCGTGCCGGAGCGCCGAGCGATGCCGATGACGGTGGCCAGGGTCGACGCGGCGCCCCAATGGATGTCCTCCACGACCAGCAACAGCGGGGCTTTCGTCGCGGTGCGGAGCAGATAGCCGAGGATGCCGCGCAGCACCCGGACCTGCCGCACCGCCGGTTCGAGCCCCCGCACGGGAGCCCAGCCCACGGCCGCGCCCAGTTCGGGCACCAACTCGCCGAGCACCGCCACGTCCGGACCGGCCCGGCGAATCGCCTCGGACTCGGGCACGGCGGCCGCGTCGCGGGCCAGCGCCTGGATGAACGGGTCATACGGTGACCGCACGTCCTCGAAGCACGCCCCGTGGAGTACGTGCGCGCCGTCCGCGTGGGCCCGCCGGGCGAGCTCGGCAACCAGCCGGCTCTTGCCGATTCCCGCCTCGCCGGTCACCACCGTGACGAGCAGGTTGCCGGTGCCGGCCCAGGCGCGGTCGCTCCGGCGGCGAAGGCCGCCGACCTCGACGTCGCGTCCGACGAGGGCACCGTCCTCGACCTGAAGCAGCAGCGGCGCCGGGAGCGGGACCGGCGAGGCGACGTCGTCGCCGCGCAGGCGGTTGGCCAGGTCGCCGAGCGCAACCCGATTCGGAAGTCCCAGCTTGCGCAGCAGGGACGACACGTGCGACTCGACGGTCCGCTCGGACAGGTAGAGCCGGCCGGCGATGTCGGCGTTGGACAGCCGCTCGGCCACCGCCGCGAGGACCTCTGCCTCTCGCGGGGTCACGCCCAGTTCGGCAAGCCGCGACGCTGATGCCGGGACGGCCATCGAGCCAGGGTCGCACGAATCCGTACTGGCACGGAGGCGCTCGGCGCCCGGTATCCGGAAACTCGGGCAACGAGTCGCCGCAACATCAGTCCGGCGGCCGACGTCCAGAAAGGGACAGCCGATGAACCACCCGACCGAGGTCAGTCACGCACCCGAACTCCGCCCGGGCGGTCACAACGACGCCCAATGGGTCGAGTACCTGCAGCGCCTGTTGATGTCGTCCAACAACCTCCACCACAACTTCGGTCTCCACATCGACGGCGACTACGGGGCCAAGACGCAGACCGCCGTCCGTCGCTTCCAGGAGTGGGTGCCGCTTCCGGTCACCGGCGTCTGCGACACCGCCACCTGGGCGGCGGCGTGGAAGAACGCGCAGGCCTACGAGAGCGTCGACGAGACCCTCGGGCAGATGGCGGGCGACGAGCGCGCTGCCGAGCGCGACGCCCAGAAACTTGCCGCCGGGTACGAGATCGAACGTAAGGGCTGGAAGTGCGCCCAGGTGCGTTACACGCTGTACGACTACCGCGGCCTGCTGATCCCCAACGGCCAGGCCTATGCGCGCTTCATCGCGGCGGACGGGGCCCAGTCCGACGAAGGCCACACCATCGACGACGGTTCGGTCGAGTTCCACAACGTCTGGGTGCCCGACGACAACGGTCGCATGTGGTTCTACCTGAACTCTCCCCACCTCGGCGAGCTGCAGGGCGAGACGCCCATGGACTGGAAGGACGGTGTCATCGACTTCACCGTGCACCAGGACTTCGACACCAAGCAGACGACCGTGTCCGATGCCGTCGAGCACGGCTGGATGCACGGCGGCTCGAGCGGCGCCACCGTGAGCACCGGCATCAACGTGGCGATCGTCGAGATCGGCGGCGAGATCAAGGGCGAGACGACCTGGTCCGGTAACGACAAGTCGGAGTACGGACTGAACGAGACGATGACGGTCCGGATCCCGAAGCCGAACCTGACCGTCAAGCAGACCGGCTGAGCCTCAGCGCAGGGTGGTTATGCCATTCGTCATCGGGCCGGGCCGTTGGCCGGTGACGATGAAGATCGTGCGGCGGGCCACGGCGACCGCGTGGTCGGCATAACGCTCGTAGTAGCGGCCGAGCAGCGTCATGTCGATTGCAGCCTCGGTGCCGTGCGACCAGCGCGGTGACAGGACGAGGGTGAACAGCTTGCGACGCAGGGCGTCCATCGAGTCGTCCTCGGCCTCGATCGCCTGGGCCAGCTCGATGTCACGGCCCTCGACCACGTCACCGACCTTGTGGACCAAGGACCGGGCGACGGCCCCCATCTGCGCGATGACATCGCGGGCCTCGGCCGGCACTGCGACCTCCGGAAAGCGCAGCCGGGCGATCTTGGCGACGTGCAGAGCGAGGTCGCCCATCCGCTCGAGGTCGGCGACGAGATGCAGAGTGGTGATCAGGATGCGCAGGTCCGTGGCGACCGGCTGCTGACGCGCGATCATCTGGAAGGCGCGATCCTCGAGGTCCACCCGCAGGGCGTCCACTCGCACGTCGGCGGCGATGACCTGCTCCGCGCTGACGAGATTGGCATCGAGGAGGGCTCCGGTGGCCTGCTCCATCGCCGCGGCCACCAGGCGGATCATCTCGGCGACGCCGGCCCCGATCTCGTCCAGTTCGTCATGGAACACATCACGCATGATTGGGACGATCCGTGCGGCCGACGACGGCATTGTGCTCCAGGGGTGAACGTCCCCTGTCGTCCAGGTGAACAGCCGATGTCACGGTGGCGCTCCCTCCGAACGTGGCGATGCGGTCAGGTAACCGCCCGTACCATCGACTCGTGCCGATAGTGGCGACCGTCCTCGTAGTCCTGGCGCTCGGCGTCGGTGTGGCGCTGGGCGTGACCCTCGCGAACCGCCGTTCGGCTTCGTTACCGCCAGAACTTGCATCCGACAGTACCCCCGAGCCGGCCCGGCGCCGGGTAGCGCAACCCTTGGCGTCGCTCGTCGTCGAAGCGCTGGACCACGGCGTCGTCGTCGTCGATCGCGACGAGCGGGCCGTGCTCGTCAATCCGGCGGCGCGGGCGATGGGCGTCCTCGATGTCGACGCCCTCGCGTTTCCGGGCCTGGTCAGCATCGCCCGCAAGGCCATCGAGACGGGCGAGCACATGACGGTCGGCGTCGACCTGCCGATGACCCGGTTGGGACGGGAGCCGATCGCCCTGGCCGTCACGGCCGTGCCCTTGCCCGGCGCGGACGAGCGGGTCACCGCCGTGTGCCTGCTGCTGGCCGACGTCAGCGAGCAACGCCGGCTCGAATCGGTCCGGCGGGACTTCGTCGCCAACGTCTCGCACGAGCTCAAGACGCCGGTCGGTGCGCTCACCCTGTTGGCCGAGGCGATTCAGGACGGCGCGGACGACCCCGAGGCCGTCAACCGGTTCGCCGGCCGGATCCAGCACGAGGGTGCGCGGCTGGCCCGGCTCGTCGCTGAGCTCATGGAGCTCTCCCGGGTCCAGGGCGCCGACCCGATGCCGGGGGCGGCCGAGGTCGACGTCCGCGAGATCATCGCCGAGGCCATCGATCGCACCCAACTCGCTGCGGAGCAGGCGTCGATCACCGTCACCTGTTCGTGCGCGCCCGGTCTCGTGGTTCGGGGCAACGAGGCGCAGTTGGCGACGGCGGTGGCCAACCTGGTGGACAACGCGATCGCGTACAGCGGCAGCGGTACTCGGGTGGCCGTGACCGCGCGGCAGTCGACTGACCACGACGCCCGGCCGACGGCCGACATCGCGGTCACCGACCAGGGCATCGGCATCGCCGACGCCGACCGCGATCGGATCTTCGAGCGCTTCTACCGGGTCGATCCGGCGCGCTCGCGGGCGACGGGGGGCACGGGCCTCGGTCTGGCAATCGTCAAGAACATCGTCTCGAACCATCTCGGGACGGTGATGGTGTGGAGCTCGGAAGGGTCCGGCTCGACGTTCACCATCCGGCTACCGCGCGTTCACTCGGACCAGCCATCGTCGGACCACGAACGGACCGACAATCCCGATGATCAGCTCACCCGATAGGGAGTACCTCGCATGACGCGAGTCCTGGTGGTGGAGGACGAGGAGTCGTTCTCCGACGCGCTGTCGTACATGCTGCGGCGCGAAGGGTACGAGGTCGAGGTGGCCGGCAACGGCCACGAGGCGTTGCAGGCCTTCGAGCGCACCGGGGCCGACCTCGTCCTGCTCGATCTCATGCTGCCCGGGCTGTCCGGCACCGAGGTCTGCCGCGAGCTGCGGGCCCGGTCCCACGTGCCGATCATCATGGTGACCGCGCGCGACACCGAGGTCGACAAGGTGGTCGGGCTCGAGCTGGGCGCGGACGACTATGTGACCAAGCCGTTCTCGTCGCGGGAACTGGTCGCCCGCATCCGGGCCGTGCTGCGCCGCGGGGCCGAGCCCGAGGAGCTGATGCTCAACGTCGTCGAGGCCGGGCCGGTGCGCATGGACGTCGAGCGGCACGTGGTGACCGTCGAGAGCACGCAGGTCGCGTTGCCGTTGAAGGAGTTCGACCTGCTGGAACTGCTGTTGCGCAACGCCGGCCGGGTCCTCACCCGCGGCCAGCTGATCGACCGGGTGTGGGGCGCGGACTACGTGGGTGACACCAAGACCCTCGACGTCCACGTCAAGCGGTTGCGCGCCAAGATCGAGCCCGACCCCGCGAACCCGAAGTACCTGGTGACGGTCCGCGGCCTGGGCTACAAGTTCGAGAGCTAGGGCTCCAGCGCTTTCTTGGTTGCCGGGTGGACGGCTACCAGGCCGAGTTCCAGGCGCTTGGCGCAGATCCGGGACAGCTCGTCGTAGGCCTTGTCGCCGATGAGGGCGATCAGTTCGGG
>DATAQD010000250.1:0-3105 GCA_036264855.1 Jatrophihabitans sp. | reverse complement strand
AGCCGCAAGACACGGGCTCGCTCATCACCATGGCCGAGGAACCGGTCAGCGGTCCGGGCAAGGTGCTCGACAACCCGCTCCAGCGCTACGCGCTGCGGCGCCGCAACGTCGAATCGTTGGCGCGGCTGGCCACCCTGGCCGAGCGGCGTCCTCGCCCGCGGACTGCGAGGACGACGGCGTCCTAGCCGGCCGCCTCCTAGCCGGCCGCGACGAGCGCCTAGCCCGGCCGCTGCCTGCGGTAGATCCGGCGGTACGCGGCGTTGATGGCCGCGCGGTACACCCGCCCGCCGTGCCGTTCGCGGCGCAGCGCCGCCCGGGCCGCGTTCGACCCGGGCGCTCCGTGCACGCCGCCGCCGGGATGCGCGGCCGCCCCGGCGAGGTAGAGCCCGTCGATGACGGTCTCGGCCCGCGCCAGGCCGGGGACCGGTCGGAACACCAGTTCCTGGTGGATGCCGGCGGTGCCGGCGTTGACAGCGCCGCGGAACAGATTCGCGTTGGCGCGTTGCAGGTCGGCGGGCGCCTGGATCGAGCGGGCCAGCACGAGGTGGCCGAACCCCGGCGCCTGCTGTTCGATCGCCGCCTCGACTCGCGCGACGTGTTGTCGCACGTCGTCCTCGTGCAGCTCCACGCCTTCGGGAACATGCGTGTAGGCCCACGCCGACTCGGTGCCGGCGGGGGACCGGGACGCATCCGTCGTGGTCATCTGGCCGAGCAGGACGAACGGCTCGGCGGGCATGCGGCGGGCGGCCAGCGACGCCGCGTAGAACGTCAGCCCGGCGAGGTCGACGCCGAGATGGACGGTCCCGGCCTGACGTGCGTCGGAAGCGGTCCACGGGATCGGGCCGGACAGCGCCCAGTTGACCTTCAACGTCGGGCTGTCCCACTGGAAGGCGTCCAGGTCGTCGACCAGGCGATCCGGCAGGTGCCGGCGGCCGACAAGCTCCAGGTACAGGTGCGGGGCGGCGACGTCGGCAAGCACCGAGCGGGCCGTGATGCGCTCGCCCGAGGCCAGTCGCACGCCACGCGCCCGCCCGTGGGCGACATCGATCGCGGTCACGGCCGAGCCCAGGCGGACCCGACCGCCGCTGGCCTCGAGCCGGGCGACCAGCGCGTCGACGATCCCGCTCGAGCCGCCCGCGGGCACCGGGAAGCCGACGGTCTGGCCGAGCATGCACAGCAGCCATCCGAAGATCGCACTGCCGGCGGCCTCCGGCGGAAGGTCGGTGTGCAGGGCGTTGCCCGCCAGCAGGATGGGTGCTCCCTCGCCGCTGAAGCGTTCGTCACCGAAGCGGCGGACCGGCTGCACGGCGAAGCGGGTGAAACGCAGCAGGTCGGCCACACCCATGGCCCGCGCCAGCCGGGCCGCGCTGCGCACCGGCGGGAAGGGGTCGAGGATCGCGCGCACCAACGGGTCGCGGATCCGTTGGAACTGCCCCACGAGGTCCATCCACGCCGCTCCGTCGCCGGGAGCAAAGGTGTCCACCGACCGCGCCGTCGTCTCGCTGTCGCGGCCGAGGAGCGCGCACCGCCCGTCCGGGAACACGTGGGCCAGGGGAGCGGGCGCCCGCTGCCACGACAGCCCCCAGCGCTGCAGGTCGAGACCCGAGATGACCGGCGATGCGGCCGCGAGGGGGTAGAACGCGCTGAACCAGTCGGTGACGAACCCGGGATGCAACGATTGGTCGGACTTGATCGCTCCTCCAGCCCGGTCGGACGCCTCGAGTACGAGGACGTCCCAGCCGGCATCGGCGAGCAGGTTCGCCGCGACCAGCCCGTTGTGGCCGGCGCCGACGACGACGGCGTCGACGTCGGCCGCGCTCCGACCCGCCAAGAAGATCGACTCCGAATCCGGCCGGCCCCCCGTTATCTCAGGACGGCGTCCACGGTCTTCCTCAGCGCGCCGGGCTGCACGGGCGACCGGGGTGCCTGGGCCTTGGCGGCCAGCATGCGCTCTCCGAGTTCGGACAGCTGCTTACGCCCCAGCCCCGCCCGCACCTTCGGGAACCACTCCTCTTCCTCCTCCTCGATGTGATGTGAGACGTTCTCGATGAGGACAGTCGTCTTCGCGTCGAAGCGCTCCGCGTCGGGGCTCATCGCGTGCAGCTCCATGCACAGCACATCGGCGACGTGGTGCTCCTCGTAGGACTCGAGCACGTCGTCCTCGAGATCGGGCAGCAGCCTGCGCACCTCGGGGTACATGACTTCGTTCTCGATGTAGGTGTGCACGGTCAGCAGCTCAATGATCTTGTCGACGATCTCGCCCTTCCGGGTCGTCGCGTTCTCACCCGCCCCCTCGAACTCGCGAAACAACTTCTTGACCTCTTTGTGGTCGGCCTTGAGCAGGACGATGGCATCGGTCGACATAGCAGGCTCCTTCAGAATGGGTACCTGGTGGTTACCCGGCTTCGCGGGTGGTTACCCCGGCTGTTCGCTGGTGTCCTTCTGCGCGTCGGCCCCGCCATTGGTGGACATGGTGTCCCGTCGCACCCGATCTGCGACTTCCGCCTGGCGCTTCTCGGGCTCATCGAGTTTGCGGGTGTCCCGCAGCTCGGCAAACGGCTCCAGGTCGGCCGGCATGCCCGCCTGGATCGCCCGCTCACGCTGCGTCTCGGCGTTGAACTCGGCACCGAGCAGTATCGCGATGTTGGTGATCCACAACCAGACGAGGAACACGATCACCGTCGCCAGCGAACCGTAGGTCTTGTTGTACGAACCGGAGAAGGACACGTAGACGGCGAAGATGCCGGATGCGATCAGCCACACGATGACCGCGATGACGCCGCCGGGCGTGATCCAACGCATGCCCGGTTGCTTCACGTTCGGGCTGGCCTTGTAGAGCAGCGAGAACATCATGCTGACGATGACCAGCAGGACCGGCCACTTCGCGATGTTCCAGACCAGCAGCGCGGTGTCGCCGATGCCGAAGGCCTTGCCCAGCTGCGTGGCAATGGGGCCGCTCACCACGACCATGAAGGCGCTGACGACGAGCATCACCACCAGAATGAGCGTGATACCGAGGCGGACCGTCGCGGTCTTCCAGATCGGCCGTCCCTCGTCGACGTCGTAGATGGCGTTGGACGCTCGCATGAAGCCGGCGACGTAACC
>DATAQD010000171.1:0-9741 GCA_036264855.1 Jatrophihabitans sp. | reverse complement strand
TTCGGCAAGGGCAACTTCCGAGCCCTTTTCGAGGCGATCGAGCGCGAGCAGGACCGCCGAGGCAACCTGTAACGGCCACCCCCTCCGCCCCACCCCGCCCCCCTCCGCCTTTGCACCTTTCAGCTCCCCCAGCGCCCCGCGCGGGGGGAGCTGAAAGGTGCAAAGGCGGGGTGGGAGGCTGTGCGCGTGACTGAGGTGCCTTCGACATTCGCCGATCTCGCGCTGCGACCCGAACTGCAGCGCGCGCTCGACGGTCTCGGCTACGAAGAGCCCACGCCGATCCAGCGCGAGAGCATCCCGGCCCTGCTCGACGGGCACGACGTCGTCGGCCAGGCGGCCACCGGCACGGGCAAGACCGCGGCCTTCGCGCTGCCCCTGCTGCAGCGCCTCACTCCCGGCGGCACCGCCCCGCAGGCGCTGGTCCTGGTCCCGACCCGCGAGCTCGCCATCCAGGTCGCCGAAGCCATCCAGCGCTACGGCCGCGAGCTGGGCGCGCGCGTCCTCGCGATCTACGGCGGCCAGCCGATCGGGCGCCAGATCCGCGCGCTGGAAGCGGGCGTGGACGTCGTCGTCGCGACGCCCGGCCGGGCCATCGACCACCTCACCCGCCGCACGGTCGGCTTCGACCAGCTTCAGACGGTCGTCCTCGACGAGGCCGACGAGATGCTCGACATGGGCTTCGCCGAGGACATCGAGGCGATCATGCAATCGGTGCCGAAGCAACGGCAGACGGTCCTGTTCTCGGCCACCATCCCGGCCCGCATCGACGGCCTCGTCCGCCGCTACTTGATCGACCCGGTGCGGGTGCGGATCCAGCGCGAGCACACCCAGGGCGAGACGGTCCGGGTACGCCAGGTCGCCTACCTGGTGCCGCGCCAGCACAAGGCGAACGCGCTGGGGCGGCTGCTCGACATCGAGTCGCCGACCGCTGCCCTCGTGTTCTGCCGCACCCGCGAAGAGGTCGACTCGCTGGGCGAGACGATGAGTGCGCGCGGCTACCGGGCCGAGGCCCTCCACGGCGGAATGACGCAGGACCAGCGCGACCGGGTCATGGCCCGGATCCGCAACAAGACGGCCGAACTGCTCGTCGCCACCGACGTCGCCGCCCGCGGCCTGGACATCGACCACCTCACGCACGTCGTCAACTACGACGTCCCGTCGTCCCCGGATTCCTACGTCCACCGGATCGGACGGGTGGGCCGGGCCGGGCGCGAGGGCGTCGCGATCACCCTGGTCGAGCCGCGCCAGCACCGCCTGCTCAAGACGATCGAGAAGGCGACGAAGCAGAAGATCTCGATCGAGACGCTGCCGACGGTGGCCGACCTGCGCGCCCGGCGGCTGGAACTCACCCGCGCCGCGCTGCACGAGACCCTCCAGGACGCCGACCACGAGCAGTACCGCGTCGTCGTCGACACCCTGACCGATGATTTCGACCTGATGGAGATCGCGCTCGCCGCGGTCAAGCTGGTGCACGAGTCCGGCGGCGGCGACGAGGACGACGAGATCCCGGTGGTCTCCCCCGAGGCGACGCCGCCCGACCGTCAGCGTCCGAAGCCCGGCTCGACGTCGACGATCTTCGTCAGCCTGGGCCACGCCGCGAAGATCCGCCCGCAGGACCTCGTCGGCGCGATCGCCGGTGAGACGAGCCTGTCCGGGCGCCAGATCGGGGCCATCGAGATCACCCACAAGTACTCGACGGTCGAGATCCCCAAGTCGGCCGAGGACGAGGTCATCGCCGCGCTGCAGGCGACGCTGATCAAGGGACGCAAGGCCCGGGTCGAGCGGTACCAGCCGCCGGCCGAGCGCGCGGCCAGGAGCCGCTCCGACAAGCCGACCAAGAAGGGACCGCGCGAATGACGCCAAGGCTGCGACCGACCCTGGCCACGCTGCCGTCCTACGTGCCGGGGCGGTCCGTCGCGGGCGCGATCAAGCTGGCCAGCAACGAGACGCCGTACCCGCCGCTCCCGCATGTGCTCGAGCGGATCGAGCACGCCCTGCTGGACGTCAACCGCTACCCCGACAACAACTCCGCCGAGCTCACCGCCGTCCTCGCCGCCAAGTACGGCGTCGCCGTCGAGCAGGTCCGGGTGGGGTGCGGGTCGGTGTCGCTGTGCACTCAGCTCGTCCAAGCCGTCACCGATGCGGACGAGGAGGTGATCTACGGCTGGCGCTCCTTCGAGGCCTACCCGATCATCGCCGCGGTCAGCGGCGCGTCGTCGGTGCAGGTGCCGCTGCGCGACCACGTCCACGATCTCGCCGCGATGGCCGAGCAGGTCACCGGCAAGACGAAGTTGATCTTCGTGTGCAACCCGAACAACCCCACCGGCACGGCCGTCGGTCGCGACGCGCTCGTCCGGTTCCTGCGCGCGGTACCTTCCGACGTCGTCGTCGCCCTGGACGAGGCCTACCGCGAGTTCGTCACCGACCCGGACGTGCCCGACGGGCTGACCCTGCTCGACGACTACCCGAACCTTGTCGTGCTGCGGACGTTCTCGAAGGCATATGGGCTGGCCGGGCTCCGGGTCGGCTACGCCATCGCGGCCGATCCCGCACTGGCCGAGGCGATGCGCCAGACCCAGGTGCCCTTCGCCGTCACCACCGTCGCGCAGGCCGCGGCGCTCGCCAGCCTCGAGCCGCAGGCCGAGGCCCAGCTCATGGCCCGGGTCGCCGACGTCGTCGCCGAGCGTGGACGCGTCCACGCCGGGCTGATCGCGCTGGGCTATGCCGTGCCGCCCTCGCAGGCCAACTTCGTGTGGCTGCCGCTGGGCGAGGAAACCACCGCATGGGCCGCCGGGTGCGAGGAGCGCCGGGTCATCGTGCGCGCTTTCGCCGGGGCCGGCGTGCGGATCACGATCAGCACCCCCGACGAGAACGACCGGCTGCTGGCCGCCGCGGCCGAACTCGCGTCGCCGGTCGAGAGGACCGTCCGGTGACACCTCGGGTTCGCCTGCTCCTGGCGAGTGCCCTCATGCTGTTCCTCGAGCTGTCACTCATCCGCTGGCTCGGCGCGAACATCGTCCACTTGTCCTTCTTCTCGAACTTCGTCCTGCTGGGCTCGTTCCTGGGCATCGGGCTCGGTTTCCTCCGGGCCGCCGCCCCGGGCCACGGGCCCCGGGCGATGCCCCTGCACGCGCTGGTCGTCCTGCTCGGGCTGATCGCCTTCGTCAGCGCATACCCGGTCACCGTCAATCGCGACAGCAGCCAGCTGATCTTCTTCACCACCGGCACGACCACCGGGCCGCCGATCTGGCTGACCCTGCCGGCGGTGTTCCTGGCCGTGGCCGCCGTGCTGTCCGGACCGGGCGAGATCGTCGGGTCGTGCTTCGGGGAACTGGAGCGCCTCGAGGCCTACCGGCTCGACCTGATCGGGAGCCTGCTCGGTATCGCCGCGTTCACCGCGCTGGCCTACCTCGGCGCGCCTCCGCTCGTCTGGTTCACCATCGTGGGCGTGCTGTTCGTCGCGCTGCTTGGGCGGCCGGCGGTGTCGGTCACCGTCACCCTGCTCATCGCGATGATCATGATGTTCGTCTACCCGTTGCGGCACAACACCGGCGATTTCTGGTCGCCGTACTACGAGGTGTCGACGACGCGCGCGGACGACGGATTCGGCGGGGTCGCCTGGAACGTCGACGTCAACGGGATCCCCCACCAACGACTGACGTCGGCCGCGGCCCGCGAAAAGGGCGAACCGTTCTACTTGCAGACCTACCAGCAGACGCCGCGGCCGCCCGGCAACGTGCTGATCGTGGGGGCCGGCACCGGAACCGACGTCGCGATCGCCCTGCAGCGCGGCGCGAAACACGTCGACGCCGTCGAGATCGACCCGACGCTGTTGCGATTCGGTCGTCAGCACAATCCCGACCGCGCCTACAGCAGCCCCAAGGTGACGACGCACATCGACGACGGTCGAGCCTTCCTGGAGCGCACGTCGAAGAAGTTCGACCTGATCATCTTCGCGCTGCCGGACTCGCTCACCTTGGTATCCGGGGCCAGTTCGTTGCGCCTGGAGAGCTATCTGTTCACCAAGGAGTCGATCCAGTCGGCCCGGTCCCATCTGGCCCCGGGCGGCGCGTTCTCGATGTACAACTTCTACCGGCAGCAATGGCTCGTCGACCGGCTGGCCGGGACGCTGGACGGCGTCTTCGGCCACTCGCCGTGCCTGTTCGAGAACCAGGCGGTCACCGCGCTCGCGGTGATGACGGTCGGCCGCACGCCGGCCGATCAGAAGTGCACGCAGACGTGGACGCGACCGGCGGGCACCCCGCCGCCGGCGACGGACGACAAGCCCTTCCTCTATCTGAAGAGCAGCGGGATCCCGTCCCTCTACCGCACCGCACTGTTGCTGATCATGGTCGGCAGCGTGCTGGCGATCGGCTTCGTGCTCGTCGCCAACGCCGCGTCCGCCGGGCGGGGGGCGCTGCGACGCCTGCGGGGCCAGGCCCGGGAGATGTCCTCCTACTTTGACCTGTTCCTGCTCGGCGCGGCGTTCCTGCTCATGGAGACGAAGAGCGTCACGGGCTTCGCGCTGCTGTTCGGGACGACGTGGGTCGTCAATTCGCTCGTGTTCGGAGGCGTCCTGCTCGCGGTGCTGGCCGCCGTGGAGGTGACCCATCGGTTCCGGACGCCGCCGATGCTGGCGATGTACGCCGTTTTGCTCGGCGGGCTGGCGCTGAGCTGGCTCGTGCCGACGAGCTGGCTGCTGTCCCTGAGCGTGCTGCCGCGGCTGATCGCGGCAATCGCGATCAGCTTCCTGCCGATCTTCGCCGCGAACGTCATCTTCGCGAAGCGGTTCGCCGACACCGCCGATGCGCCGCTGGCGTTCGGGACCAACCTGCTGGGCGCGATCTTCGGGGGCTGCCTCGAGTACCTCTCGCTCGTGCTCGGCTACCGGGCGCTGCTGATCCTGGCCGGCGGGCTGTACCTGAGCGCCTACCTGGTCATGCCGGGCGGCGCGTTCCCGCGCGACGTCGTCGAGGTCCCGGACGCGGAGCCGGTCGGGGCCGCGACCTGAGCCACCTCGCCTGGCCCGCGGCATGGCCCAGGTCGAGCCACTCGGCCAGCGAGTCGGGCCACGGTGCCGGCCAGCCAAGCGTCGCGTACCAGTCGCGGGCGACCGGCAGCAGCCGCGGGTACAGTTTTTGGCCAGGCCGCGGCGGCGACGCGGCGCTCGAATCCGGTCACGACGCCTCCAGCGTCAACAGCGCCTGCTTGGCCTGCGGACCGCCGAGGTACGCGCCGATCGCGCCGTCGCTGCGGATCACCCGGTGGCACGGGATGACGATCGGGAGCGGGTTCCTCGCGCACGCGGTGCCGACGGCGCGGACCGCGGCCGGACGGCCGGTCGCCGCGGCCACGGCCGCGTAGCTGGCCGTGGCGCCGTAGTCGATGGCCCGGAGCTGGGTCAGGACGTCGCGGCGGAAGCCGTGCGCGAGCTGTAGGTCCAGGACAAGGTCGAACACCCGGCGTTGCCCCGCGAAGTAGTCGTCGATCTGCCGGGCGACATCGTCGAGCCGGCCCGGGGCGCGCAACACCCGCGGGCTCACCCGGGCCGCGAGTGCGGCGAGGACGTCCTCGTGCCCCTCGGCCGGGTACGCGACCCGCACCAGCCCGGCCGCGGTCGCCGCCACCAGCAGTGAGCCGAGCGGGGTGTCGACCGTGCGATAGGCGACGTCGAGGTCGGCTCCGGCGGCGTCGACCAGCCGGGCGTGCAGCCGGTCGAGAGTGCCCGGGTCGGCATCGGGCAGGGCGTGCAGCAGTTTGTTACTCATCCGGGTTCTCCTTGCGATAGGTGCGGCGCAGGTTCGCGATACCGTCGGCGGCACTGCGGCGGGCGGCCGCTTCGGTGCCCCCGACGAGCGCGGCGACGTCGGCATACGAGAGGTCAGCGAGGTAGCGGTACGCGACGACCTGCCGTTGCTTGGCCGGCAGCGCGGCGACCGCTGACTGCAGGGCCTGGTCGCGCTCCGGGAAAACGTCCGCGGTGGCTGGTTCGTGAGGTAGGCGCTCGACCGGAAGCGGGCTGCGCCGGCGGGTCCGGTAGCCGTCGATCGCCTTGCGATGGGCGATCGTGACCAGCCACGCCCGCACGTCGGAGTCAGGACGCAGCCGCGGATAGGCGCGCAGGGCGGCCAGAAACGTCTCCGACCACGCGTCCTCGGCGTCCGCCGGGCCGAGCACGGCGCGACACACGCGCAGCACCACCGCGCCGTGTTCGGCGACGACCGTCTCGAACGGGGGAAGGCTCACGTCCGGTCAACGCGCCCCGCGCCCATCGTGTGAGGTTAGCGGCGGGTCGCTCCGACGGGGTGGGCAGTCGGCGCGCGTCCATGGACGGACGAGGTGGGCGCGGTCAGCGGTTCGCAGCGGCCTCGCGGACCGCGGCGGCGACCGCGTGGGGCACCGCGGGATCGAACACCGACGGGACGATGTACGTGGCGTTCAGCTGCTCGTCCGACACGCACTGCGCGAGCGCGTCGGCCGCCGACAGCAGCATCGCCGTCGTCACCTGGCTGGCCCGGGCGTCGAGCAGACCGCGGAACACGCCCGGGAACGCCAGGACGTTGTTGATCTGGTTCGGGTAGTCACTGCGGCCGGTGGCGAGCACCGCCGCCAGCTGCCGCGCGGCGTCCACGTCCACCTCGGGATCGGGGTTCGCGAGCGCGAACACCACCGGGTCGGCGGCCATCTCCGAGATCCACGACGCGTCCAGGACGCCGGGCGCGCTGACCCCGATGAACACGTCGGCCCCGCGGAGGGCATCGTGCAGGTCGCCGGTGACGCCCGCGGGGTTGGTGAGCTGGGCGAGCGCGCGCTTGGCGTCGTTCAACCGCGGATCGGCGGGCGCCAGGATTCCCTCGCGGTCCCAGACCAGGACGTGCGCGGCCCCGGCGGCGATCAGCAGCGAGACGATCGCGGTCCCGGCTGCCCCGCCGCCGGCCACCACGATCCGCGCGGCCGCGAGCGGCTTGGACACGCAGCGCAGGGCGTTCGTCAGCGCGGCCGACACCACGATCGCGGTCCCGTGCTGGTCGTCGTGGAATACCGGGATCGACAGGGTCTCGCGCAACCGCCGCTCGATCTCGAAGCACCGCGGCGCCGAGATGTCCTCGAGGTTGATGCCGCCGAAGCCGGGCGAGATGGCCTGCACCACCCGGACGATCTCGTCGGTGTCCTGGGTGTCGAGGCAGATCGGCCACGCGTCGATGTCGGCGAAGCGCTTGAACAGCGCCGCCTTGCCCTCCATCACCGGCAGCGCCGCCCCGGGTCCCAGGTTGCCCAGCCCGAGCACCGCGGACCCGTCGGTGACCACGGCGACGGCGTTGCCCTTGATCGTCAGCTTGGGGACGTCCTCGGGGTGCTCGGCCAGCGCCAGCGACACCCGGCCGACGCCGGGCGTGTACGCCATCGACAGGTCGTCGCGGGTCTTGAGCGCGACCGTCGGCTGCACCGAGATCTTGCCGCCCAGGTGCAGCAGGAACGTGCGGTCACTGACCCGGTGCACGGTCACCGCCGGCACGGCCCGCATCGCCTCGACGATCTCGTCCGCGTGTTCGCCGTTGACCGCCGAGCAGCTGACGTCGACGGTGATCCGGTCGGTCCGCGAGTCGGTGACGTCGATCGCGGTGACCAGCCCGCCGGCCCGGCCGACCGCGGTGGCCAACTCACCCACCACCGAGGCCGACGGGAGCGCGTACAGCCGCACGGTGATGCCGTACGAAGCGCTGGTCGGAAGCGGACGGTGGCCACCGGACTCGACAAGACCCATACCTCGCATACTGCCCGGCGCTCGCGCATTCGTCGTCAGTGCCAGGATGGAGACAGCCGTACAGTCGCAGTCACAACGAGGTGACCGATCATGACCGACACGCACGCCGGCATCGAAAGAAGGGCCGGAGTCGTCGATCCCGCCGTGTTCGCACGGCGCTTCCTCGCGCATGCCGGCAGTCAGCTCGGTACCCGGCCGGGCCCGGAGCACCTCGATCTCGCGCAGGACATCCTCGAGTTCGGCTCGGTGCGTCCGTGGGGCCAGACCCTCATGCGCGTGCTCGACATCGACGCCGATATCACCGCCGTCGACATCATCTCGGTCGATGCGCCCTACATCGTCGAGTCCATCTGGGCCGAGCTCGAGCGATCCGGGCGGCCCTTGGCGCGGCTGCTCCACCCGCAGATCGTCGTGGCCCGGGACGCCGACGGGACGCTGACCCGCATCTACGACATCGACGACAACGCCGACGTGCCCGAGGGCGCGATGGTCGAGTCCTGGGTGCACCTGGAGCTGGACCGCCTCCCGGCCCGCGAGCACGAGGTCCTGGCCGCTGAGCTGACCCGGGTCCTGGACGACGTCCTGCATGCCGTGGCCGACGCGCCGCACATGTACCACCTCATCCGCGAACTCGCCGACGATCTGAGCGCCGACCCGGGCCAGTTCGACCGGGAGATGAGCGAAGAGGCCGGCGAGTTGCTGCGCTGGCTGGCCGACGGCAACTACATGATTCTCGGGCACGCGGCCTACTCGGCGAACGAGCTGGCCAGCCCGCGCGCGCAGAGCAACGACGACGATGCCGAGGGCGTACTGCGCGGCGCCGCTCGCATCTCGCCGCTCGAGCTGCTGCCGGCCTACCGCAGCGGTGCCCCGCTGGTGATCTTCAAGAGCCCGCTCGTGTCGACGGTGCGCCGCTCGGCGCACTACGACTGCGTCACGGTCGTTACGCCCGAAGGGCGCTCCGGCGCCCAGATGATCCACGTCTTCCTCGGCCTCATCACCAACGCCGAGGACGGCACCGTCGCCCGTGTGCCCGTGGTGCGCCGGCGCATAGCCGAGATCCTGCTGCGCTCCGGCGTGCGCGCCGACAGTCACACCGGCCGGCGCCTGCTGGCCGCCCTGCGGACGCTGCCCCGCGACGAGCTCCTCGAGGCCCCCACGGCCGATCTGCTGCGGCTCGCGCAGCTGGTCGTCGACCGCGCCGAGCGCGGCACGGTCGGGGTGTTCGCCCGCATCCACCTCAACCGTGACTTCGTCAGCGTCCTCGTCTACTTCCCGTCGGACCGCTTCGGCCCCGAGACCCGGCGGCGCGTCACGAGCGTGATCAACAAGTACTGGCCCGGCGAGATCATCGGCCGCGACGACCGGATCGTCGAGCTGAACCTGGCCCGGATGCAGCTGCTGATCGCGGTGCGGCCCGGCGCACAACCGGCCTCCCCCGAGCGGAAGATCGTCGAGGACGAGGTCGCAAAGGTCACGCGCCGCTGGAGCGACGAGTTCCGCGAGCTGCTCGCGGCCACGGTCGGCGAGGACGCGAGCGCGCACCTGCTGCGCAAGTACGCCGACGCCCTGCCCGAGGGTTACAAGGAGGACTTCACGGCAGCGGTCGCGGTCGGCGACATCATCCGGCTCGAGGACCTGCCCGCGGACAACGGCCTGGCCTTCGAGCTCTACACCCCTCAGGACGACGACCAGGCCGACAAGCGGCTCAAGGTCTTCCGCACCGGCCAGACGGTCTCGCTGGCCCGGGCCCTGCCGATCTTCACCCAGATGGGCATCGAGGTCCTCGACGAGCGCCCGTACGAGGTCGAGCTGGCCGACGGCGACGCGGCCTGGATCTACGACTTCGGGCTGCGCCTTCCGGCCGGCACCGTGTTCGACGACACGCGCGCGGGCAACGTGATCGAGGCCGTCCGGTTGCTGTGGCTCGAACAGATCGAGCAGGACGGGTTCAACGCACTCGTCGTTCGCACCGT
>DATAQD010000152.1:0-18171 GCA_036264855.1 Jatrophihabitans sp. | reverse complement strand
CGTAGGCGGCCATCATGCCGTACTCGATGCCGTTGTGGACCATCTTGACGAAGTGGCCGGAGCCGCTCGGGCCGCAGTGCAGGTAGCCCTGTTCCTCGGGCGCGGGGTCACCCTGACGGCCGGGTGTGCGGGGGATGTCGCCGAGGCCGGGGGCGATGCTCGCGAGCAGTGGATCGATGTGAGCGACCACGTCGGCCTCGCCGCCGATCATCATGCAGTAGCCCCGCTCGAGGCCGTAGACCCCGCCGCTGGTGCCGATGTCGACGTAGTGGATGCCCCTGGGCTTGAGGGCGGCGGCGCGATCGATGTCGTCGCGGTAGTTGGAGTTGCCGCCGTCGATGATGATGTCGCCGGGCTCCATCAATTCGGCGAGGTCGTCGACGACCTTGCCGGTGATGCCAGCCGGGATCATCACCCAGGCCACGCGCGGCTTCTCGAGCTTTTCGATGAACTCCTGCAGGGTGCGCGCGCCGACCGCGCCCTCCTTCTCCAGCTCGTCGACGCTCTCGGGGTTGTTGTCGTAAGCGACGGCGGTGTGCCCGTCGCGGAGGATGCGCCGGACGATATTGGCGCCCATCCGGCCGAGGCCGATCATTCCCAACTGCATCGTCATGACTCCTTGCGAGCGTCGCGATAACGGCGGATGAGTGCGTTGGTGGAGCTGTCGTGCTGCAGATCCGGCTCGTCGGCGCTGGACAGCTCGTCGGCGACCTTCTTGGCCAGTACCTTGCCCAGCTCGACGCCCCACTGATCGAAGGAGTTCACCGACCAGATCGTCCCCTGCGTGAACACGCTGTGCTCGTACAGCGCGACCAGGGTGCCGAGCGCGTGTGGCGTCAGGCGTTCCAGCAACAGGGTGTTGGACGGCCGGTTGCCCGCGAAGACGCGGTGCGGAACGAGCCAGTCGGCCGTTCCCTCGGCCGCCACCTCGTCGGGCGTCTTGCCGAAGGCCAGCGCCTCGCCCTGCGCGAAGACGTTCGCGGTCAGGATGTCGTGGTGCGGGCCGAGCGGGTTCAGCGAGTGCGTGAACCCGATGAAATCGGCCGGGATGAGTTCGGTGCCCTGATGGATCAGTTGGTAGAAGCTGTGCTGCCCGTTCGTACCCGGCTCGCCCCAGTACACCGGGCTGGTGGCGTAGTCGACGGTCTCGCCCGCGAGCGTGACGTGCTTGCCGTTGGATTCCATGGTCAGCTGCTGCAGGTAGGCCGGGAACCGCTTGAGGTACTGGTCGTAGGGCAGGACGGCCTGCGTCTGGGCGTCGAAGAAGTCCGCGTACCAAACGGTGAACAGGCCCAACAACACCGGAAGGTTCGCCGCGAACGGGGCGGTCCGAAAGTGCTCGTCCATCGCGTGGAAGCCGGCCAGCATCTCGCCGAAAGCGTCCGGGCCGATCGCGATCATCGTCGACAACCCGATGGCGGAGTCCATCGAGTAACGACCGCCGACCCAGTCCCAGAAGCCGAACATGTTCATGACATCGATGCCGAACTCCGACACCGCGTCGGCGTTGGTCGACACCGCCACGAAGTGTTTGGCGATCGCCGACTTGCTGCCCAGCGCGGCCAGCGTCCACTCCCGGGCTGTGGCGGCGTTGGTCATCGTCTCGAGCGTGGTGAACGTCTTGGACGACACGATGAACAGCGTTTCGGCGGGGTCGAGGTCGTGCGTGGCCTCGGCGAAGTCGGTGCCGTCGACGTTGGACACGAAGCGCAGCGTCAGGTTGCGGTCGCTGTAGTGGCGCAGCGCTTCGTAGGCCATCACCGGCCCCAGGTCCGAGCCGCCGATGCCGATGTTGACGATGTTGCGGATCGGCCGGCCGGTGTGGCCGAGCCATCGGCCGGCCCGCACCTTCTCGGCGAACTCGGCCATCCGGCCGAGGACCTCGTGCACCGCCGGGACGACGTCTACGCCATCGACGGCGATCCGTTCGCTCTTCGGCGCCCGCAGCGCGACGTGCAGCACGGCGCGATCCTCGGTGATGTTGATCTTCATTCCGTCGAACATCGCGTTGATCCGCTCCCGCAGGCCCGATTCGTCGGCGAGCTGCAGGAGCAGGCTCAGCGTCTCGTCCGTGATCCGGTTCTTCGAGTAGTCGAGGTAGATCCCCTCGGCCTCGACGGCCATGCGGGTACCCCGCTCGGGATCGGCGGCGAACAGGTCGCGCAGGTGGCTGCCGGCGATCCGGGCGTGATGGTCGTGCAGCGCCGCCCAGGCGGGGCGGGCCGACAGAGAGGGCGGACGGGCGGCGGCGGTCACGTTGCGATCCCCATGGTTCTCATGCCTACCAGACCGGCCGTACAGGCTGCAGTGCGGAGACGGTCCACGTGGGGCGGGGCCGTGACCGCTGGCTGCGCCGTGGACCTGCCTGGACGGGGTGCTCCCGGCCACGCCGACGGGGTCCTCGACGCTGACGCGATCACCGCGGGCGCCACCGTCAGGGATCGAGGACGATCCGCACGGCCAGGAACTGCTCCGGCATGGACGCGAGCACCCGCAGCTTCGGGTCCTTCACGATCAGCCAGGGTCCGGTCGCCTCGAGATGCGCCAGCCGCCGGTCGGCCAGCACGGCCCGCACCGCCTCGCGGTCCCCGCCGGCGACCAGGGCGTCGAGCCGCTCGTCACTCAGGATGCGGGCCGCGATGTCGGCCGCGCGGGCGAACGCCGAGGTCGCCTGATTGTCACGGCGCCGCGCGTACCGCTTCTGCGAGGAACCGCCCGCCTTCGTCGTCCCCTGCACGTAGCTGGAATCCACCTTGGAGGCGACGAGGTCGGGGCCGTCGAAGACGCCGACCGCGTGCCCGCTGCGCCGCACGAGCAGTACCCCGATCCGGCGCCGGCGCTGCACGTGGTCGAGCAGGGAAGCGGTCAGAGGCGGGAAGGGCACGTCGATCCAGGCCCGGGCGCCGTCCGCGCCGGTTAGCGCCACGACGTCGGAAGCGGCCGCGGTCTGCACGTCGCCGTGTCGCTCGGCGAAGCCGGCGAGCCAGCCGTCGAGACGTGCCGCGGCCACGTGCACCTCTCGGGTCGCCATCGCGGTGAGCCTAGCCTCGCCCCCCGCTTTGCACCTTTCAGCGCCCTAAATGAGGCTGGATTCGGGAGCTGAAAGGTGCAAAGCGCCGGGTGGTTGGGTGACGTCGGGCTGCTGTTCGCCGGCGCGGACGAGGGCGATGCCGAGCAGCACGACCACGCCGCCGACCAGCTGCAGCACGCCCGGCCGCTGATCCAGCAGCAACCACGCGAACAGGATCGCGAACAGCACCTCGGACAGGCCCACGAACGAGGCCACCCGAGCGCCGAGCCGGCGGGCCGCGCCGATCCCGGCCGAGTACGCGATCGCCGCCGCGACCAGCGAGAGACCCACGACGGGCACCAGCCAGCTGGTCCGATGGCCGGTGAACTGCACGTCCCGGGTCGAAGCGCGGAACGGGACCGCCCCGACGAGTTCGAACAGTCCCAGCGTCACCGCCCCGATCGCCAGCCCCGCCCACGCCATCACCATCGGCGGTACCAGCTCATCGGTGTGGGCTGACAGCACGAAGAACACCGCGAGCCCGGCCGCCGCCCCCAGACCCCACAGCACGCCCACCGCGTCGACGTGCTGCGCGCCGGTGAGATCCAGGACGAGGACGAGCCCGCCGATCGCCAGCGCGCCGCCGAGCGTGGTCAGCCGACCGGGGCGGTGCCCGTGCCGCAGCCACATCCAGCCCACGACGAGCACCGTCCCCGAGTACTCGAGCAGCAGCGCCACGCCGACGGACAGGTGCTCGACGGCGTTGAAGAAGAACAGCTGGCAGCCGGCCACGGCGACGAAGCCGTAGGCCGTGATCGCCGGCAGGCTCCGCCGCAGAAGTGGCCAACGGCCGCGCAGCTGGATGAGCGCCGGAAGGGTCAGGATGACGGCGGCCACGCCGACCCGGACGGTCACCGCGGCGGCAGGAGACCAACCCGCCGCCATGAGCGAGGCCGCGAACGTGCCTGAGGTGCCGAACGTCGCGGCCGACAGAACGGCCAGACTCAGGCCCACGCCACTCGCTCGCATCGATCCTCCGTAAGAGCCAAAACGTTCTATGCTGGTTACGCTAGTCGGGCTCGGTGAAAGGAGTCAACTTGCTTTTTGCCCATGACACCGAAGTGGCGCTCGCGGCGGCCGCCTCGCTGGTGAACACCGACGCCGACGCGACGCTGGAGTCCCTGGCCGACCTGGACGCCTTCGTCGCGAAGTGGGGCTGGACGGGCAGCCGGCGCCGGACCAGCGCCGAACACGCCGCGGTGCGCGCGCTGCGTCCGCGCTTGCGCGCGGTGTGGCACGCGGACAAGGACGGTGCGGTGCGCATCGTCAACCAGCTGTTGCGCGAGGGCAAGGCCCTGCCCCAGCTCAAAAAGCACGACGAGTGGGACTACCACCTGCACGCGACCTCGCCCGAGGCACCGCTGGCCGACCGGATGGCCGTCGAGGCGGCCATGGCGTTCGTCGACGTGATCCGCACGGGTGAGCTGGACCGGCTGCGGGTATGTGCCGCCGACGACTGCCAGGACGTGCTGGTCGACCTGTCGAAGAACCGGTCCCGGCGCTTCTGCGAGAGCGGGTGCGGCAACCGCGCGAACGTCGCCGCCTACCGCGCCCGCAAGGCCGCCACTCCCCGCGCTACGACGTGATGTCCTTGCGGTCGAAGCGCAGCCACGCGTAGCCGAGGAACAGCGCGGCATAGACGAAGGCCAGCCCCGTCCCGCGGATCATGTCGTCCCACCTGATCGGCGACGTGAGCGTGTCGACCCACGCGTAGTTGAAATGCGTCGGCAAGTACTGGCGGTACGGGTCGAGCGCGGTGATCTGGTCGAGGATGTTGGACACGACGACGAGCATCACCGCGCCGCCGACGGCCCCGAGCGGGTTGTCCACGCTGACGCTGAGCAGGAACGCCAGCGCCGCCACCACGAGCAGTTGCCCGGACACGTAAGCGACGATGATCACCAGACGCCAGACGGACCCGCTCGACGGGAACGCGCCACCGACCGGCGACCGGGCCGGTGCCCACCCGAAGAACGCGCCGCCGACGACGAACGCCCATACCGGCAGCAGTACGTTCGCGGCCACACACAGCGTTCCGGCCACGATCAGCTTCTGCCGAAGCAGCCGCGACCGCGGCACCGGCTGCGCGAGCAGATACCGCAGCGACGACCAGCTCGCCTCGCTGGCGACGGTGTCCCCGCAGAACAGCGCCACCACCACGACGAGCAGGAAACCGACGGACGCGAACTCGGTGAACAGCGCGAAGTTGAATCCGCCCGCGTTGGCCAGCCCGACGAGTTCCGGCGCCTGGCTGTCCGCGCCGCCGCCGGCCTTGAACGCGATCGCAATGATGATCGGCAGGATGACCAGCAGCCCGGCCGTGATCTGGGTACGCCGCCGTCGCAACTGACGGGCGAATTCGACGCGCAGCCCGAGCGTGCGCCGCGGGTCGAAGGTCGGCGGCCGGCCCGGGTCGAGTTGGATGAGGCGGTCGTGGAAGCCGCGTCGAGTCGGTGCGACCTTCGACAACTCGCGCTCGTTGACCACGCGCGGGGTGGGTTCCATCATTCCTCCCCTCCGATCAGGTCGAGGAAGACGTCTTCCAGCGCGCGCCGCGCGGGAACGAGGTGCGATCCGATGCCGGCCGCCTCGAGCACAATGGTGGCCTTCTCGGGATCGTCCACGGACAGCTGCATGCCGCCCGCGCCGGCGATCTCGGGCACCGAGCCGGCCGCAATCAGCTTGCCCTTGTGCATGACGACGACGTGGGTGCAGGTCTGCTCCACCTCGGCGAGCAGATGGCTCGACACGACGACCGTCCGCCCGGTCTCGGCATACGCCCGCAGCACTTCGCGCATCTCGGCGATCTGCGGCGGGTCGAGCCCGTTCGTCGGTTCGTCCAGCACGAGGAGCTCCGGCAGCCCGAGCATGGCCTGGGCGATGCCCAGCCGTTGCTTCATGCCGTGGCTGTACGTCTTCACCCGCCGGTCGATGGACGCGCCGAGGCCGGCGATCTCCAGGGCGGTCGTGAAGTCGGCCTCGTCGTCGGGTCGGCCGGTAGCGGCCCAGTACAGGCGCAAGTTGTCCCGACCGCTGAGGTGGGGCAGGAAGCCCGGGCCCTCGATGAACGCACCGATGCGGGCGAGCACCGGGGCGCCGGGCACGACCGGCTGCCCGAACACATGCACGATGCCGGCCGTCGGCGTGATCAGGCCGACGAGCACGCGCAGCACGGTGGTCTTCCCGGCCCCGTTCGGTCCGAGCAGGCCGACGACCTGGCCCGGCTCGACGCGGAAGGTGACGTCGTCCACCGCGCGGTAGCCGCCGGCGTACTCCTTGACCAGCGAGCTGATGGTGACCGGAACGTCGAACAGTTCCGGGACGGGCTTGAGGATCCGGCGGCGACGGGCGATCACGAAACCGACCGCGCCGCCGATGAGACCCAGCACGACAATGCCGGCGATCAACCAGGCAATCGGGTGCCCGGCGCTGATGGCCTGGCCGGACGTGGTCGGCACGGTGATCGAGGCTTCGTTCGCGGCCGGAGTCGCGGCGCGGCCGCCGGTGAGCGCGATCGTGTACGTCCGCGCGTCCTGCGGCAGGTTGTAGGCGAAGTCGGTCGAGCTGACCGACAGCTCGAGCCGGTGCCCGGGCAGCACGTTGCGCACGAAGGACGGCAGCCGCACGTTCACCGTGCGCGGCACCCCGGGCCGCATGCCGGTCAGCTTGATGGGCGACACGAGCTGCGAGGGCAGGGTGCTGGAGCCGTCGGGGGCGAGGTCACGCAGGGACGCGAACAGGGTGGCGTCGTTGGCCGTCGACGTCACCGTGAGCGAGACGCTGGACCCACCCGCGATGAGCAGGCTCTTGGTCAATTTCGAGGACGTGAACATCGCGGTCTGCCCGGGCGCGCCGGGCAGCAGCGTGAGGGCGGTGTCGAACCGGTTGGACAGCCCGCCGAGACCGGGGATGCTCGTGATCACCGTCGGCGCCCCGCCCGCCGGCGACGAGATCCGCTGCGGTGGTCCGGTGACGGGTACGGTCTGGCTGCCGCGCGGGGTGCCGGTGAGGCCCGGATACCCGCCCGACTGGAGGGTCTGCTGGCTGACTTCGCCCGTGGCCGCCGAGATGATGCCGGCCTGCTCGGCGAACCGGAACGGCTGGGTGCCCTTCACCTGTCCGGCGAAGACCTTGTCGAACCAACTGAGGGCCTGCGTCGTCACCGACGAGTCGGCGCCGCCGGCATCGTGGCCGCCCGGCCGCCAGACCACGGACACCGGCGTGCCATTGGCGGCGATGCCCCGCGCGTTCGCGTCCGCCTCACTCAGCGGGAACAGCGAGTCCTGCTCGCCCTGGCTCAATTGGGTCGGTGCCTGGATCTTGTTGATGACGGTGGCCGGGCTGGCCTGCCGCATCAGCTGGCGCATCGCCGCGTTCGGTGTGCCGCTGGCGGCCGACGCCTGGTACGCCGCGCACACGGCCGGCGCGAAGCGACCGCACGAGATTGCCGACGGGGTCAGGTCGCTGAGGTTGGCGCCACCCCCCGTCCGCGGATCCGGAAAGGCGTTGCCGAAGAGCAGGCCGACCCAGAGCTTCTTGAACACGCCTGGGCTGCTTGCCCCGAAGTTCGGGAAGAAGGCGTGGCTGAGGTTGTTCCAGGTGATGTCGGCCGACACGGCGCCGACGCGGTGATCGGCGGCCGCGAGCAGCAGCGAGATGCCGCCGCCGTAGGAGCTTCCGGCGGCCGCGATCTGCGGTTTTCCGTCAACGCGTTTCACCTGTTTGAGCCCGGCCAGATAGCTGACGAGCAGCTGGGCGTCGTGCACCTCGTAGCTCGGCGCGGCGAAGTGGATCAGGCCGCCCGACTGCCCGAAGCCGCGGGCGCTGTAGGTCAGGGCGACGTAGCCGTGCGCCGCGAAGGTCCGCGCCGCGGTGTCGAGGCCGCTCTTGTCGCCGCCGAAACCTTGGGACAGCAGGACGGCCGGAGCCGGCGTGGTAGCCGGCAGGTAGAGCGACGTGTCGAGCTTGACCGGCTGTCGGCCCTCGGGCGTGCCGGCGATCATCTGGGCTTTGACTCGAACGCTGCTCGACGTCGCGACGGCGACGATGGCGATGGCGGCGGCAATCACCAGGACGAGGACGCCGGCGAGCGCGGTCCGGGACCGGCGGGAGCGAACACGTTCGCGCAGAACCCCCAGCCGCATTGGGCCAGCGTACGGACGTGATCTAGGCCCGCGCTCTCCGGGACACCCGGGGCGGCGCCCTGATGGTGCGGAATCTTCGCGATCGGGTCAGTCGGCCAGCCGCTCCTGCAGCGCGGCGTCCTTGGCGTGCGCCGTGCCCGCAAGGGCAACCTGGAACTCGGCCATCTTCGCGGCCAGCGCCGGCTCGGACGCGGCGAGGATGCGCACGGCCAGCAGTCCGGCGTTGCGCGCACCGCCGATCGACACGGTCGCCACAGGGACCCCGGCCGGCATTTGCACGATCGAGAGCAGCGAGTCGATTCCGTCCAGGTACTTCAGCGGCACCGGGACACCGATGACCGGCAGCGTCGTCAGGGCCGCGACCATGCCGGGCAGGTGGGCCGCGCCACCCGCGCCCGCGATGATCACCTTGAGCCCGCGACCGGCCGCGGCTTGCGCGTAGGCCGCCATGTCAAGCGGCGTGCGGTGCGCGGAGACCACCCGCACCTCATGGGGGACGCCGAACTCGGTCAGTGCCTGGGCCGCGGCCCCCATGACGTCGAAATCGGAGTCCGAACCCATGATGATTCCGACGCGGGTCATGCGTGGTCCCCGTTCATCAGGTAGTCGGCCGCGTCGTGGGCACGGCGGCGCACCTCGGCCAGGTCCGTGCCGAGCGCGGTGACGTGCCCGACCTTGCGGCCGGGACGGAACTGCTTGCCGTACAAGTGGATCTTCACGTCGGGCCAATGGGCCATCAGGTGGTGCACCCGCTCGTCGATGGCCTTGGGCACGACGTCGTCCGGCCCGCCGAGCAGGTTGGCCATGACGACGACCGGCGCGGTGGGCGCGGTCGAGCCGAGGGGATAGTCCAGGACCGCACGCAGGTGCTGCTCGAACTGTGACGTGCGGGCGCCTTCGATCGTCCAGTGCCCGGAGTTGTGCGGTCGCATGGCGAGTTCGTTGACGAGCAGCCCGCCGGAGGTCTCGAACAGTTCGACCGCCAGCACGCCGGTGACGCCGAGCTCGGCTGCGAGCCGCAGAGCGAGCGCCTGCGCCGCTTCGGCCAGGTCGTCGGACAGCCCCGGGGCCGGGGCGATGACCTCGACGCAGATGCCGTCGCGCTGCACCGTCTCGACCACCGGCCAGGCCGCGCCCTGCCCGAACGGGGAGCGGGCGATAATGGCGGCCAGCTCCCGCACGATCGTCACCTTCTCCTCCGCGAGCAACGCCGTCCCGGACGCCAGCACATGGGCAGCTTCGGCCGAGGACGCGACAACCCACACGCCCTTGCCGTCGTAACCGCCCCGGGTCGCTTTGAGGACGACCGGCCAGCCCACTTCGGCGGCAAAGGCATCGAGGTCCGCGGCGCCGGCAATCGGCGTCCAGCGCGGGCCGGGCACGCCCAGCGCGCTGAGGCGTTCCCGCATGACACCCTTGTCCTGGGCATAGCGCAGCGCGTCGGCGCCCGGATGCACGGCCACCCCTTCGGCCGCCAGGGCCGCGATGTGCTGGTTGGGGACGTGTTCGTGGTCCCAGGTGATGACGTCACACCCGACCGCGAACGCGCGCAGGTCGTCCAGTGAGCGGTAGTCGCCGACCACGACATCACTGGCCACGAGGGCGGCTCCGTCATCGGCGGATTCGGCGAGGATGCGCACGGACTGACCGAGCGCGATCGCCGCCTGGTGAGTCATCCGGGCGAGCTGACCGGCGCCCACCATCCCCACGACGGGCAGTCCGGTGCGTTCATCCACCACGAAAGCGTAGGGGGCGACTGGCGGATGCCTGTGCGGTGCCGTGAGGGACGCGCCGTCGCGGGTAGTCTCCAACGGTCATGACGAATCTACTCTCGCCCAGTTTGGCTGACCGCCTGCGGGGTTCGTGGCGCATTTTGCTCAAAGAAGTCAGCGCCTTCGGCCTCATCGGCGCGCTCGCGCTGGGCATCGATCTGGGTGTATTCGCCTGGCTGTCCCCGCACGGCGCGCTCAAGGCCAAGGCCGTGTCGACGATCCTGTCTACGACCTTCGCCTATTTCGGCAACCGGCACCTGTCGTTCTCACATCGGGCGCGCACCAAAATCGGGCGTGAGACCTCGTTCTTCTTCGGCATCAACCTGATCACGCTGGTCTTCTCCGAGCTGATGATTGCGCTGTTCGTCTATCCGCTGGACTATCCGCACGGCAGCGGCACGGTGTTCTTCGTCAATCTCTGCACAATCGGCGTGGGCACGCTGTTCCGGTTCTGGGCCTACAAGCGGTTCGTATTCCTCCATCCGGACCGGGTGCACCGGCCCGACATCAATCTCGACGAGGAACTCGCCGAGTAGACGCCGAGTAGACCGAGCGCCGGTGTGAGCGCTCAGTCGCCACCACCGATGTCGGTGTCGTAGGCCTCGTAGATCAGCTCGGCACCCCGCTGGCGGTGCCGGACCAGCTGCCCCAACAGCTGGGTGGCCCGCTCGCGCACATCGTCCACGTCATCGGGCGCGACGGGTGCCGCGCTGTCGGCGACCAGGCCAGCAATCTCCTCGGCGATCTGGCCGTGCTCGGTGGTGAGCGCGGCCACCGCGTTCGCCAGACGGAGGTCACCGGCGAGGATCGATTCGTGCAGGCCGCCCGGGCCCTCGGTGACCTCGACATGCGCGCCGAAATCGTCGGCCAGGGCGGTCAGGGCCGTGTGGACGGCTTCGCCCCAGACCACTGCGCGTCCCCTGGCGGGCGAGGCGAGGATGTCTTCCAGGCGGTTCAGCGTTCCGCGCAGCTCGGCGCGGCGCACCCGCACCGCATGGAGCTCGGCGTGGGCGGCAACAGTGGACTCCATGGGTTCCATGCGACCTCCGGGGGGCTCAACGCTCATGCTGCTGCCCGATCCGGGTCGCGTCCACCCCTACCGTTGCATTCATGACAAACGTGCTCATCGGCGGCGGGTGGGCCGCACCGGCGCAGGTGTACGGGCCCCTGCTGTCCGCGGCCGGTCCTGACCCGATCGTGGCCTGCGTCGTCGTGGACGAGGGCGACGGGGCCACGCAGTTCGAGCGGTGGGCCGCCGCGCTGACGGGCGTCGCCGCGTGCCGGCCGGTCCCGGTGCTGATTCCCCTGGGTTCGGGGTTGTCCCTGGACCCGCTCACCGGCGCGGACGCGCTCCTGGTGTGCGGTGGCTTGACGCCGGCATACGCGGCGGCGCTCGGGCCGATGGCGAGCGCCGTCAGGTCCTGGCTGGCCGACGGGCGGCCCTACGCCGGGTTCTCGGCGGGAGCCGCGGTCGCCGCCCGGCGGGCCGTCGTCGGCGGATACCGCCTCGCCGGCCGGGACGTGTGCCCGGCCGATGCGGGCGAGGACCTGACCGAGGTGACGGTTGTGGACGGGCTCGGGCTGGTCGACTTCGCCGTCGACGTCCATTCCGCGCAGTGGGGCACGCTCGGCCGGATATGCGCGGCGGTGGCCGCCGGGCTGGTGCCGACGGGCCTGGCCATCGACGAGAACACGGCGGTCGTCATGGCCGACTCGTCGGCGTCGGTGGTCGGGCTGGGCGCGGCGCACGTGGTGAGCGCAGCCGCGGCCGGCGTCCTCGTGCGAACGCTGCCGGCGGGTTCAACGTGGGACGGTTGGCCCCAGTTCACCTGATATGTCGACCTCGTTCGGTCAGGCCCGGCTAACACGCCGCGGCGCGGCCCAGTAGCAGGTCGCGCTCGGTCTCGTTGCCGGTCATCGCGGCCGCCTGCTCGAACTCGGCCCGCGCCTCGTCGGCCCGCCCGAGCCTGACGAGCAGATCTCCCCGAACGGCCGGCAGCAGGTGATAGCCACGCAGGGCCGGCTCGTGCGCCAGTGAGTCGACGATCGCCAGTCCGGCCTGCGGCCCGTCGGCCATGCCTACCGCGACGGCCCGGTTCAGCTCGACGATCGGCGAGCCGGTGACGGCCACGAGCGCGGCGTACAGCGACGCGATCCGCGGCCAATCGGTGTCCTCGGCGACCACCGCCCGGGCGTGACACGCGGCGATCGAGGCCTGCAACACGTACGGCCCCGGCTCGCCGCCCAGACCAGCGGCGCGAGCCAGCGCGGCCAGCGCGTGGTTGATCAGCAGCCGGTCCCACCGCGACCGGTCCTGGTCGAGCAGCGTGATCGGCGAGCCGTCCGCGGCCACCCGAGCCCGCAACCGGGACGCCTGGATCTCCATCAAGGCCACCAGCCCATGGGCCTCGGGTACGCCCGGCGCCAGCGCGGCGAGGATCCGGCCGAGCCGCATCGCCTCGTCGCACAGCGTCGGCCGCGTCCACGCGGACCCGGACGTCGCGGCGTAGCCCTCGTTGAAGACGAGGTAGACGACCTCGAGCACGGAGGCGAGTCGCGCGGCCAGCTCGGCCCCGACCGGAACCTCGAACGGCACCGAGGCATCCGCCAGCGCGCGCTTCGCCCGCACGATCCGCTGCGCCATCGTCGGCGTCGGCACGAGAAACGCGCGGGCGATCTCTTCGGTCGACAGACCGCCGATCATCTTCAACGTGAGCGCCACCCGGGCCTCGGCGGAGAGCACGGGATGGCATGCGGTGAACATCAGGCGCAACACGTCGTCAGACACGTGCGGCTCGATCTCGATCTCGTCCATCGGATTCTCGAAGTCGGTCAGATCGCGGCCGATCTCGTCGAGCTTGCGCTCGTACGTGACCTGCCTGCGGACCGTGTCGACGTAGCGGCGCTTGGCGACGGCCATGAGCCAGGCGCCCGGGTTGTCCGGGACGCCCGACCCTGGCCATTGTTCGAGCGCGGCGACCAGCGCGTCCTGCGCGAGGTCTTCGGCCAGGCCGACGTCGCGCACGGTGCGCGCGAGACCGGCAATGAGCCGCGCCGCCTCGATCCGCCAGACCGCCTCGACGGTCCGCTCGATCGTCACTGCTGCTTCGAGGCGACCTGATCGCGGAGGGCCTGCTCCCGAGCGGCCATTTCCGGGGTGAGCTCCGCGCCGAAGTCCTCGGCCTCGGACACCCGGCGGATCTCGATCTCGGTGTCCTGGAACGGCGAACGCTTGATCCACTCGACCGCTTCCTCGAGCGAGGCGACCTGCCAGATCCAGAAGCCGGCGACCAGCTCCTTGGTTTCGGTAAACGGGCCGTCGATGACAGTCGTGGCCTCGCCCTTGCCCGCGAAGCGGACCCGCTTGCCCTCCTTGCTGGACACCAGACCCTCACCGGCGAGCATGATGCCCGCCTTGATCAGCTGGTCGTTGAACTTGCCCATCTCGTTGAGCTCGTCGCGCTTGGGCATCCGGCCCGACTCGGACTCCTCGCTCGCCTTCACCAGCACCATGACTCGCATCGCACGCCTCCTTGTGTCTGCCGGGCCCGGCCTGCCTGACCGATCCAACCCTGGCTCATGAGGGCGTCGAACGGCTAGGCCCGGATTCGACATGGACCCGGAATTTCTTTCACGATCAGGGCGGGACGCGTCGCTCGGTGCGCCAGACGATCTTGAGACCGGACCAGGCGGTGTCGAGCGCGGCAACTTTGACGTCGACGAGCCCGAGCGGCAGGACGACGTCGCGGATGCCGTTCTCGGTCACGTCGCTGACGTGCCCGGCGGCCTTGCGCGGCCACGCGATCCACAACGAGCCGGCGGGAAAGATCCGCCGGCCGAGGTCCTCGATGCGCTGGACCAGTTCGGCGTCGGCGCGGACGAAGGAGATGAGGACGTCGGCTGGGCCGCCGGTCGCGTCCTCATGCGGTGGCGGATCCTCCAGCGACCAGCCGGGCGGGGCGTGCTCGACCGCCACCCGCATGCCGGGCTTGATGCCGAGCTTGCGCGCCTGCGGAGTCGCCGAGTAACCCGCCACCGGGCGAACCTAGCGCGGTCAGGGCGTGATCGCGTCGATCGCCCGGTAGATCCGCTGCTCGCTGACCGGCCGCGCGGTACCGAGCTGTTGAGCCCACAGGCTGACCCGCAGCTCCTCGATGAGCCGGGCGATGTCGCGGACGTCGTCGGCGGCGGCTCGTCCGGAGGGCAGCGCGGCAACCAGCTCGTCGTACACGTTCTGGACCGCGTGGACGCGAGCCATCCGGCCGCGGTCGGTGTCGAGGTCGCGGGGCAGCCGCTCGAGACGGCGACCGATCGCGGTGACCCAGCGCGCAAGATCGGCGAGGTGGTCGCCGCCGGTGGCGGTGACGAAGCGCTGGGGCAGCAGGCGCCGGAACTGCTCGCGGATGTCGTCGATCGCGTCGGCCTGCGCCGCTGGCGGGTCAGCGGGCAGCGCCAGCCGGACCTCGTGGGCAGCGGCGAGCACCTTCTCGACGCGGCCGGCGGTTGCGATCGCGGTCGGGACCAGCTCGGCGGCGACACGCACGTGCAGCGCGGTGAAGGATTCGCGGGTCCACGCGGGTTTGTCGACCAGCGCGTCCACGGCGGCGTCCGCGGCATCGTCGAGCAGGGCGGCGAGCGAGCCGTCGGGATTGGCGCCCAGGACCAGCCGCGCCCGCGTCGACAGGGAGCGCTCGACGGCCTTGACCGGGGACGGGACCGTCAGCCGCAGTAGCCGGCGGGTGCCCGCGCGCATCGCCGCCCCTTGCTCGGCGGCGGTCGCAAAGACCCGGATGGCAACCGAATCCTGCTCGTCGACCAAGGCCGGAAAGCCGCGGACGGTGTGCGCCCCGCTCGTGCGCTCGACGGTTGTCGGGAGCTCGATCAGCTCGTCGGGCCAAGCGCGCAGCCCGGAGCGCTCGAGCTCTCCTGCGACCGCCGCGGCCACCGCTGCCCGCACCGGTGCGGCCAGCTTCTCCTGCAACGCGTCGAGATCTTTGCCTCTGGCCACCACGGCACCCGTGCCGTCCTCGACGGAGAACGTCACCCGCAGGTGGGTCGGCAGCTTCGTCAGGTCGAACGCGCTGATCGGGACGAGCACGCCGCTCCGCCGGTGCAGTTCGCGCTGGACACCCTCGAGCAGCGGCTCCTGCCCCGGCGTGAGCTGGGCCAGCACGGCCCGCGCGGTGTCCGGGGCCGGGACGAAGTTGCGCCGCAGGTCCTTCGGCAGAGCCCGGATCAGCGCCGTCACCAGCTCTTCGCGCAGCGCCGGCACCTGCCAGGCGAACTCATCCGCACCCAATCGAGCGAGCACGTCCACGGGTATGTGGACGGTGACCCCGTCGTCCTCGGCGCCCGGTTCGAAGCGGTAACTGACCGGCAGCGCCAAGTCGCCGGCCGGCCAGGTCTCGACAGTCTCGTCCGCGGCCTCGTGGCGCAGCAGGTCGTCGCGGGTCAGGGTGAGCAGGTCGGGCGTGTCGCGCCGGGCCGTTTTCCACCACGCATCGAAATGCCGCGCCGACACCACGTCCGGCGGGATGCGGGCATCGAAGAAGGCGAAGATCTCGTCGTCGCTGACGAGCAGATCCCGGCGGCGGGCGCGCTCTTCGATCTCCTCGAGCTCGCGGCGCAGCTCCTGGTTCGCGGCGAAGAAGCGGTGCCGGGCCTGCCAATCACCCTCGACGAGCGCGTGCCGCAGGAACAGCTCTCGGGCGAGCTCCGGCTCGACGCTCGCGTAGCCGACGCGGCGGCGAGCGACCAGCGGCAGCCCGAACAGCGTCACCCGCTCATAGGCCATCGCCGCGCCGCGGTGCGCGTCCCAGTGCGGTTCGCTGTAGCTGCGTTGGACGAGATCACCGGCGACCCGCTCGACGACCTCCGGCTCGATCCGCGCCGCTGTGCGGCCGTAGAGCCGGGCCGTCTCGACCAGATCGGCGACGACGATCCACCGCGGAGGTCGTTTCGTCAGCACCGAGCCGGGAGCGAGGACGAAGCGCGAGTTGCGAGCGCCGAGATAATCACGCGAATCGCCCTCGCGCACCCCGATGTGCGAGAGCAGTCCGGCGAGCAGCGCGGCATGCACGCGATCGGGCGGCGCCGGCTCGTCCTGCTCCACGATGTCCAGGCCCCGCGCGATCGTGCGGAGCTGACCGACCAGGTCCTGCCACTCCCGCACGCGCAGGTAGTGCAAGAACTCGTCGCGGCACATTCGCCGGAACTGGTTGCCCGAACGCTCCCGGCGCTGCTCGCGCAGGTAGCGCCACAGGTTGAGGTAGGAGACGAAGTCGGAGTGCTCGTCGGCGAACCGCGCGTGCTTCTGCTTCGCGGCCTCCTCGCGGTCAGAGGGGCGTTCGCGCGGGTCCGGGATCGAGAGCGCCGCGGCGATGACGAGCACCTCGCGTACGCAGTTCTCCTGCTGGGCCTGCAGGATCATCCTGCCGATGCGGGGGTCGAGAGGGAGCTGCGCCAGCCGCCGTCCCCCGTCGGTGATCGCGCCGGTCCTATCGAAGGCGCCCAACTCCTGAAGTAGGACTACACCATCGCGGACGCTGCGGCGGTCGGGCGGATCGAGGAACGGGAAGTCCTCGACGCCGCCGAGTTGCAGCGCGGCCATCTGCAGAATCACCGCGGCCAGGTTGGTGCGCAGAATCTCGGGGTCGGTGAACCGGGGCCGGGCGGCGAAGTCCCGCTCCGAGTACAGCCGGATGCAGACACCGTCCGCGGTGCGCCCGCAGCGGCCCGCGCGCTGGGCGGCGGACGCCTGCGAGATCGGCTCTATCGGCAGCCGCTGCACCTTGGTCCGCCGGCTGTAGCGCGAGATGCGCGCGGTCCCAGGATCGACGACGTAGTGGATGCCGGGAACGGTGAGCGAGGTCTCGGCGACATTGGTGGCCAGCACCACCCGGCGCCCGGTATGCGGTTCGAAGACGCGCTGCTGCTCGGCAGTGGGGAGCCGGGCGTAGAGCGGCAGCACCTCCGTGTTCCGCAGATCCTTGAGCGCGTCTGCGGTGTCGCGAATCTCCCGCTCGCCGGACAGGAAGACGAGGACGTCGCCGGGCGGCTCACTCTCCAGTTCGTGGATTGCGTCGACGATCGCCTCCGTCTGGTCACGCATCGCGCTGCGATGAACGACGTCGTGGTCGGGGTCGTCGGGATCGTCGTCAGCGTCAGCGGCGACGTCCGGTTCGAGCGGCCGGTAGCGGATCTCGACCGGGTAGGTCCGCCCGGACACCTCGACGATCGGCGCGCCGCCGAAATGGGCGGCGAAGCGCGCCGGCTCGATGGTGGCCGACGTGACGACGATCTTCAGGTCGGGACGGCGGGGCAGCAGCTCGCGCAAGTAACCGAGCAGGAAGTCGATGTTGAGGCTGCGCTCGTGCGCCTCGTCGAGGATGAGGGTGTCGTAGCGCAGCAGCCGCCGGTCGCGCTGGATCTCGGCGAGCAGGATGCCGTCGGTCATCAGTTTGACGAGGGTGCGATCGCTGGCCTGGTCGGTGAAGCGGACGGTGTAGCCCACCGCCTCGCCGAGCGGCGTGTGCAACTCGTCGGCGATGCGCTGCGCGACCGTGCGCGCGGCGAGGCGACGGGGCTGGGTGTGGCCGATCGTGCCGCGGATGCCGCGGCCGAGGTCGAGACAGATCTTGGGCAGCTGGGTGGTCTTGCCCGATCCGGTTTCACCGGCGACCACGATCACCTGATTGGCCTGCAGCGCGGCCGCGATGTCGTCGCGGCGGGCGCTGACCGGCAGGTCCGGGTAGGTGACGGACGGGACGGCCGAGGTCCTGGTGGCGATGATCTGCTCGCCGCGGTTGATCTGCTCAGCGATCTTGGCGAGCTGCCGCTCCGGGTCCCGGCTGCGCCTTGCCTGGTCGAGGCGGCGGCGGATGCGCTCCGCGTCGCGCAGCGTCAGCCCATCCAGCCGCGCGCGCAGTTCGGCCGGCGTGGACGACGGGTCAGACACTCAGGCAACAATAGGCGGCCCGCGCTACTCGATGCGGGCGGCGAGCACGTCGCGCCCAGGGCCCGAGAGCGCGTCCAGCGCGACCGTGCGCCCGCTGACGGCCATCATCAGGTCGGCGGCCCGCCCGGTGATCTCAGCCCCGGCACCCCAGCGCCGCCCGCTGTCCGTTGGCGCGATCCGGACGTTCCGCAGCCGCCCGCGCGGGACGAAACCGATGGCCACGCCCGT
>DATAQD010000146.1:0-3559 GCA_036264855.1 Jatrophihabitans sp. | reverse complement strand
AGCACGCCGACCAGACCGGCATTGTCGACGGGACGCCGGCCCCGTTGCGCGTGTCCGCGGATGATCTGGACGCAGCGCTCGACGAACTGCTGCACACGCGCATCGCCATGACTCGGGTCCTGCTTGGCGGCGCAGCCGAGTCCGAGCCGGGAGCGGGCGTCAGCCCGCGGCGGCCTTGAGAGCCGCGTGGGCCAGGGCGACGGTGTAACGCACCCCGACCTCGAGGGCGGCCTCGTCGATGTCGAACGTCCCCTGATGCAGGTCGAACGCGGACGCACCGTGACCGCGCACGCCGAGTCGGGCCAGCGCGCCGGGTACGGCGTCGAGGTACCACGCGAAGTCCTCGCCGCCCATGCTCTGCTCGGTCTCGGCCAGCGCGTCGGCTCCGAGGGCGGCGACGACGGCGTCCTGCTGCACCGCGACCGCTTCCGCCGCGTTGACGACAGGCGGGACGCCCCGGATGTACTCCGTCCGGGCCCGCACCCCCAGCGGAGCGACGATCTCGGCGACGAGGGACCGCACCAGCGGACCGGCGGCGTCCCACTCGTCGCGGCCCAAGACCCGCAGCGTGCCGCGCAACTGCCCCGACGTCGGGATGGCGTTCGGCGCCCGGCCGGCGTCGACGGATCCCCATACCAACGACAGCGCCGCCCGCGGATCGACCCGGCGAGACAGGATGCCCGGCAGGTCGGTGATGACGCGACCCAGGGCGTACACGATGTCCTGGGTCAGGTGGGGCCGCGCGGTGTGCCCGCCCGCGCCGGTGAGCAGGACCTGCACCTGGTCGCACGCCGCCGTGATCGGCCCGACCCGCAGCCCGATCTGACCGGTCGGCAGCCGGGGGTCGCAATGCAGCGCGTAGATCTGGGCAACGCCGTCGAGCGCGTTGGTCGCGACGACGGTCGCGGCCCCGCCCGGCACCGATTCCTCGGCCGGCTGGAAGATCAGCCGCACCCGGCCGTCGAGCGAAGCGTGGGCGAGTTCCTCGGCCACGCCCAGCAGGATCGCGGTGTGCGCGTCGTGCCCGCAGCCGTGACACACACCCTCGACCGTCGAGCGGTACGACACCGACTTCTGGTCGGCGAGCGGCAACGCGTCGATGTCCGCGCGCAGCGCGATCATCGGTCCGTCCGTCCCGATGTCGCACACCACCCCGGTGCCCCCGGGCAGGACGGACGGGCTGAGGCCCCAGCTGGTCAGGTGGTCGACGATGAGCGCGGTCGTCCGCGTCTCGGCGAAGGCGAGTTCCGGGTTGGCGTGCAGGTCGCGCCGCACCGCGATGACATCCAGGGTCACAGCGACAGCCCGTCCCGCACCTCGGCCACGAGCAGATCGACCACCGGCTCCGGGGACAAGTAGATAGGCACTCTGTGAAGCCTAAGGGTTCGCGAACACCCGGTCGGGCCCACCTGGCTCCTCGGCCAGCGCCAGCACCTCATCGCCGGCCTGCAGAACGGTGTCGCCGCGAACCTGCACCAGCGTGCCGCGTCGGCTCACCATGCTCACCCAGAATCCCTCGCCCACGTCCAGTTCGCGGATCGCGCAGCCGTCGGCCGGCGAACCCCGGGCCACGACATAGCGATGCAAACCCTCGGGTTCGTCGCGGAAGCGCATGCCCAGCGCCCACGGTTCGGGCTCGACCACTCGCATCGGCACGTGCAGCAATCGAGCGAGAGTGGGGATCAGGCCCCCCTGCACCATGACCGAGAGGAACACGACGACGAAGACGATGTCGTAGATAGCGCGCGCCTGGTCGGCCCCGTCGACCAGGACGTAGGTGCCGAGCAGGATCGGCACGGCTCCCTTCAGCCCGGACAACGTCACGAACAGCCGTTCGCCGCGGGTCAGCCGGATCGGGACCAGCAGCAGCCCGACCAGCACGGGCCGCACGATGACGATGAGCAGGGCCGCCAGCCCGACGGCCTGCCACATCTGATTCCCGGCGAACACCGACCCGAGGTCGACGGAGAGCCCGAGTACGACGAAGGCCACGATCTCGGCGATGCTCGCGAGCGCGCCGGTGAAGCGCTCGATCTCGCGCTTGTACGGTGCCCGTGCATCGCCGACGATGATCCCGGCGAGGAACACGGCCAGATACCCCGAGCCCTGGCCCGCCGTCGCGACCCCGTACAGCAGCACGGCGAAGGCGACGGTCTGCACCGGATAGAGCGCTTCGTTGGGCAGCGGCAGGCGGCGCATCAGCTGGAGCAGCAGCCAGCCGCCACCGACTCCGACGACGCCGCCGACGGCGAGCTGCAGCGCGAAGTGCCCCAGGCCGCTGCCGACCGCCGACCAGCCGCCGCCAGTCGCGCCAAGCAGGCTGACCATCAGCGCGATCGCCACCGGATCGTTGGCGCCGGATTCGCCTTCAAGCAGGGTGCCGGACCGCCCGGAGATCTCGCGGCGGCCGAGGACCGAGAACACGACGGCCGGATCGGTCGGCGCGAGGGCCGCGCCGATCAGCAGCGCGGCGCGCCAGTCGAACCCGAACAGTAGGTGCGCGCCGATGGCCATCGCCGCGGCGGTGACAACCGTGCCCGCCACGCCGAGCCAGACAATCGCGCCGGCCGCGGTGCGGGTCCGGTCCCAACCGATGTGCATGCCGCCGTCGAACAGGATCACGACGAGGGCGATGGTCACGATGCGCTGGTCGACGATGATCGAAAGCCCGCCGACCCCCGGGGCGAGCTCGGCGGCGACGGCGGCGGCGATGAGGAACAGCGCCGGCGCCGGCACATGGATGCGCTCCGCGATCCGGTTCGAGCCGACGGCGATGAGCAGGGCCAGGGCGACGAGCAAGGTGATCACGGCGAACGGAACGAGATCACGCATCGCGGTGCATCCTCTCCCGGGCAGGGGCGAACAATCGCCGACCAGACTTCCCGGCACACCGCGGGTCAGCCTAGCGGCCGTCCGTCCCGGGTCGCGGTCGCGCGCGTGAGACGGGACGGCTCGTGGTCGCGCGTGAGCCGGGACGGCTCGCGGTCGCGCGCACGAATCCATACTCGACCGGGGCTCCGGCTGGGCGCCCGTACGGATCTCGCCCGCGTAGACGGTTGATTCCCTTATCCCGTAGGCGATTGCGGCAGCGTCAACCAGGCTTCGCACCGCGACATCTCGTTGCTCGCCAGCTTGGCCGTCGCGCTCACCATCGTGAAGTTCAGCGCGGCGCTTTTCGATGCGGCGAAGACCGAGGCCGCCAGGCGGAGTAGGGCCGACATCAAGATCATTGCCTGCTCGTTTTGAGGAGCGGGTTTTCGGTAGTTGTGCATGCTCCTCGATAATGCGGTCTGCGCGATACCGGAGGCCGGTCTGGGGTTGCGTTTGTGTGGAGAGTGCGTTTCGTCTTTGGAAAATGCGCGGACGCGGGAGTTGTCCTCGTGACCGGGTTCGGTTTTCGGGGTGCGTTCTTGCTCTGCTTACGTCTTTGCCTTGGTCCGGTTCGGTCACGTTTTTGCCCTACTTCGCTTACGTCTTTGCCGCGCTCCGCGTACTTCGTTGCCGTGGTCCGTCTACTTGTCCCTCGCGTGCTGCTTGCCCTGTTCCGGTTACGTCATGC